>JAJOJU010000018.1 GCA_021208265.1 Alphaproteobacteria bacterium | reverse complement strand
CCACACCAAAGGTGGGGATACGTCTGGATGCCTTGCCCGCGCGAGGGGCAGCGCCCCTTAGCTCTTCACTTCACTTCCCGCGTCAAGGATCGAAGCCCGAAGGGCCGAGACTGCCCGTGCCTGTCATTGCCGTTCCATGGGCAGGCTCGGTTCACGAGAGCCTGACCCCGGATTGAAGAGACGGGGGACGCCCAGAAACTTACACCTCTTTTGTGGAGATAGATTCTCCGCGCTCTTGCCAAGCCTGGCGCAAGATATGAAACGCGGATGACAGGAAGATGCTTGCCATCATGGCTGCTACAATGAGATCGGGCCACGCGGAGCTTGAAGCCCAGACGGCGACAGCAGCCAGCATGACCATGACATTGCCGATGGCATCGTTGCGTGAACACAGCCAGACAGAACGGACATTAGCATCGCCATCTTTGTAGGGCAGCAGCAAAAGAGCGCTGGCAAGGTTGGCAGCAAGGGCAAGAAATCCGATCACGCCCATCACTTCAGCATTCGGCAGGCCAAGAATCAGGACCTGATAAACTGTCGATCCCAGAACCCAAAGCCCCATCAGCGAGAGACTCAAGCCCTTGAATAGGGCTGCCGTTGAACGGATAGACAGGCTCTTGCCGATAACGGCAAGACTGATGCCGTAGGTAAGCGTATCGCCCAAAAAATCGAGGGCATCGGCCTGCAAGGCGTGCGATCCAGCCAGTTGCCCGGCGAGCATTTCGACAGCGAACATCAGAGCATTGATCGCGATGACAATCCAGAGCACACGCATGTAGCGCTTGTCCAAGCCGTCAAACCGCGCATTCCCGCAACACACCGATGTCTGGCAGTTATCGCTCACAGACGTCACTTTCCTTTCCTGCTATCCAGCCTACATTCTCTAGTGACTAGAGGAGCAAGAACAAAATGAAGAAGGATATTTCGATAGGCGCGCTCTCATCACGCGCGGGCGTGAAGGTGCCAACCATCCGCTATTACGAGGAGATCGGGCTGCTACCGGAGCCGACACGAACGGAGAGCAACAGGCGTATTTATGACGAGCAAAGCGTGGACAGGCTTTGCTTCATCCGTCATGCTCGTGAACTCGGCTTCGAGATCGAAACAATCCGCGAAATGCTGGCGCTGGCTGACAAGCCGCAGCGCTCCTGCGCCCGAGTGGATGCGCTGGCGCGCGGCCACCTGAAAGTGATCGACAGCCGCATTGAGCGCCTGACGGCGTTAAAGCACGAGGTCGAGGGCATGATCCGGTCATGCTCGCGCGGCAGGATCGCCGAATGCCGGATTATCGAAGTGCTGACGCATCCGGGTTGAGTTACCTAGTGCGTGATGGCTCTGACTTGTTGGAGCCTGCCTTGTACCTCGCGCCACCGGGCCGGGGGGGATGGAACGGGGGCCAGCATGGCCCCCTTCCCGAGGCGGCGAAAGACCGCCGAGACCAGATGGTGCTGTCATACAGCACACATCTGGCGGTACGCCTTAACTCTGCCTTCTGACGTCCCGGTTCTTTCTCCCGGTAATAAAAGTTGCGGAGCTGAGGAACCCCGACAAGCGAAGTCAAGTCCTTCGTTGTTGGCGTGGACGACCGATGCTACCTATATATTTGTTAAGGGCTTTGGCTGGCGCTGACTGAGGAGGCAGGCATGGTAGGTAAGCAACTTCACGGTCCAAGACATCCTTGAGAGGCGCTGCTGCCGAAGGTGGCTACGGCAAAATCGTGGTTTCACCCACTGGCAGAGCCGTACAGGTTCAAACTGCTCAAGAAATGTTGCGTTCAGTAAAAAACATCACTACACTGAGCAATATGACTAAGCAAGAATCAAAAATAGTTTCTGACTGGCCTGAACCGACCAAAGAACAAATTGATGCCGTCCGTGCAGCGGCGGTGATAGGTGTCAGGCATGCAATGGAAGACGTTGCAGCTATACGTGCAGAAGTATTCGGTACGGTCAATAATAAGGCTCCTGCCACCGATGCTGATGATGCAATAGGACAGAGAGCTACTAATAAATTAGACCCGGAAATATCCTGAAGGTCTGACTAGGTTGTGGCTTCTTTATAGCTTCGCAAAAATTTTCAACCAAGTTCAAAATGCTGACAATTTTTGAGCAACTGCTTCTGGCGCAAGTTGAAAAGTCAAAGCTCGACCCAAATGCTGACGCGAGTGGGGAAGTAAAGTTGTTAATTACAATAGGGCTAGCGCATGTGTATGCAGACAGACATTCGCGCGAAATCAATCCGTATTACCCGCGTGAGTTTGTTGAGATTTACTTTAATACAGCTGCGCCACCTAATCTTACCCCTCAAGAACTTTATAGAACAGAAATTTATGAAGAACTCAGAAATGAGGCGAATAAGCTCTTTAGGCAAGCAACTCGCAATTCTCATCTTCAAGAGGGTGTCGAGCAAGTCAGCAAAAAACTTAGTACTGTTCACAAAGCGCTGGAGGACGATGCCAAACGACGCGGGAGTCCCTCACGGCAGATTTTCTGGAACATAGTCGGCGGCGGGGTCGTCGCAGGCTTAGCAAAGCTTTTGGAGCGAATTTGGGGGCAATAGACCTAGTCTTTTGATCCCCTAGCTGACAGAAATGCAGCGTTCAAGCAGACTGTTCCAAGCCTTTAGCTCATCAGCCAGCGCGTTCAAATCCAGTCCCTCTAAGCCCGCCATTTATATCATTTTGAACTTTCCCAATTTTAGACGGTTTACATACGTCTGTAAGTTGTGTCTCATTTTAGAACGATTTCTTCATTATTTTGATTTATCATTAAACCAGAATGGGACAGCAAATTTTAATCGTTGATGATGATGAAATGCAGCGCAGTATGCTGCAGACGCTCTTGCGCCGTAAGCTGGAAGTGGAATCAGTCACCGCGGCTAATGGGCGGGAAGCACTTGATTGGCTGCGAGATGACGATGGTAAAAATATTCGCCTGGTTGTTCTGGATTTAAACATGCCGGTCATGGACGGTATGGAGGCTCTGGCGATTATCCGTCAGAAATATCCCGCTCTGCCCGTGATTATGCTGACCGGCAGCCGCGATATTGAAAAAGCCACGGGCGCTATGAAACTGGGGGCAACTGACTTTGTTACCAAGCCTTACGAGGCGGAGCGCATGATTGTAACGGTCCGTAATGCCTTGAAAATTGGTGTCCTGAGCAAGGAAGTAAAAAGGCTTTCTGAGAGCAAGTCAGGACATTTCACGTTTGATCATCTAATTGGTCATGAGGACGGACTTAAGGATGTCGTGTTCCTCAGCCGCAAGGCGGCCGCCTCCGAAATTCCTGTACTCATTAGTGGTGAAACCGGCGTGGGTAAGGAGGTGTTTTCCAAGGCCATGCATGGCGAATCCTCCCGCGCGGGAAAGCCTTTTATTGCGGTTAACTGCGGGGCCATCCCCTCTCAGCTTGTGGAAAGCACCTTGTTCGGCCATGAAAAAGGTTCGTTCACGGGAGCAACCGAGAAAACATCCGGTAAATTCCGGGAAGCTGATGGCGGAACGATATTTCTGGATGAGGTGGGTGAGTTGCCGCTGGAAGCACAGGTAAAGCTGCTTAGGGTTTTACAACAGAGGGAGGTTGAGCCCGTGGGAGCTGGAAAACCGTCCCTGTCGATATTCGTGTTATCTCTGCAACCAACCGTGATTTGAAGGAGGAAGTTGCTGCAGGTCGCTTCCGGGAAGACTTATACTTTCGCCTGAATGTGTTTGAGATAGAAATCCCGCCGCTCAGAGCCCGGAGGTTGGATATCCCTCTCCTCGCCCGTCATTTTATTGAGCGCTTTTGCGCTACGCACTCGCTGGCGCCATATCAACTGGTGCGGGCTGCGGAAGATATTCTTCTCTCACACACATGGCCGGGGAATGTCCGAGAGCTTGAAAACCTGATGCACCGGGCCTGTGTGATGGATGAAGATATGGTTCTGGATGTTCAGGATATTGAGCGTGCCCTGGGCAAGCAGGAGGTTGTGGCCGAACCGGTTAGCGTAGAAACTCCGGGGTCTTTGATTATTTCTCTCCACGATGCCAAGGGGCTGCCCAAAACCATGGAGGCCCTGGAGCGGGAGATCATGGATGTTACGCTAAGCGCCTCTGGCAATAACATTACCAAGGCTTCCCAAGCGCTGGGCATGGCGAAATCGACATTTTACCGTAAAATGGCACAGTAAGCCTTTATACTGTCATCTAAATATGTACAACTTTGTCTTGACAGCGGCTGTGAAAATATGATTTTCTTCGCCGATCAATAAACCTGAAGAGAAATACCATGTTTGCGATTATGCGTACCGGCGGTAAACAGTACCGCGTTCAGAAAGGCGACAAGCTGACAGTTGAAAAGCTGGATGCCGCTGAGAAAAAAGACATTACGATTGATGATGTTCTGATGGTAAGCGATGGAAAATCCGTTACAGTGGGCGAGCCTGCTGTTAAAGGTGCTTCCGTGACAGCTAGAGTTCTGGCTCAGACACGTGCTGAAAAAGTAACCATCTTTAAGAAAAAGCGTCGTCAAAATTACCGCCGTAAAAAAAGGTCACCGTCAGGAACTGACTCTGATCGAAATCACGGGCGTGAAAACGGCTTAAATTTCATCCGGATAAAACAGGAGATTAGGATATGGCAACCAAAAAAGCAGGCGGTTCATCCAAGAACGGACGCGATACCGCCGGTCGGCGCCTCGGTGTAAAACGCTATGGCGGCGAAGAAATTCTGGCAGGTAATATCATTATCCGTCAGCGCGGTACAAAGTATACGCCCGGCAAAAACGTGGGTATCGGCAAAGACCACACAATCTACTCTCTGGTGGATGGTCAGGTTCTGTTCACGAAAAAATCCGGTGACCGCCCGGTCGTAAACGTTGTGGCGGCTAATGATGTAGCGGGCAAACAGGCTGCTGAGTAATAGAGTGTGTTAAAGTTTAGTATGAAGCCCGCTGCCAAGGCGGGCTTTGTTTTATGGGCCATGTGGGCATAGCAAAATGAAATTTCTGGATGAAGCAAAGATACATCTGAAAAGCGGTGACGGCGGTCAGGGCTGCATTTCCTTTCGCCGGGAAAAATATATTGAATTCGGCGGCCCCGATGGCGGTAATGGCGGGCGCGGCGGCGATGTCATTTTTGAGGTTGTAAAGGACCTCAATACTCTTATTGATTTTCGTTATAACCAGCACTTTAAAGCCCGCCGTGGTGAACATGGCAAGGGCCGTCTGAAAACGGGTGCCGGCGGTGAAGATTGCATCATCCGTGTGCCGGTCGGTACACAAGTGCTGGATGAAGATAAAGAAACCATTCTGGCTGATTTCATGACCCCCGGCGAACGCATGGTGTTTCTGAAGGGCGGCGATGGCGGTTTCGGTAATGCCCATTACAAAAGCTCCACCAATCAGGCACCGCGCAGACATGGTCTGGGCTGGCCGGGACAGGAAATCAGTGTTTGGCTGCGCCTTAAATTAATTGCTGATGCCGGGCTTGTGGGGTTGCCCAATGCTGGTAAATCAACCTTTTTAGCGGCCTGCTCGAATGCCAAACCCAAGATTGCGGATTATCCCTTTACCACCCTTACCCCTAATCTGGGCGTTGTTAAGGTCGGCGATAAGGATTTCGTACTGGCGGATATTCCGGGACTGATTGAAGGCGCATCAGATGGTGTGGGGCTGGGAACCCGCTTTTTGGGGCATATTGAGCGCACGCGCGTGATTTTACACCTGATTGATATCACGCAGGATGATCTGAAATCCGCCTATAAAACCATTAGAAATGAGTTGAGAGAGTACGGTCAAGACATTGAAGATAAAGATGAAATTGTTGCTTTAAATAAGGCAGATTCTTTGCCTGCCGATGAGGTGGAAAAACGCCGCAAGGTGCTTGAAAAAGCCATCAAAAAGCCTGTTGTGGCGATATCCGCCGTGGCCGGCATGGGGGTGGAGCCTGTGCTGTTCAAACTCTCTGAAATCATCAATCAAAATATTCAAAAAGAGCAGGAAGAATCTGAAAGAAAAAGGATTTTTCTCTCCTTAATGTCATGTTCTTTTTCTCAAAATCAGTTAAAAAATTCCCGGCGGCTGGTTATTAAAATCGGCTCGGCTTTGCTATGCGACATTCAATCTGGATCAATAAAATCAAATTGGATCAATGAATTATCAAGTAATGTTCAGGCTTTAATTAAAGAAAAAAAGCAGATTGTTATTGTGTCCTCCGGCGGGATTGCGTTGGGGCGGAAAGCTTTGGGCATTGCTACGAACAAAGCCCCCTCCTTCATACCGTTAGAGCTAAAACAGGCCGCCAGCGCCGTGGGACAGCCTTTTATGTATGACGCTTATGCGCAGGCCTTTGCCGCGCATGGTATGCAAACCGCGCAAATCCTTCTCACGCTTAGCGAAACCGAAAACCGCCGTATGCACCTAAATGCACGCGAAACGCTGTATACCCTGATCGAGCGTGGGATTGTGCCGGTGATTAATGAAAACGATACCGTCTCCACGGAAGAAATTCGTTTCGGTGATAATGACCGCCTTGCCGTGCGTGTGGCGCAGATGGTGGAAGCTGATACGGTTCTGCTGTTTTCTACTACTAACGGCTTTTACAGCGATAATCCGGATGTGAACCCGATGGCAGAACATTTCCCGCTTATCGAAAAAATTACTGACGGGCATCGCGCTATGGCGGGGGATGCTTTGGCCGGCCTCTCCACGGGCGGCATGCGCAGCAAGGTGCAGGCTGCGGAAAGTGCCATGAGCTCCGGTATCTCTCTTATTATCGCGGATGGGCGGGATGATGGCGCGCTGGCGCGGCTGTGTAATGACCCCGGCGTAAAATCAACGCTATTCAAAGCAGAGGGCACGCCGGTCAACGCACGCAAGCGATGGCTGAAGGGGCATTTGAAGCCGCGCGGCAAGCTAACTATTGATGCCGGGGCGCTGGCGGCGCTTAAATCCGGCAAAAGCTTGCTTCCTGTGGGGGTGAAGGCCGTGTCAGGTGAATTTGAGCGTGGTGATCCCGTTGCCATTATGGATGAGGCGGGCATTGTTATCGGCACGGGGCTTAGTGCCTATGACAGCGTGGAAGCACAAAAGCTGCTGGGTAAATCATCCTCCCATATTGCTGAAATACTTGGTTATCTGGGCCGGGAAGAATTCATTCACCGCAATGACATGGTTCTAAACTTGTAGTGTTTTTAGCCAGCTTTCCTTGGTCACCAGCCATTTTTCCGACTTGTTGCCACCTGTGTGGTGCGGAATTTCAACCTCTTCCATATAAACGGCGCCCGTTTTTTCTTTCACGCGGCGTGAGCCGATATTGCTGATAGAATTGCAGACGGTAAAGCTTTCCACGCCCAGCATATTGAATATGAAGTCATGAACGGGGTCCAGGGCTTCGCTCATCAATCCCTGCCTTTGGTGTTCCCGCGCTATCCAGAAGCCGCGATTGCCTTTCCCGCTATCTTTAAGACGGAAATTTATCATGCCGATGGCTTCATTCGGCTTGTCTTTCAGGGTGATAGCCCAGACATGAGTGTCCCCGGATTCAACCTGAGGCATAATGGTACCCTGAAGAAAGGTCCGGGCCCCATCAGCCGGATAAGGCCACGGTACAGCGGTGGAGAGGTTCTTGATAATATCCCAATGTGCAAAATGTTTTTGGATGGAGGGGGCATCCTCCAGTGTGACGGGGCGTAAAATCAACCGGGCTGTTTCCAGAGTGGGCGTTTTCATGCATAGTATTCAATCAGGAATCGTGAGGAAAATCCATGCGCACCGATACGCCCCAGACTATTTATCTAAAAGATTACAAGCCCAGCCCTTACCAAATCAGTCATATCGATCTGAATTTTGATCTGCATGAGGGCTATGCGATCGTTACAGCCAAAACGCAGTTCACGGCCGAGCCTCACACGCGGGATGATTTATTCCTTTATGGCGAGGATCTGGAGCTGCTGGAAATCACCATAGACGGTACGCCTGTGCAGGGGCATGTGGTGACGGATAAGGGGGGTGACCATCCCCTGCCCTCATAAGGCTGAATTCACGCTGGAAATTAAAACGCGCATTCATCCTGAAAATAACACGCGGCTGGAGGGGCTCTATAAATCCGGCGGTACGTATTGTACGCAATGTGAGGCCGAAGGATTCCGCCGCATTACTTATTACCTAGACCGTCCTGATATCATGGCGATGTTCACAACACGGCTGGAAGCGTCTAAAGAACATTATCCGGTGCTGCTATCGAATGGTAATCGCGTTGATCATGGCGACGCCGGACATGGCAGGCATTTTGCCGTCTGGCACGACCCGTTCCCCAAGCCTTGTTACCTTTTCGCGCTGGTCGCGGGTGATTTAACCCACATACACGATACGTACACTACGAAATCAGGCCGCATGGTTGATCTTTATATCTATGTTCGTCCCGGCGATGAAGGGCAGTGTGGGCATGCCATGGAATCTTTAAAGAAATCGATGAAATGGGATGAGGATGTTTATGGTCTGGAATATGATCTTGATCTGTTTAACATCGTTGCTGTTAGCGATTTCAACATGGGGGCGATGGAGAATAAATCCCTCAACATCTTCAATACGGCTCTTGTATTTGCCCAGCAGGATACAGCGACTGACCGTGATTATATTCAGGTAGAAAGCGTGGTGGCGCATGAATATTTCCACAATTGGAGCGGCAACCGCGTAACATGCCGTGACTGGTTCCAGCTCTCGCTCAAAGAGGGCCTTACGGTTTTCCGCGATCAGGAGTTTTCGAGCGATCTTAACTCCCGGCCTGTGCAGCGCATTGACGATGTCGCGCATCTGCGCCGCTTGCAATTCCCGGAGGATGCCGGCCCCCTCGCCCACCCCATTCGCCCCGATAACTATATCGAGATCAATAATTTCTACACCATGACCGTGTACGAAAAAGGTGCAGAAGTTATCCGTATGACGCGCACCCTGCTGGGGCCTGACAATTACCGCAAGGCGACCGATCTATATTTCAGCCGCCATGACGGGCAAGCCGTTACATGCGATGACTGGCTAAAATGCATGGAAGATGCGAGCGGTGTTGATTTGTCGCAGTTCAAGCTCTGGTATTCCCAGGCCGGAACACCGGAGGTGACTTTTAAAGGTGAATATGATGAGGCCGCGCAAACTTATATTGTGACGCTTACCCAAAAAGTACCGCCGACACCGGGACAAATTGACAAAAAACCCATGCATATTCCGGTCAAAATTGGACTTTTGGGACCTGATGGGACGGATTTAGTGGATGAAATACTGCATTTGAAGGAAAATAATCAGGAATTTATCTTCAAAAATATCAAAAATAAGCCTGTTCCGTCCGTTTTTCGCAATTTTTCAGCGCCCGTAACACTAAAAACCGATCTTTCTGACGAGGATTTGCGCTTTTTAATGGTGCATGACAGTGATGGGTTCAATCGCTGGGAAGCCGGGCAAACCTATATGCTAAACGTCATAAACGGCATGATTGATGGTGGTAACGCGGTGCCGGAAAAATTTCTGAGTGCGTATGGTGACATGCTGCGCCGGGCCAGTGATAAGTCGGCAGATAAAGCTCTGGCGGCGCGCGCACTCAGCCTGCCGGATGTTTCCCGCATAGGTCAGACACGGGATGTTGTTGATCCGGAGGCCATCAATGCCGCGCGGGAAGCCGTGCTTTATGCTATTAAAGGCACTTATAAGGAGCGGCTAAAGGCGCTATATGATGTCAACCGCAGCGGTCCTAAATTTGCTACTACACCAGAGGCCATGGGACAGCGGGCATTGCAGAATACCCTTTTGGGCATTTTAACCTCCACGCGCGGCACGGGCTGCGCCACGCGGGCCAAGTCGCAATATGATAACGCCAATAATATGACGGACCGTCTGGCGGCCCTTGCCCGCCTTGCCGATATGGATTGCCCTGAACGCGAATCTGCTTTGTTAGATTTCTATGAGCGCTTTGAGTCATATCCGCTGGTGATTGATAAATGGTTCGCCGTGCAAGCCATGTCCGGGCGGGATGCTGTTATGAGCGATCTGGAAAAGCTGTATGCCCACCCTCAATTTACCATGAAGAACCCTAACCGGGTACGTTCGCTGTACGCGTCCTTTGCCATGAACAATCCCGTAAAATTCCATGCGGCGAATGGTGAGGGGTATGAATTCCTGAGGGATGCCGTAATACGCCTCAACAGCATCAACCCGCAGATTGGGGCGCGGATGTTAAACCCCTTGCGGGAATGGCGCCGTTATACACCGGATCGGCAAAAACTGATGAGGTCTGCGCTGGAGGAAATCCTTAAAACACCAAATATCGCCCCGGATATTTTTGAGATTGCCAAGAAATCAGTCCAGTAAAAGGGATTTTTTGACATATAAAGAAAAAGGCATTAAGACAAATCCATAAATCTGACGTTAGGGAGAGTATTATGGATTTGTCTACCGACCCGTTTTTTTCTTGGTATGCCGAAACATCTGCAGGAAAAAGTTCTGCATGTTGCCGCTATAAAAACGCGCCTCAGGCTGGTGCGCTTGAGAACGCCCGCAGTATTGAGCATACATCCCTGACTGGGGCGGAAACAAAGCAAGAGATTGAAGCGCTGTGCCGGGAAGCCATAGGTAATGGTAATAATAGTGCTGCTGCCGTATGCATTTTTGGCGAGCGTGTTTTGCCGGGTGGGCTGGCTGTTGCTAAAAAAAACCTTGTCAGGTAATGACATTGATCTTGCCGCGGTAAATGCTTTTCCTTGCCCGCAGGAATATACTCCCGAAGAAATCTACGAAGAAGCCAAGGCTGACATCGCCGCCGGGGCGCAGCATCTGGATACGGTTTTTGATGTTCTTGCTTTTATGGACGGCGATTTTGAAGCTGTCGTTGCAAAACTGAACGCCGTGCGCCGTGCGGTGGATGAACATAACAGCACATTGGCCCCGGACGAAAATCCGGTCATTCTGAAAACCATCATGCAGACAGCCGCTTTTGAGAATTATCAGGATCTTTTCCAGGCTTGTATTATGGCGCTGGAATGCGGGGCGGATTATTTGAAGACGTCAACAGGAAAAGGCAATCCTCATCTTAATCTTGATAAAGATAGTGCGAGCCTTATGGCAGGCGCAACACTGATGCAGGCCGTGGCCGACTTTGAAGACCTGACCGGGTATCAACGCATGATTAAAATCTCCGGCGGGGTTGGTAAAACCCTAGATACCGCGCCGGTTGACACTATGCGCTACAAAATCCTGATGGATCTTATTACCAGCCGCCCAAATGACCTGCGCTATGGCACCAGCGGGGGGAGCCTTGACAGTCTACGCATATATGCGCAGTACGGGTTTCAAGCTTCACCGCCTTCGCAAAACGGACCGGAGCCAGCGGGTTACTAGGTTTTTTTTGATTTGAAATAAGAATCAGGCATTCTGACGCGGATGCCCGATTTTACTTTGGAAGACGAATACGCGCCTGATGATGTCTGCGGCCTTGATGAGGTCGGGCGCGGGCCTTTGGCCGGCCCGGTTGTAGCGGCCTGCGTTTATATTCCCCCGGCTTTGCGGGAGCATCCCCTGACCGGCGAGATTAACGACAGCAAGAAGCTGTCCGAAAAAAAGCGCCATGTGCTGGATAAGTTTATTCGCACGGAATGTATCTGGGCACTGGCAGAATGCACGCCGGGCGAGATTGATGATCTGAATATCCTGCAAGCATCCTTAACCGCCATGGTTCGTGCTTATGAGTCTATGGCTCATAAAGCGCCTGTGGCGCTTGTGGATGGTAATCGCCTGCCGAGGGCCCTGCCCTGCCGGGGTATCCCCGTGGTGAAGGGAGATAGTCGTTCGGTCTCAATCGCGGCGGCGTCCATTATTGCCAAAACCTATCGTGACAAATTGATGCGCAGCCTGGCTGAAGATCATCCGCATTATGGTTGGGAGAGTAACGCAGGTTACCCCACAAAAGTTCATATGGAGGGGATTGCCCAATATGGCATTACTATCCATCACCGCCGTTCTTTTGCACCTGTAGCTGCTTATCTGGAAGCCGCAGAAAGACTCAAGATTCGCGCCTAGAGTCCTGACTCCATTAAAAATTCGAATTTAATGCTTGACCCCGATTCGGTTTTGAATCATGATTCGCTCTCGTTTTTGAGAAATGGAGAAATCATGTCGAGTCAAAAATTGGCATTACTCACAGATAAAATTATTAAAGGTGATTGCGCTGATGTTATGCGTTCTCTGCCCCGCGAAAGTGTAGACCTGATCTTCGCCGATCCGCCCTACAATTTGCAGCTTCAGGGGGATCTGCATCGCCCCAATAACAGCCGCGTGGATGGGGTTGATAATGACTGGGATAAATTTGACTCATTTAAATCCTATGATGATTTCAGCCGTGAATGGCTCTCCGCCGCTTATGATGTACTGAAGCCCGATGGTGCGATCTGGGTTATTGGCTCTTACCACAATATCTTTCGTCTGGGCGCGATGTTGCAGGATATGGGATTCTGGATTTTGAACGACATCGTCTGGCGCAAAACTAACCCCATGCCTAATTTCCGTGGCCGCCGCTTTACGAATGCTCATGAGACGCTGATCTGGGCAGCGAAGTCCGAAAAATCGAAATACTGCTTTAATTATGAGGCTATGAAATCCTTGAACGAGGATTTGCAGATGCGGTCCGACTGGACGCTTCCCTTGTGTACAGGTGCTGAGCGCCTCAAAGGGGTTGATGGTGCCAAGGCGCACCCCACTCAGAAGCCTGAAAGTTTACTTTATCGTGTAATTCTCTCCTCCTCCAAACGTGGCGACGTTGTGCTTGATCCCTTCTTCGGGACAGGTACAACGGGTGCTGTGGCTAAAAAGCTGGGACGGCATTACATCGGCATTGAACGTGATGATACTTATATCAAAGCTGCCACCGAACGTTTGGCGCAGGTGGAAGAGCTTGAGAAGCATTTGGTCGAAACTCCTGCAAAACGCGAACAGCCGCGTATCCCATTTGGTACGCTGGTGGAAAAAGGTCTGCTGAAGCCGGGCGCGGTGCTACGCGATGCCAAGGATACTATTAAAGTGACGGTTCACGCCGATGGGTCCGTCATGGCCCAGAACCGTGTTGATAGGGTGCGGGGCTCCATCCACAAGGTGGGGGCTACCTTGCAGGGCGCGCCCAGCTGTAACGGCTGGACATACTGGCATTACGAAGATGAAGGTAAATTCCGCCCGATTGATGATCTGCGCCAGCAAATCATTCAGGAAACAATGACTGGCACGGCTTAGGTGTAAAGGGCTGTTAGCAAAGTGAGCAACGCACGCACAGCCACGGTATTTATCAAACGGCTGGAGCTTTCCATGCGGATAGGCATATATCCGCATGAAAAAGTGGCTCCTCAGCGCGTTATTCTGGACATTGAAGCGGAATGTGCCCTGCCTGAAATAATGGCTGAGGATATCAACCAGACGGTTTCATACGAAACTTTTGTAACGATGGCCCGCGAGATTGCCGAACGAAGACATTATGATCTGATTGAAATTTTTTGCCATGATGTTATGGAAGCGTTGTGGGAAGATGCGCGCATTCTGCGCTTGATGCTACAGGTCGAAAAACCGGACGTATTTAAAGGTAATCCGGAAAGTGCCGGCGTGCGGCTTTCCTGGCGGCGCTAATTTTTTATGGATTTGCGGTGTCGGCAGTGCGTTAGTATCCGCCTTTTCAGGAAGGCGCCCGTGCTCTTGCGTTCTTCCACCAGCTTTTCTGCAATGTGCAACAGACCCAACCCCTTGGTTTCATCCTGGATGTCTGGACCACGGAATAATTCGTTATTCATGAGCGCCTGATATTGCTGTTGCAGGCGCTGCTCAAATTCTGACGGCTCTTTGTAGAAGTCAAATTTCTGTTTGAAGAGCAAATCGCGGCGGTCACGGTCAGCATAAACCTCCATTCCCTCCAGAACGGCAAAAACGGCATTAAGTGTGTAGCCATCCTCAATTTTTTCAGGGCCCTTATAACCGAAAACCCTAATTTGCATCAGGATGTAAGCATCCCGTGATTCCAAAAAGCGTTTCCGTGTTTTCATATGCTCCAGCAGCTTGTTGAACTCCTCAAGCTTTTCAGCGATATAACCCTCGGCCTTATCTTTGGGCACGGGGATTTTATCAATACCGAATGGGCGGGTAAGCTCAACCAGAAGCCCCTTGGGATACCCTTCGATTTCACCGGATTGGTTACAAATCGGCCCCATCTGCGCCTTGGTCAACACTTCCAGCCGCCGGGATGTCGGTTTAACGTAGTCAGGAGCAATATCAAAGTATTCCCCTTCAATATTATATTCCCCCAGATAAAGCGGCTGTAAGAACTCCAGACGCCGTGGAAAGTCGGAAGCTGCGCTTTTGATGTGTTCGCGGGTTGATTCCCTGATCTGTGACCATTCAAATTCGTTATGGCGATATTCCTGATAAATACCGCATTCATTAATCAGCAGGTAATTATCGACATGTGCATCATTGTTGAAATCGAGAGCGCCCAAAGACCAGTATAGCCGCGACAGTTCCTCCATCGTTGGTTTTTCATAGATGTGGTCTTTCTTGACGATAAATTCGGTGGTGGCATATCCGGGGGCAGATAATATCAACAACGCCACCAGAACCCCGGACAGAAAAAGGACAAACTTCATGCCTTCATTATAAGGCTTTTCGGGTGGGGAGTGCAATCAGCTCATCGTGCCAGATCTTCAAGGCTTTTTTGAATAAAGTGGGAAAACCTTGATGCAGGATATCATCGGCACTGATCCAGTAAAAATTATCTGGCGGTGGGGTTGCATCGCTGATAGCTCCCTGATGGAGCGTCAGTTGCAGATCAAAATGGGTGAAGCTGTGGCGAATAAAAGGCGCTTTTGCTGATACTTTATCCAGATTGATAAAGGCCGGATGATTGGCCTTTCGCCCCTTCTCCACCCATTCAGATGTTGGAAAAGCGCTCATGCCACCCATCATGGCCTTTTCCGCGCGGCGTTCCAGAAGCACATTTCTGGCATCATCACGGATTAAATAAACATGCCCGGTCTTTTGCGGTTTGGTTTTTTTGGGGCTGCGGCGGGGTAATTCAGCCTGAATCCCTTTGTCGTAAGCTTCGCAGTATTCAGATACGGGGCAGATGCCGCAGCGCGGATTGGCAGGAATGCACACCATCGCCCCTAGATCCATAAACCCCTGCGCCAGATCACCCGGTCGTTTGAAACCGGCCTCAAAAAACGGTTTAGCAAGTTCCTTTAGATACGGTTTGACAGCAGGCAATGACTCTTCAACCGCGAATAACCGCGCTATGACACGTTCCACATTCCCATCTACCACGGGGCTGCTGACATTAAATGCCATGGCGGCAATGGCGGCGGCGGTGTAATCACCAATGCCGGGCAGTTTTTTAAGTGCCTCCGGCGTGTCAGGGAATTCCCCTTTATGGTCCGTTGCCACAATCTGTGCGCATTTATGAAGGTTTCTGGCGCGGCGTAATATCCCAACCCGGCCCAGTGTTTCATGACCTCTTCTGATGGGGCGTTGGCCAGATCGTTCACCGTGGGCCATAGCTGCGTGAATTTCAGGAAATACGGCACCACGGCCTGAACCACCGTCTGCTGGCACATGATTTCGGACAGCCAGACACGGTATGGGTCTGCCCTGGCGCCGCCTTTATAGCGCCATGGGATATCCCGCCCGTATTTGTCGTACCAGCTTAAAAGCGCTTCTTGAAAGCGCTCGACTTTATCTCTGCTTTTTCGTAAATTCATCCTTATGCGTCCCGTTTCCGAAGCCACAAACCGCGTAGTCGATCAGAATTGTTCGAAAAAGTATATAGCGCTGGGGCGTATTGCCCGGCAATGGGCCGATATTATGGGCGCAGATATGGCGGCGATCGCCCAGCCCGCCAAGCTGATATACGCCAAACGCCCCGGCAAGGACACGCCGGAAGCGGTGCTTGAAATATCAACAACATCCGTTCATGCCACCACCCTGCACTACCGCAAGGATCTGATTTTGGAAAAAATAAATAGATTATTCGGTGAAGGCTGGATCACGGGCATTAAATTTACGGCCCGCCCGGCAGCATCTTCAAAAGGCGCGCTGCGCAGGAAAGTGCCGCCGCAGCCTCTACCTCCTTCAAAAAAAAGCCGATCTGGAGGCCGCGCTGGCCGGGCTTGAGGACGAAGATATAAAAATCAGGCTTGAAAAGCTGGGCGAAGCTGTCATAAACACTGGCAAGTAAAGCTATAAAGGCAAAGGAAATTTAAGAACATGAAAGAAGCGGCTATCAATTTGCGTTCCGGTCACGTGATCGAACTGAACGGTAAGCTCTGGGTCGTTGTGAAGAACGAGATTATGCAGCCGGGCAAAGGCGCATCTGTTTCCCAGATTGAATTGCGTGACGTGCGTTCCGGCAACAAGGATAACGTACGCTTCCGTACGCAGGAAACGGTTGAGCGCGTGCGCTTGGAACAAAATGATTACCAGTTCCTGTATGCCGATGGCGATGACTATCATTTCATGAATCAGGAAAATTTTGAACAGATTACCGTTAAAGGCGAAGTCTTTGGTGAGCGCGCGCCCTTTCTGCAGGAAGGCATGATTGTCGAGATTGAAATGTTCGAAACAGAACCACTGGGTGCCAAACTGCCGCCGAACGTTGTGCTTGAGATTGTTGAGGCCGATCCCGTGATTAAAGGCCAGACAGCTACTACATCCTATAAGCCCGCCGTGCTGGAAAACGGCGTGCGTATTCTTGTGCCCCCGTTTATTGAGGCCGGCACGAAGGTCGTTGTAAGGACTGAGGATGCCACCTATGTTGAGCGTGCGAAGTAGTATTTAAATGGCTGCACTATCTCCCTTGATGTCCGTTATGACGAAGGCCGCTGAAAAGGCGTCCCGTTCCCTGTTGCGCGATTTTGGGGAGGTTGAAAACCTTCAGGTTTCCCAGAAAGGTCCCGGCGATTTCGTAAGCGCTGCTGACAAGCGCGCTGAAGAAATTATTCACCGCGAACTGACAAAATCCTATCCCGATCACAGCTTCCTGATGGAAGAAAGTGGCGCTATCAAGGGGTCTGAAACCGATCATATCTGGATTATCGATCCGCTGGACGGGACAACCAACTTCCTGCACGGGCTGCCGCATTGGTGTATTTCGATTGCGTATCAGCTAAAGGGTGAACTGACAGCCGGGCTTGTGTTCGACCCGGTAAAGGACGAAATGTTTATCGCTGAAAAAGGGCAAGGTGCATTTAACAGCCGCCGTCAACGCCTGCGCGTATCCGGGCGCCGCCAGCTTGATATGTCATTGACTCTTGTGGGGGAACCTCAACGGGCCTTAAAAGACAGCGGCAGCAAATTTGCGGCGGAATATAAGGCTGTTCAGGATACAGGCATTGCCATGCGCCGTTATGGCGCGGCGGCGCTTGATCTGGCTTATGTTGCTGCCGGGCGTTGCGATGCGTTCTGGGAGCGTAACTTAAAGCCCTGGGATGTGGCGGCAGGTATTCTTTTGGTGAAAGAGGCAGGTGGTTATGTGGGCGATATTGACTCTACCACGGCAAAGCCCCTCGAGACCGGAAATGTATTAGCTGCGAATAACTTCCTGTTCGATGATTTGCGAAAGATCCTGCAAGCTGTAAAATAGGTCTATGACCTTGCGATTCTCCGCGGCGGTCGTTCTGTCTTTTCTGACCGCGCTTTTCTTTTTTTATAGTGATGCCAAGGCCTATGATGGCTTGAATGGCTATACGCCGCCCCCGATGTTTGACGAGGCGGTTATGACTGCTAACCTTGCCGTAACTACCTTGGCTGTACCGCCACTGCCACTTGATCGCCCGACACGCTTCAGTGTATCGCGCGAATACATTCGACGGTTGCGCTCTCAGGATACTTCCGGGGGCAGGGCCGCTATACGAACTTCGGAAAAACAATCTGAACGAGGCCGGGATCTGGAAGTTATGCCGATGAGTGCCTCCGATATATTGAAAAATCTGGAATGAGGTTGAACTTCCCCCCTGTCCGCACTATAGTCTTTATGGTTGTTTCGTTATATTTTCTGCCGGGGGTGATATCATGACCATAGATTTCAAATCAAAAAATACTCAACTAATCGGAGCCGGGATACTAGGCTTGGTCGTTATTATTTTTCTGGCTGTTGCTATGGGGGGCGGCAGCAAGGAAGACACATCATCCGTAACCGAACCGCCCACAGCAGAGCAGGCTGAGGAAACGGCGACAACAGCTGAGGATGATGTTGTTGTAGCAGAAGCCACTGAAGAGATTGCCACGGAAGAGGAAGAGGTTCTTACACCCGTAGCGCTGTCTCAGGACGAACTGGATACAGCCCTTGCCGAACGGAGCCTCGGGGATAGCGATGCTGAAGCAACGATTGTGGAATACAGCTCCCTTACCTGCAGCCATTGCGGTAATTTCCACAAAAACACATACAAGGAACTGAAGGAAAAACTAATCGATACCGGCAAGGCGCGCATTGTGATATCTGATTTTCCTTTAAACGGTCCGGCATTACAGGCCAGCATGATTGCCCGTTGCCTGCCGTCTGATAAATATTTTGATTTCATTCAGTTGCTTTTCGAAACACAAGATCAATGGGCTTATTCCGATACTTATAAAAAATATCTGAAACAAAACGCTCAATTGGCAGGGCTTTCCGCTCAACAGTTTGAAAATTGCTGGGATAGTGCCCCCTTGCGTAGCGGCATTCTAGAGATGGTTCAAAAAGCCCAGCAGGAACATCAAATTAACTCAACCCCCACCTTCATTGTGAATGGCAAGACCAAGGTTGAGGGTGCCCGCGGCATAGACGCCTTTGAAAAGGCCGTTGACGAATAAAAAATAAATCCCCATAAAAAATTTTACAAAACACCGGGAATGCTTGCAATTCGCGGTGTTTTTTTCGTATTACTGCATGAATCATGGTTCAATTTACGAAGCTGCGCCTGCAGGGGTTTAAATCCTTTGCCGACAAAACCGAGCTTGAGATAGGCGCGGGACTGAACGGTATTGTCGGGCCGAATGGCTGCGGCAAATCGAATCTGGTGGAAGCGTTGCGCTGGGTGATGGGCGAAGGCTCAGCCCGCAAGATGCGCGGCGGCGGTATGGAAGATGTCATCTTTGCCGGGACATCCAACCGCGCCGGGCGCAATATCGCCGAAGTGTCGCTGCTGATGGATAACTCATCCCGTAAGGCCCCCGCGGCTTATAACGGGTTTGACGAAATTGAAATTACCCGCCGGATCGAACGTGACCACGGCTCCGTTTACAAAATCAATGGCAAAACGGTCCGTGCGCGCGATGTCCAGATGTTGCTGGCCGACAGCATGACAGGGGCGTCATCCCCCGCTCTCGTCTCGCAAGGGCGCATTACCCAGATCATTTCCGCCAAACCGCTGGAACGCCGGATGATTCTGGAAGAATCCGCCGGCATCGCCGGGTTGTATGCCCGCCGTCATGAAGCTGAGTTACGCCTGAAGGCGGCTGATACGAACCTGCAGCGCGTGAGCGATCTGACCGGCGGTATGGAGGGGCGTTTGAACGCCCTGAAGCGTCAGGCCCGTCAGGCAGCCCGTTATCGTAATTTAAGTGCGCAGATCCGCCAGATCGATATCCTGATCGCCTGGCTGGAGTGGCGCGCGCTGGAGGAAAAACGCCGCACGCAGGAAAGTGCTTTTAATGCAGCAGAAAGCATCGTGGCTGAGAAAATGGTGACGGTGACCCAGCTTAGCAAAACGCAAATCACGCAGGCCGAAGAACTGCCTGCCCTGCGCAATAAGGAGGCTGAGGCCGCTGCCGCCCTGCAAAACAAAAAACTGTCCCTGATGCGTCTGGAAGAAGAGGATGAACGCCTGAAGAACGCGATTCAGGAAACAGCGGCGCAGCTGGAGCAAACGGGCAAGGACAAAGATCACGAAGCCCAAACATTGCTTGAGAGTGAAAAGACGCTCGAAAATATTCTGGGCGAGCAATCATCCCTTCTGGCTTTGGAGGGCGGTGAGGTCGAACGCCTGAAAACGCTGGAGGCTGAAAAAACCAGACTGGAAGAAAAAGTCACGGTTCTTGAAAACGATTACACCAGCCTGATGCAGATGGCGGCAGAAGCCAAAGCGCAGCGCGAAGCTCTGACCCGCCAGATTGCCAGAGCCGCGGAACGGCTGGAAAGCCTTGCATCCCGCAAATCAGAAGCGGAAAGCGAAAAAGCCGGACTGGAAGAAGGTAATGAATTAAAGGCGCTGGAGAAAAAAGCCTTGTCGGCAATTGAAGGACTGCAAAGTAAAATCAAAACCCTGCAGGATAAAAAGACGGCGCTGGCTGCCGGTCTTGAAAAATCAGAATCCGCCATATCCGCCGCCCGCACTGACAGCAGCGAAGCGCAGAAGGCATTATCCTCCTTTCAGGCGGAGCTGGCTGTGTTGGAAAAAATTCTGGTTGGCAGCGTCGATAAAGAATTCCCGCCCATTCTCAATGACTTGAAAGCCGATAGCGGTTTTGAAAAGGCACTGTCCCGCGCGCTGGGCGACTCACTGATGGCATCGCTGGATGAACGGGCGCCGAGCTTCTGGCGCAAGCGCAGCACGGCAAGCCTGCCTGCATTGCCGTCCGGGCTGCCCCCCCTCGCCCCGCATATCAAGGCGGCGGAAATATTGCAGGCCGCCCTGAGCCAGATCGGCTTTGTGAAGGACGCGGCGGAAGCGGAAAAATATCTGGATGCTCTCCTGCCCGGTCAGGCGGTTGTATCGCAGGAAGGCGATTACTGGCGCTGGGACGGGTTCTGTATGAAGGCGGCGGCGCAGGATAGTAATGCCCGCCATCTGGAACAGAAAAACAAGCTGGATGCGCTTTATGCGGGCCAAAAAGCGATTGAGGATAAAGCCGCGCAAACGGCTTCCGCTCTGGAAAAAGCTCTGGAAAAAGAAAAAAATATTAAAGGCGCAGATACAGGAAAACTCAAAAGAATTATCCGATAGGGAGCGCGAGTTGCAGGAATTAGAGCGCAGCGCTGCTAAACTGAGGGAGGAACAAATCAAGCATTCCGGCGCGCTGGAACGTGTTCAGGAAACCATTACCCGCATCGGGGGCGAGATAAAGGAGCTGGAAACAGCACTTGCCGCCGACCGCAAAGCGCTCGCCGCCATGGGGGCAGAGGATGATGAGAGCAAAATCGCCAAAACCGATGAGCTGAAAGCCCATTTGACTGAAGCGCGAGAAGCACATCAGGACGCGCTCCGTAGTTATGAGCGTTTCTTGCAGGAGCAAAACTCAAGAAAAGCCAGATTGCAAGCTATCGGGGATGAGCGCGTGAACCTACAAAACCGCGTGATCCGTTCGCGGGAGCAGTTAAAAGCTTATGAAACGCGCACGCAGGAATTAAAAACCAAGCTGGACGAGCTGACTTCGCGCCCGGCTCGCTCGGAAGAAGAAAAGCAAAAGCTGCTGGGTGAAATTTCCGAGCGAGAACAACAGCGGCAAGAGGCGGCCGATCATCTGGCGCGCATTGAAAGTGAAGTCGCGGAAACCACCAAAGCCTTGCGCGAAGCCGAAAGCATTCTGGGGGAAGCACGGGAAGCACGGGCCGGGGCGCATGCCACGTTAAGTGCGCTGAAAGAACAATCCGAAGCGCTGACGGAAAGCATTGATGAGAAGTTCGAGATGAAGCCTTCGGCGCTGTCATCACATCTCTCGCAAGACCCTGCTTCGCTGCAGGTCGATAGCCTGCCTAAATATAAAGGCGAGCGTGACGGATTGATACGCGAGCGGGATTCTATCGGCCCCGTGAACCTGCGCGCCGATCAGGAAACCCAGGAGCTGGAAGGCGAGATGGTTGACCTTCTGAGGGAGCAGAGCGAGCTTATGCAAGCGGCGCAGGAACTGCGCGGGGCTATTCAGAAAATTAACAAAGAAGCGCGAGAGCGGTTGCTGGCAGCCTTCGAGCAAATCAACGCTCATTTCAAAGTGCTGTTTACGCGATTGTTTCAGGGCGGGCAGGCCAATCTGTCGCTGATCGATTCTGACGACCCGCTCGGTGCCGGGCTGGAGATATTCGCGCAGCCGCCAGGCAAGTCCCTGCAATCCCTCTCTCTTCTTTCCGGGGGAGAACAAACCATGGCATCTGTCGCACTTATTTTTGCGATGTTCCTGACAAATCCCTCACCCATTTGTGTGCTGGACGAAATTGACGCGCCGCTGGACGATTCCAACGTTGATCGGGTTTGCGATCTGCTGGAGGAAATTTCAGAACGCGGCCTGACCCGCTTCCTGATCATCACCCACCATCGCCTTTCCATGGCGCGGATGGACAGGCTTTACGGGGTGACCATGGCGGAAAAAGGTATCTCACAGCTGGTGTCCGTGGACCTTCAACAATCATTTGAGTTCGTGAAGGAGGCGGCGTAGTTTGATGAATGATTCCGGTGATATTCAATCCCTGCAGGATAAAATTAAAGCGGCGCGCCAGCAAAAGGCCGAAGGGGTAAAAGCGCCTGAGTCCGATTCTCGGCAAGGCGTACAGGCGGGTATCGAGCTGGCGGGCGCTATTTTTATCAGCACCGCGATTGGTTACGGCATCGATTCATATTTCGAGACCAAGCCGGCTTTCCTTCTGATTATGTTTTTTCTGGGTGTTTGCACCGGGTTTTATAACATTTACCGCCTGATCAATAATATGGGCACGGCGGTTGGTGTAAAAAACCAAAAAAAGCAGGCGCAAGAGGGCTTGTCAGATGCGGAAAAAGACGCTAAAAGCAGCTCAGACCAATAAATAACAGGATTAACCACGCGAGAACCCATGGCTGACCCGATCCACCAGTTCCAAATTTTCCCGATTATCCCGCTTTATGTGGGCGATATGGACCTGTCTTTCACCAATTCATCCCTATGGATGACGATCGCCGCCGTGACTTCCTGCACATTCCTGATTCTGGCAACGCAGAAAAAAGCTCTGGTGCCGGGCCGTATGCAGGCTTTTGCCGAAATTTTATATGAGTTTGTCGCGAGCATGATCCGCGAAAACACAGGCGCCGAAGGCCGCCGTTACTTCCCTGTTATCTTTACGATTTTTATGATCGTGCTGATGGGGAATGTTCTGGGGCTTATCCCCTACTCCTTCACCTATACCAGCCATATTATTGTCACAGGTGTTCTCGCCTTGCTGATTTTCGCCATGGTGACGGTGCTGGGTTTTGTAAATCACGGCACGCATTTCCTCAGCCTGTTTTCGCCGCCGGGGGTACCCTTTGCGTTGAAACTGTTCATCGTGCCGATCGAAGTGCTTTCGTTCATTATTCGCCCTGTAACGCTTTCTGTACGTCTGTTCGCCAATATGCTGGCGGGACACTTGATGCTTAAAGTTTTTGCAGGCTTCAGCACCATGCTGGCGGCTGTCGGTTTCGGCGGCGTCCTGGCAGGTTTCGTGCCGATGATCTTTAACGTGGCGCTGTATGCGCTGGAGCTTCTGGTGGCGCTGATGCAGGCCTACATTTTTGCCATCCTGAGCAGTATTTATTTAAAAGATACCCTTGATCTGCACCACTAAATGTGTAGGATCTGCGGGCATAAAACGGTTTAACTGACTAACAAAAAGAAAAGGAAACTAAAATGGAAGTTGATGTTGGTATGAAGCTTTTGGCTGCTGCTATCGCCCTGTTGCCGATGTTCGGTGTGGGTATTGCGCTGGGTCTGATCTTCTCATCTTACAATGATGCTGCAGGCCGTAACCCTTCAGCTGTGGAAGTTCTGGACAAGAAATACTTCATCTCCTTCGCCCTGACGGAAGCGCTTGCTATTTTCGCTCTCGGGGTGTCGTTGATTATCCTCTTCGTATTCTAAGCATAAGAGGAGAACGGTGTTGATGCGTTTTTCGAAACTTCATCTTCCAGTATTTACGGCGGTTGCTTCCGTTTACGGGGCTGCCGCCGCTTTTGCTGTCGAGGCTGTTGAAGAAATAGCGCATCATGGCGAGGACATTGCGGCTCACGCCGAAGGGCATGCCCCTTCCGGTTTGCCGCAGTTGGACCCGTCAACATATCCCAGCCAGATATTCTGGCTGGTGGTTATGTTCATCGTTCTGTACACGGTGTTTTCACGGAGAATTCTCCCCGTTATTTCCGGTACGTTGGAAAATCGCCGCGAACATATTGAAAGTGATTTTTCTTCAGCGGAAAATTTACAAAGAGAAGCCGCGGATGTTCACGAAGCCTACGAAAAAATTCTTCATGACGCCCGCCTGAAGACGGATGCTCTTTACGCTGATATTGAAGACAGCATTCAAAAGAAATCAGCCAAGGAAGTAAAGGCTTTCCATGAACGCATGGAAAAGGAGACACGCCTGACGGAAGCGCGGATTGAAAAAATGCAAAAGGATATCCGCGGTGAAATGGATGGTATTGTGGCTGAGGTCGCGCGTCAGGCCGCTGAAAAGATCATCGGTGTTTCTGCTGATCTGGGGCAGATCAAAACGATGATCAAGGATTTGAACGATAAACCTAAAGCAGCTTAAAAAACGCAGCTGAGGTTTATAACCAATAGGATTTAAGGATATGTCACTGTTACAGGATGCTAATTTCTGGCTTTTGGGTTCGTTCCTGATCTTTGCTTTTGTCTGTTATAAATACGGGAAGGACACCTTTTTGGGCCTTCTTGACAGCCGTATCGAAAAAATCCGTAAGGAAATTGTTGAAGCTGAGAACTTGCGTATCGAGGCGCAGGAGCTTCTGGCTCAATATCAGCGCAAGCACCGCGATGCCGTGAAGGAAGCGGAAAAGATTGTCAGCAATGCTGAAAAACATGCTATTGAAATCCGCAAGCGCGCTGAAGCTGAGCTGATGGAAACCATGGAACGCCGGGAAGAACAATTCAAAGAGCGCATGAGAAACATGGAGCGCAGTGCCATGAATGAAATTCAAAGCTATGCTGCCAAGCTTTCCATTCAAGCCACGCAGCGTATTATTGAAGAAAATCTGGACAAGAAAATCGCTACGCAGCTGGTTGATCGTTCCGTCAAAAACATCAAGGCCGCATAGCAAGAAGGGATTAAACCCAAAATGAGTGCTCTTAAAGACATTAAAAGTGCCATCGAATCCAATTCCGCGCTCTCTGCTCAGTTTCGTCAAGCCGTTGAAAAGTTTATAGATAATATAAAAACTCAGGCCCCCATCGTTAGGCAGCGCCAAGCAGACGAATATGCCCGTAACAAAGCGGAAGGGCGAGTGTCGCACAGCCATATGGTGATTACTGATGATCTGTTCCGCACAGACGAGCAAAAAGAGCATTTTCTCTTGGCTATAATTCATCATGAAGCAACTCAAAAGGGGGTAGCCTTGAGCGAAGCCCTTCAGGTAATTCATGACAGGGTCCAGAATGGTTACGGGGAAATCAATTACCACGCCGGATAATGATACTAACACGATTGCTCTCGTTGCCCTTCAGGCGCGGGAAGCAAAAGCGGCATCCGCTGTTATCCCTCATATATCAGAAGATAAAATAGTATCCGCTCTAAACCATCTGGCAGCGTCTCTGCGTGATCGCCAGAGCGATATTCTGGGCATCAACCAAAAAGATGTGAGTGCGGCCAAGGGTAAAAATCTGTCTCCGGCGTTGATTGACCGGCTGACGTTAAATCCAGAGCGCATTGAAGCCATTGCCCAAAGTGTTGAAATGATTGCCGCGCTGGAGTGCCCCGCGGGTAAAGTGCTGCATTCCACAACCCGGCCCAACGAGCTTATCATTGAGCGCGTTTCCTGCCCCATTGGTGTGCTGGGCATTATTTATGAATCGCGCCCGAATGTAACGGTGGACGCGGCAGCGTTGGCGCTAAAATCCCGCAACGCCGCTATTTTGCGCGGCGGATCGGAGAGTTTTGAGACCGCCCGCTTGCTACACACTTTGATTACGGAAAGCTTAAAATCTCAAGGTATTCCTGAGGCGACCATAGGTTTTGTTGATACCACAGATCGTGAAGCTGTGGGGGCCATGCTATCCCTGCCCCAATATATCGATGTGATTATCCCGCGCGGTGGCAAAAGCCTTACAGGTCGTGTGATGGAAGAGGCAAAGATGCCGGTATTTGCACATCTGGAGGGAATTTGTCATGTTTATGTGCATGAAAGCTCCAAGACGGATCTGGCCTGCACCGTTACCTTAAACGCCAAAATGCGCCGCACGGGCATTTGTGGGGCGATGGAAACACTGCTGCTGGATACGAAGCTGGCACCCGATACCGCGCGGGCGGTGTTGTCAGGCTTATTGGATGCCGGATGCGAGATTGTAGGTGACAAGATGATTCAAGGGTTGGACCCACGTATCGGACAAGCCGCCAGCGATGATTGGGGTACGGAATATCTGGATGCCAAATTAAGCGTAGCCGCCGTAAACGGGGTTGAGGAAGCGGTAAAGCATATCAATGCCTATGGCTCGCACCATACCGACAGTATTTTATGTGAGGATGAAGTGGCGCGGGATTATTTCCTGAGCCATGTGGAAAGTGCAATTGTGATGCACAATACATCAACTCAGTTTGCCGATGGCGGCGAATTCGGCATGGGGGCTGAAATCGGCATAGCCACGGGTAAGATGCATGCCCGCGGGCCCGTGGGGCTGGAACAGCTTTGCACTTACAAATACATTGTGCGCGGCAAGGGGCAGGTGCGCCCATGAGCGCGGCATTTACATCCCCCGCCCTGCTGAACCGCGAGCGCTGGAAAAATATGCGGATTGGCCTTCTGGGCGGCAGCTTCAATCCCCCGCATATGGGGCATGTTCACATATCCCTCGCCGCGATGAAGGGGTTGGATCTGGATTGTGTCTGGTGGCTCGTAACACCACAAAACCCACTAAAAAAAGAGCGATCCCGGCGCCATGGAAGCACGGATGAATGCGTGCCGGGTAATCACCAAAGATCACCCGCGCATATGCATCAGCGGGCTGGAGAAAGATCTCGGCACCAATATTACCTATCACACTATCCGCAAGCTGCGGACTTACTACCCCGAACAGCAATTTGTCTGGATCAGCGGCATGGATAATGCCTTATCCCTGCATGAATGGAATAGATGGCGTGATCTGTTGACGCTGGTTCCCATGGTTCATTTGACCCGGAAGCCGGCCTCATCACTCATTCGCCGTTGTCCGGTGCGCCTGTATGATAAACAAAATCATGTTTTTATCGAGCGAGGCGGTCGCTGGCCCCTAACGCCCGGCACAACATACTGGATGATGCAAAACAAGATGGTGAATATTTCATCGACCGAGATTCGCGAGAACAGGCTGAATACGCAGAAGATATAGATGTCATCTAAAAGACTGAAATCTTGGCATTATTCAGGATGTCTTGCCCCCCTGTTCGGACTCACGGTATAATAGGGGTATGAGAGTAAGAATATTCTCTATCATGAAACTATCCGGGGAAGGAGCAGGTGTTTGAGCGCTCTTTGCCGTTCTGCAGTGTTTTTTCCAGCGGATATAACAGCCAGCCTGAACAATGTTGTTCGGGCTTTTTATTGTGTTATGAAATCTATCTTTATAAGAAAGGAAGGAGGCACAAGCCATTCTTACAACACAAAAACGCGGGAATTTAAGCCCGCAGGAACTAAAATCGCTGATTGAGGAATCTCTGGATTCCGATAAGGCAGCTGACATCATCACCATTGAAATGGATGAACAATCCGGGCTTGCCGATTATATGATCGTGGCATCAGGGACATCGTCCCGTCACGTGGCGGCGCTGGCTGAAAAGCTGAAAGATCGCCTGGAGGGTCGCGGCGTTAAAGGTATCAAGATCGAAGGTCTGTCTCAGGCTGACTGGGTAGCGATAGATGCCGGCGATGTTCTGGTTCACATTTTCCGCCCGGAAGTACGGGAATTTTACAATATCGAGAAAATGTGGACGACGTATCAGCCCTATGTTGTGGTCAGTGATAACAGCCCCGAAGGCATCAGAGCCTAAGGCTTTCAAGCTTCTCGATCTTTCGTTATGATCGTGGCATGAAGCTTGTTGAAATAATTGCCGCGGGCAAGATAAAGAAAACTCCTTACGAAGATCTCTTCTCCGTATACCAGAAGCGTATGCACTGGCCTTGTAACGTTCATGAAATAGAAAGCCGCCATACGCAGGGCTCTAAAATTCGTGAAGATGAATGGGCGCGGTTATCCGAAAAAATCAATCCATCGGCTTATCTTGTTGTGCTGGATGAAAAAGGTAAATCCATGAAAAGCGCGGATTTTGCCGCCCTGTTTGGTAATTTACAGACGGAAGGCCGCAACCATATTCAATTCATATTGGGGGGTGCTGATGGGCTTAGTGATGAGATGCGCGGGCGGGCGGATCTTCTCCTCAGTTTTGGTGTGCAAACATGGCCCCATATGCTTGCGCGGATCATGCTTTTAGAGCAAATTTACAGGGCGCAGCAAATACTGGCCGGGCATCCCTATCACCGTGACTGATTACATTCGTTTACTCATCGCCGTTATATCTGGTTTCTTTGTGTTGGCAGGAAGCTGTATTTCCCATGCCGAAACGCCGCCACCCCGCCCCGGCTCCAAACAGGATGCCCAGGCTTATGAAGCGCAGCTAAAAGAAACGCGGGCGGAAGAAGAGGCGCTGGATGAAAAAGTCAGGGATATAGAGGCTGAATTAAAATCGGCGCGTGATGAATCCGTCTCGCTGGCAAATCAGTCCAGAAAATGAAGCGGCACTGGGAACTGGAAGCACGCATGGCCGAGCTGGAAAAAGAGCGGTTAGACATCCGTAAAAGCCTGGAGGGTGACCAAAAAGCCATGGCTAAACTGGTTATGGCCTTGCAGCGTTTGCGCCGCGTGCCGCCGGAAGCTTTATTCGCCAAACCGGGCGCGCCGCTGGAGGCCGCACAAAGCGCGCTGCTGCTGGGCGAAATTATCCCGGCTCTTGATAATCAGGCCAGCGACCTGAAGGAAAAACTCGTCCGCCTGAAAAACTTGTCTAAGGAAATGCAGGCGGATAAAGAGAAGCTTGTGGCAACAGCTGATAAATTAAAGTCCGAAGAAAAAGAGCTGGCGAAAACCCTGAAAAACCGGGAAAGCATTTATGCGCGCACGTCGGAAGATCTCAAAACCAAGCAACTTGAAGTTAAACAGATATCCGCCAAAGCACAAAACTTGAAAGATCTGGTGGGCCGTTTGCAAAAAGACCGTGAGGAAAAGAAAACGGCGGCGCTGCGCCAACAACGGGAACAAAACACATCGTCCGTGCGTAATGCTGTTTATGACCCCGGTCCGCTTACCCCCCTGCCTCCGTCCGGCGAAGCTCAACTACCTGTATCCGGCATCATCAAAACCCGCTTTCGTGAGATTGATGCGATTGGTGCGGAAAGTCAGGGTATATCCATCACTGGGCGCGGCGGCGGTCTTGTTGTAGCCCCCATGGCGGGGCAGGTTCGCTTTGCCGGCGCTTTCAAAAAATACGGGAATATTGTGATTATTGAACATCAGGGCGGCTATCACAGCCTTATTGCAGGATTGGAAAAAATTGATACAGTAGTGGAGCGTAATGTTTCTGCCGGGGAACCTATCGGTACGCTAAAAAATACGGGCAACGATGGGAAACCCAGCCTATACTACGAACTGCGCCTTGATGGAAAACCTGTCAATCCGGCGCAGAAATTTGCCGAACTTGGATAGAATCACCGAAAAAGGATGAACCCGCCTATGTCCCGCCTGCTCTACCTCTCAACCGCCATGGCTGTTACCTTGATGGCTTTCAACGCTGCGCCTTCCATGGCTCAGGAATCAAGAACGGCGGGAAGTAAACCTGAGGCAGAGATCGAGCGCAACTCGGAAGACACCTATAAATATCTCAATTTATTTGGCGATGTCTTTGAACGTGTACGTCACCAATATGTTGATGAAATCACGGATAAGGAGCTTATCGAGACGGCTCTGAATGGGATGTTAAGCTCTCTCGATCCCCATTCCGGCTATTTGAATGAAGATCAGTTTGCCGATATGCAGGTGCAAACCAAGGGCGAATTTGGCGGCCTTGGTATTGAAGTGACAATGGAAAACGGCTTTGTAAAGGTGGTATCCCCCATTGACGATACCCCCGCTTTCCGCGCCGGAATACAGGCGGGTGATTATATTACCCATATAGATCAGGAGCCTGTTTTGGGGCTGACACTGGGGGAGGCTGTTGATAAAATGCGCGGCCGCGTGGGAACTGATATTCACCTGACCGTACGCCGCGAAAACGTGGCGGATGCGATTGAGCTTGATATTACCCGCGATGTTATCCGCATAAAGCCTGTGCGTCACCGTGTGGAAGGAAATGCCGGCTATATTCGTATCACCACATTCAACCAGAACACTGATGACGGGCTGGAAGACGCGGTTGAAGACATCAAAAAACAGCTGGGTGACAAGCTGACCGGCTATGTTATCGACCTGCGTAACAACCCCGGCGGGCTTCTGGACCAGGCGATTGCCGTGGCGGATGACTTTCTTGACCGTGGCGAAATCGTTTCCACGCGCGGACGCCATGCCCGTGATACCAAGCGTGACAACGCTCATTCTGGCGATATTACCGATGGCGCGCCGGTTGTTGTGCTTATCAATGGTGGTTCGGCTTCGGCGTCCGAGATTGTGGCGGGGGCACTGCAGGATCATAAACGTGCGATTATTTTGGGCACAAAATCCTTCGGGAAGGGCTCCGTACAAACGGTTATCCCCCTACCGGGTAACGGGGCGATGCGCTTGACGACAGCACGTTATTATACACCCTCAGGCCGCTCTATTCAGGCAACAGGGATTGAACCGGATATCATCGTTGAACCCGCTAAAATTGAAGGTGTGGGGCAGATTGAACGGATACGGGAATCTGATCTGCGCGGCGCTTTAGGGCAAGAACATAACAAGAAGGCCGTTGATAGCCTGCCCAAGGATGATATTCGCCCCAAAGAACAGCCTGAAGATGGCGCATCGCCGGAAGTTTCCGATGAAAAAGTTCAGGACTATCAGTTACTGCGTGCACTGGATCTGCTAAATGGGTTGCATCTGTATAAAGGCGGCCTGGAAGGCAACCCGACCAGATCCGAACATACATCAGGGATGAAAGAGGGCGAACCAGAGGGAACCGGTAATCCTGCGCCTGCTGAATAAGGGGAAAGCCGCTTGAATTTTCCAAAAGCCATTCAGGATTTTGATCGCAAAGCCTTTGGTGCAGGTATTGCTGGTGGCTGCCTTATTGTGGCTGCGGTTCTAATTGTTTTGGCAATCAATACTTCCGGCACGGCGGAACATCTGCAATCCCTTATGACATCGCGCATGATTGTCATTGATAAACCTGGTTTTCCTGTACATACCAATGGGCATCAGGATATTGAAAAGGTGCCCGCGCATGAGCCTATAGAGCCTTCGTCTCATGGTGCAGCCGAGAAAACCGAGCCTGCCCCCGCGCCAAAACATGAGGAGTATCTTCCCGTTAAGATGAAGGGGCTGGTCGAGGGACTGACAGAAAAAGGGGCGCAAGGAATGCTGCCCATCATCAGAAAAAGTGATGGTTTAACACCCTTTAAGGCATATGCGCGGCCCTATAAGCACCCGGCTACCCTGCCCCGGATTGCCTTGGTAATTGATGGGTATGGCCTGAAGGCAGACCATTCCGAAAAAGTTTTGGCGCTTCCCGGCACGGTAAGCCTGATTATATCGCCTTACGCGGCGCAAGCGCCGCAATGGCAGAAAGCTGCCAAAGATGCCGGGCATGAACTGTGGTTATCGCTCCCCATGGAAAGCCAAAGTTATTCCGAAATTGATCCGGGGCCGCGGGCGCTGTCCGGTACATTATTATTGCCGGAAAACGAAATTCGCCTGGAGGGTATTCTGGCGCAAGCGGATGGATATGTCGGCGTTGTCGGGTTTTATAGCGACCGCTTTAAGCCTGTGACCTTAATGATGCAATCCCTGTTTGATGAAATATTTAACCGTGGGCTGGGGTATGTGGAGCTAAACCCGCAGCCACCCGCAACAGTGGCTGACATCGCCAAGCGCCTGAAAGCACCATACGCACAGGGTGTCATTAACTTAATGATGCCCGCTTTTCGGGTAAAACGGCCGAAGCCTTGGAAATTGCTGAAAGCCGGGCGCTGGATAAAAAGCCGGTTATTATTGTGGCTCCTGCCTACCCGGCTGTCATTGACGCACTGAAGAAATGGGAAGACGGCCTGCACGCCAAGGGTATTGTTTTGGCACCGCTTTCCGCTGTTACGAGGCCGGAATAATGAGTGCGCTTTATCGCCCATGTGTGGGGCTAACCATTTTTAATCCTGACGGAAAAGTGTTTGTGGGCGAACGTATCGACAGCCCCGGCGGTGACTGGCAAATGCCGCAAGGCGGCATCGATCCCGGGGAAAGCGTGGAAGACGCCCTGTGGCGTGAACTATACGAAGAGGTTGGGATTGATAATAATAAGGCGGAAGTGATCCGCATTGCCTCACAAACCATTCGTTATGATTTGCCGGAACATTTGCAAAAGAAATTATGGGGCGGAAAATACGCCGGACAGGAACAAACATGGGTAGCGCTACGCTTTACGGGCGCTGATTCCGATATCAATTTGACGGCCCATAATCCGCCGGAATTCCAAGCATGGCAATGGGTCAGTCTGCACAAAACGCCGGATTTAATCATCCCTTTCAAGCGCGAAACCTATAACAAGGTTGTCGCGCTCTTCGAAGATATTTCCTGAAGATTACTTGTTAAGCGGGCTCCATGCCGGGTCGGAACCGTCACCGGGTGTTCTCAGCATGCGCTCATTAAAGCCCGTGATGTCGACAGTGTAGACGTTGGATGATTTACCGTTACGACCCGGACGTCCTTGAAATAAGTCAGAACGCGGCCATTCGGTGACCAGCTTGGCCCTTCTACGTGGTAAGCCGTGGTAATCAGGCGCTCACCCGAACCATCCGGGCGGATAACGCCGATATAGAATTTGCCCTGATACATCCGCGTAAAGGCAATCAAATCACCGCGCGGTGACCATACCGGGTTGGCGTAACGCCCTTGCCCGAAGGTAATACGCTGCGCGCCGGAACCATCCGCATTCATAACATAAATCTGCTGCGACCCGCCGCGGTCGGATTCAAAGGCGATTCGGCGGCCATCAGGCGAATATGTGGGGGCCGTATCAATCGATGGGCTGTCGGTAATGCGATTGGATTGGCGTGAACCCAGATCCATCACATAAATGTCAGTATTGCCGTTTTTGGCAAGGCTCATCACCACCTTGCGCCCATCGGGGGAGAAACGCGGTGCAAAGGTCATGCCGGGGAAATTACCCAGAATATCCTGACGCCCGGTGGAGATATCATAAACATACACGCGTGGTTTTCCGCCCACGTAAGACATATAGGCGATTTTTTGTTCAGTGGGTGAAAAGCGCGGGGTCAGCACCAGATCGCTGCCGCCGGTCAGGTATTTATGATTGGCGCCATCCTGATCCATAATCGCAAGGCGTTTTTGACGCTGCGTTACCGGGCCGCTTTCGGCAATGTAAACAATGCGGGAATCGAAGTAGCCATCTTCTCCGGTCAGGCGTTTATATATTTCATCGGAAATGATGTGCGCGATACGGCGCCAGTTATCCATAGTCGTGGTAAAGGCTGTGCCGATTAATTGTTTCTGCCCGAACACATCCCACAGGCGGAATTCCACGCGCGTACGCCCGTCCTGCATACGGCTGACGCGGCCTGTGATCAAAGCCTGAGAGCCATTGGCGCGCCATTCAGCGAAACGTACACCCTCGCGTTCCATCGATTCAACACTTTGAACGAAAGCTTTCGGATCGATCGGGCGGAACAGGCCGGAACTTTCGAGATTCGATGAAATAATCCCTGGCATATCAACCGCCAGCTGCTGGCTGGATGAGTCAGCCGCGAAAAATGAAGGAATGGAAACCGGCATCGGCTCGATCCGCCCTTGGGTGATATCAACCCGCAACTCCGCCTTGGCAGAGAGTGGCATCACAATCATGATAAATAAAGCGATAAGGGCAGAAAATTTGGAGAGTGCAGGCATAGATAACATTACCTCATTTCAGGGATCAAAAAGCTTGTATTTATAACACATCCTTCGGGTCGAACCGAATAACAAAAACCTTCCACTGCTCGAATTTTCCTTCCGGCAAGGCAAGCGGTGTACAGTTGGGGTTACGCAAGGCACGAAGCGCCGCATCCGCCGCCGCGCGGTAAGGCGCGTTGGCGTTATAGCGAATTTTGTCCAGCACCACGGCATTGTTAACCGTGCGGTCGGGGTTCATGAAGACCCGTAATTCCACGGCCAGATTTTCCGCATATTCCGCCCCGGCCAGAATATTCCAGCATTGGGAAAGTTGGCGGCGCAGCGCGTCCTGCTCGCTAACGGTTAAGCGGTTGGCAAGTTCCGCCAGTTGGGCAACTTCCGGCGGAGCCTTGGCGGGCGGGGCCTGATCGTCCGTTCCAGCTGACGGTGCTTCCGGCGTCAGGTTTTTAAGTAGGCTCTGGAAATCATTATCCTGCTTTTTCTGTTCCACCACTTTGGGTTTTTCCGGCGCCGGCGGCTTCGGTTTTTCTTTCGGCGGGGCCGGTTTTTTAATTTCCTCGCGCTTCAGGGGTTCCGGCTTTTTCGGCTCTTCCTTCGGCTTTTCAATCTCTTTGACTTCCGGCGGTTTTGGCTGGGTCAGATCCGGCGGCGCTTCTGCCGTCATTTGTTTGGGGACAGGCTTGGCCGGAGCCGGTTCTTCTTTTTTCACTTCTTCCTTGGGTTTAGGCTGCGGTTCAGCCAGCTTGTTTGTGCGGGAGATATCAGAAACATCAACAATCTCGACATTGATCGGCGGGGCGATTTCAATTGGGTCTTGCGGCATAAGCGGTAGACCAATACTCAAGACGATCAGAATAAATATATGAAACAGTGATGAGGTAATAACCGAGCCCCGCATATCGTCTGATCCGGCGAGATTCGATAACGGGCCTGATTGTGTGGTCATCGTGTTCATAACAAAAAACTATTTAGGGTTTTGCTTCCGAAATCAAAGCCACTTTGCTAAATCCGGCGCCGTTAATGGCGCCAATAACTTTCATGACAAGCCCGTAATTAATGGCCTGATCACCGCGAATATAAATACGGCGGTCTGACTGACCTTGCGTCATGGCCGTAAGCAAAGGCACAAGGCGGTCAAACTCCACTTCCGTTTCGCCGACAAAGGTTTTACCGCTGCTATCAACGGTGATCTCAATCGGCTTGTTATCTTCATCCTGAATGGGTTTGGCGTTAGATTGTGGAAGGTCCACAGGCACACCCGCCGTCAGCAAGGGTGCTGCCACCATGAATACAATCAGCAGAACCAACATAACATCCACAAAGGGCGTCACGTTAATCTCAGCCATCGGGCGGTAGGAACCGCCGCGACGTCCGCGTCCACTCTTTGATTTACCCATCATTGAGGCGCCCATAATTTACGCTGCCTTTCTGCTGTTATTGCCGTTGCTATCCAGTGAATCAAGGTGGCGGGAAAGGATTGCCGTAAACTCATCCGTAAAAGCTTCCAAACGCGCGCCATAACGGTTAAGCGCTGTCGAAAACACGTTATACGCCACCACCGCCGGAATAGCAGCCACAAGGCCCAAAGCCGTTGCAAACAAGGCTTCGGCAATACCGGGGGCCACAACAGCCAGTGATGTATTGTTCGTTGCCGCGATGGATGAGAAAGAGTTCATAATCCCCCAGACCGTTCCAAACAACCCAATGAAGGGCGCCACGGAACCGATCGAGGCCAGGAACGTCATGCCACGCTCCAGAAGGTCCATCTCTCGACCAATCGTAACACTCATGGCACGCTCGACACGCTGACGGAGAGAGGCCTGCAGGCTTTCCTTCGCAGGCATACCGCCGGCAACGCCCGTCTGCCATTCTTCCATCCCCGTGGAGAATGTTGCCAGCATGGGGTCGGGCTTGCTGTTTTTGACGCGCTGATAAATTTTGTCGAGCGATTCACCGGACCAGAAAGAATCTTCAAAACGGTTGGCGCGGCGGTTTAACATCGCGATCTGGCTGCGCTTGTGGAATATGATAGCCCAGCTCCATACCGATGCGGACATCAGCAGTATCATCACCGTTTTAACAATCGGGTCGGCCTGCAGGAACAACCCCCACATGCTCAAGTCGTGCTGGGCAACAGAACCGGCCAGGGCTACGGCATCAACAGTTTCGTTCATCTCTCTTTATGCTCCTCAAATTTTTCACGCAATTTTGCAGGGATTCTTACAGGTTTTATATCATGCGCATTAACGCAGACAAGGGTGACTTTTACTTCGCAGATAATTTCTGGCACGCCGTCAAATTCCTTCCGCAAAACCTGCCTCATGACGAAGCTGGTGTTTTTCATGTCTATGATCGATGTTTCGAGCATAAGGAGATCATCCAGAAGCGCGGGCTTCAGGTAGTCCGCTTCCAAATGCCGGGCCACGAAAAAAAGTTCCCAGCTCCTTCGTCAGACTGCTGTTGGTAAAGCCGATATGGCGCAGGAACTCACTGCGCCCGCGCTCACAAAACCGGATAAAGCTGGCGTGATAGGCAATCGCCCCGGCATCGGTATCTTCGTAATAAATGCGGATGGGAATGGTATGTGACATAGCCTTACTCGAACAAATTATCCTGATTTATAGATTTAACTTCCAGCCCTAAATATTTGAAACCCTTGGATGATATACACCTCCCGCGCGGGGTTCTTTGCACAAGCCCCTGCTGCATCAAATAAGGCTCAATCACATCTTCGATCATGTCACGCGCTTCGGATAACACAGCTGCGAGCGTTTCAACCCCCACAGGGCCGCCGCCGTAATTCTCAGCAATGCAGGTCAGGTAACGGCGATCCATGGAATCAAGGCCGCTGGCATCGACATCCAGTCGCCGCAAGGCCTTATCAACATGAATGCGGGTAATGCTGAGAGAGCCTTCGGCTTCGGCAAAATCACGTACGCGGCGGGTAAGACGCCCAGCAATACGGGGTGTGCCGCGGGAACGTTTGGCAATTTCAAGCGCCCCCTCTTCCTCTAATTTCATTTCAAGAAGACCTGACAGCCTTTTGATAATAATGATAATTCACTATCCGTATAAAATTCCAAACGCAGAGGAATGCCAAACCGGTCACGCAACGGGTTCGTGAGAAGGCCCGAACGCGTTGTCGCCCCCACCAGTGTGAAGGGCGGCAGGTCAATCTGGATGGAGCGGGCGGCAGGCCCCTCGCCGATCATGATATCCAGCTTGCGGTCTTCCATGGCGGGGTAGAGAATTTCCTCCACCGCCGGGTTCAGGCGATGAATTTCATCAATAAACAGCACGTCATGCGGTTGCAGATTGGTCAGGATAGCCGCCAAATCCCCAGCCTTGGCAATCACGGGGCCGGATGTCCCGCGAAAACCCACGCCCAGTTCCTTGGCGATAATCTGCGCCAGCGTGGTTTTGCCCAGCCCCGGCGGGCCGTAAAGCAGGGCGTGATCCATCGCTTCCCCGCGCTTGCGGGCTGCTTCGATAAAGACGCGTAAGTTAGCGCGCAAGGGTTCCTGCCCCACGAATTCTTCCAGCGATAGCGGGCGCAGCGTTGCCTCTTCCCCCTTCTCAAGGGGCTGCGCGTCGCGCTCCAGCATTTCATTCTTTTCTTGGGCTATACCACTCATGCGCTCAGCTCCTTCAGCGCTTCGGTGATCAGCGTTTGCAGGTTATCATTGGCGCGGTCTTTGGCTTTCAGAATGGCCTGATAGGCTTCGCTACGGCCGTACCCCAGATTAATAAGCGCTGAGAGAGCATCACTTTCCACGCCGCTGCCATCAGAAACAGGCGCGGCACTATTAGGCGTGCTTACCTTTAACGAACCGGGGCCAAGGTCAATCTTCCCGGCTTTGTCTTTGAGTTCGGTCAGAATGCGCAAGGCCAGCTTGGGGCCAACACCATCGGCCTGCGTCAGGGCTGCTTTATCCTGTGCGGCAATGGCAATGCCGAGACGATCCGCCGGGCAGGCGCTTAAAATCGCCAGCCCCGCCTTTGCCCCCACACCCTGCACGGACGTTAAAAGCCGGAACCAGGCTTGCTCTGCCGCGCTGGCGAAGCCGTATAATGTAATGGCATCTTCACGCACATGCGTATCGATCAAGAGTTTAGCGGGCGACCCCACCTCACCCAAAGCGCCCAATGTGCGGGCTGAGGTATTGACGTGGTACCCCACGCCCTGCACATCCAGAATCAGGTGATTGCTCCCAAAGGAATCGATAATGCCAGAAAGTTTGCCGATCATGGCTTTAGTTTAAAGGGCTGCCGGGCAAGAGGTAAGTCTTTTTTTCCCGGTTACTCACACCCTTACATGCGGGCGGCAAGCGGCAA
>JAJOJU010000039.1 GCA_021208265.1 Alphaproteobacteria bacterium | reverse complement strand
CTGGCGCGTCTGGCGATCAATCCTGAAACTGAGCCGGCGCTGGTCCGATGAATATCTGGAGAATTTCTCCTGATGCTGGCCTATGCCCTGCTGTGCGAGGAAGCAGCTTTTGAGCTGGCCACGCATAACGATCAGACAAAACTGCTGATGAGCGATTATTACTATGAGAAACACTGCCAAACCGGGTTTCCGGGTGTTTCCGCCCGCCCGCATCCGCTGCTTGAACATTTCCAGAAAGTAGCGGCAGGGCGACCTATTCCTGCCCCAATCGTACTGTCTGCACCTGCGCCGTAGTGTTTACAGCGTGTTACAGCGCGGCAGCAGGGGCTCCCAGATTCATTTCCAGTTGCGCGCCGACTTCATCCGCATAAGGCACTTTGGTGTATCTCTCGTCCAGTCTGCTTATTATGCTCGATTTCATTACATGCTCCAGAATGTTGCAAAAAGCCCGCGCTTCCCGGACATCGCCCGATTCCTTTGATACGGTAATCGCCGCGCTCAGGATATCCCGCGTATTGAGGTATATCATCGCCTCCGTCCTGTTGAAGACAACGTCTCCCATCTGTATGCCTTTATAATATGTATAGAGGCGGCATCTCTCGCCTTTCGGCGCATCGACATCTAGAAGCTTTTTGAGTAGGGGAGCCTGCAGGGAATTATAGTGGAAGCTGCTAAATAAAGGATTATTCAACTCGATATCGGCAAGTTTCATCCGCGCCCGGAGATCATAAAGCGTTATTACCATGTCCGGCTCAGTATTGTCTTTAAGGGTTTGTAGACGGTCTATGACGCGATCCATGCCAGAAGAACTTCCAAACATCCGGGAAAGAAAAGAATTTTTTGACATATTTTTACCTGTTCAACAAATAAATTATTTTTTTGATAGGTAAAATAGCAGTCTTATTCTGTCAATGGTAATTCTTTGGTGTTGCAGGCCGAAGAATTGGGCGGCCCAGCTTTCTACATTTCCAGCACCGTTCCCTCGCGGGGGAGGGCGCGGTAAACATCATCGTCGCCGGTTTTTTCTATATAGGCCTCAACCAAGGCATTGTGTGCGGCTCCGGCCAGAGTGGCGCCATGAGCGTTTCCTGCTTTGTGAAAGGCATTTTGCGTCGTGGAAAAATCAACAATAGCCTGCTTAAAATGCAGGGCCGATACGGGGCCTTGTCCGGAAAGCTCGCCCAGTCGTTTCAGGGCCGCGTCAGCGATGTTAGGAGCATTATTCGCACGCATATAGCCGCGAGGGGCTGATGCCAATTCAATGTTGCCAAAGATTGTTTGGCGGGCTGCCTTTTTCAGCTCTTCTTTCAAATCAAAAACAGGCATGAATGGTTCTCCTTGTAACACCGTTGGCTTAATCTTACAGGGGAAATTTTAAACAACGGTAAAGGCCCGGTGCTGTTGCGCCGTAGTTTGAATGTTTAAAAAAGAGGGGAAAGATTGGTGGACCCTAGCGGGATCGAACCGCTGACCTCTACAATGCCATCGTAGCGCTCTCCCAGCTGAGCTAAGGGCCCTTAAGCTTCCAGCTCTATGCTGTTTGCTTGCAAGTGAAGGTACCAATAATCGGTAATCGGAGCAATTTCAAGTGAAAATGTGAAATCGCTATTTCTTCTTGGCCAAAAGGTCGCGGATCTCAGTCAGGAGCTGGATATCGGCAGGCGGCGGCGGGGCCGGGGCGTCACCTTTTTTCTTTTCCTTGAGCGCCATATTCTTGACCTTGTTGACGTATTTGACCAGCAGGAACACAACAAAAGAAACAATCAGGAAGTTGATGACGGCGTTGATGAAAACGCCATATGTCAGAACAGGCGCGCCGGCGTCTTTGGCGGCTTTCAGCGAGGCATAGACCTCACCGTTCAGCGCCAGAAACTTATCGGCGAAATCAACGCCGCTGGTGAGAACGCCGATAAGCGGCATGATAAGATCGCCCACCATGGAGTTTACAATGGCGGTAAAGGCCGCCCCCATGATGATACCGACCGCCATGTCCATGACGTTGCCGCGCGCGATAAAATCCCGAAACTCTTTCAGCATGATGTTCCCTTGTAATGAGTTATTCTTTTGCAAGGGTCATAAAAAAAGCCGCTCAGGTCAAGCGGCTTTCTTCGGATTTTAGCGCGTTATCCTAGTTTCGCTGGCTGCCCATCAGTTGCAGCAGGAACTGGAACAGGTTGATAAAGTCCAGATACAGGCTCAGTGCGCCCATCGTGGCAAGCTTTACCATTTCACTGCCGCCGCCGCGGGCATAGCTGTACATTTCCTTGATGCGTTGGGTGTCCCAGGCGGTCAGGCCTGTAAAGGCAATCACGCCGATCACGGAAATCGCGAACTGCAGGGCTGCCGATTGCAGGAAAATGTTCACCAGCGAGGCGATAATATCCCGATCACGCCCATGACCATCATGCTGCCCATCGAGGACAGGTCTTTCTTGGTGGTATAGCCGTAGATAGAGGTGGCCGCAAACATCCCGGCCGTGATGAAAAACACGCGGGCGATGCTTTCGCCGGAATAGACGGCAAAGATGTAGGACATCGAAAGGCCGATCAGCCCGGTCAACAGGAAGTACAATCCGCTGACGGCGCCTGCCGACATGCGTGCCACCTTGGACGGTGTCAGGCCGAAAAAGATAACGGCCAGTGGCGAAAGGGCAATGATGATGCCCAGAATGCTGCCATGCACGGCCTGAAACAGCGCCGGTGTCTGGTAGGTGAACCAGGAAATAGCCCCTGTCACCACAAGGCCTGCCGCCATCATGTTGTAGACTTTTTGCATATACGCCTGCAGCCCGCGATCAATCGTGCCTTCGCGGCTGGGGGCAGCGGTGTATTGTCTGTTTTCCATTGTCTTTCATTTCTCCTTAAACAAACTGCCGATTTTTTCTTAGAAAACCATATCAGACTATATAAGTCCCATAGTAAGGCAATTCAAGGCGGACGCAACAAAAACCGGACATCCGCCGTACTATTTTTAGATTCCATATTGCATGCAGGGATATCGCATGCTAGTGCTTCCATAATAATTATAACACAGGGAGTATAAAGATCGCCAAATGACGAAATCCGCCTTTAAAAAAGCCACGAAGAACAAAGTTATCACTGCTGAAACAGATAACCTTCCCCGTTGGGATTTCTCGAAATTCTATCCGGAAGTCGACTCGCCGGAATTTGAAGCTGACTTTAAAAAGCTGGAGGCGTGGAGCGCTGATTTCACCGCCCGCTATGAAGGCAAGATTGCCTCTTTAAGCGGTGATGAGCTGGCAGATGCGCTGAATGAAGATATTCAAAAAGACGATCTGGCCGGGAAGCTCCTGACATATGTTTCGCTGAAAGCCGTTCAAGACAGCAAGAAATACTCCCCTGCAGAAGAAGCGGCGGAGAACCGTTATTCCCGCATTGCCTCGGAAGGTGCTTTTTTCAGTTATGAGCTCAAGCAGATTGAAGAGAGTGCTTTCAAGGCCCTTCTTGCCGGATCAAAAAAACTTCAGGAATATGCGCCGAGACTGGAGCGCGTGCGTCAGGGTATCCCGCATACACCGCCGCTGGAAGTAACGAAATTCTCTTCTGAAGCCAATGCTTCCGGCGGGTGGGTGTCTCTCTATGACAAGCTGCAGGCCAACCAGCGTTTTGAGTTTAAAAGAAAAAAACTGAACCAGACGCAGATTCTGGATATCTTTACGAACGACCCCGACCCGGCGCGCGCAAGGGAGCTCATGAGGCATTCATGGATGCGTTCCGCGATCCGCGTGAGGCCTTGATTTCCGCGCATATCTTCAATGAGCGCCTGCGCCTGAAAAACGTGGATGATAAATGGGCCAATTATGATGAGCCCTGGGAGTCCAAGCACAAGGCCAATGGCGTAACGGCCGATATGGTCGATGCGCTCGAAAAGGCCGTGAGGATTCATACGCTTCCGTCTTCCAGCGTTTTTACAAGCTGAAGGCCGCGTTGATGGGTGTTGATGCACTCGAAATCTATGACCGCAATCTCAATCCGTTGGAAAGCAAGGGCAAGAAAAAAGCTCCTACTTACATTCCTTTTGCTGAAGCCCAAAAAATGGTGCTGGATTCCTACCGTAGCTTTTCGCCGCAGGTAGCCGATATCGCGCAGAAATTTTTTTGACGAGGGCTGGATTGATGCGCCTGTTGATGAAAACAAGCGGGGTGGGGCGTTTGCTCATCCGGGAGCCGCGCGTCTGGTAAACGCGATGGTGATGCTTAACTATAAGGGTAGCCCGCGTGATGTTGCCACGATGGCGCATGAGCTGGGTCACGGTGTGCATCAGGAGCTGGCAAAAAATAAAGGCGACCGGATTAAGCGTTCCCCTTTGACATTCGCGGAAACGGCCAGCGTGTTCGGTGAGATGCTGACCTTCAAATCTCTGCTGAAAGCGGCCAAAACGGATGACGACCGTCGCCGCCTTCTCTGCGACAAGATCAACGATATGGTCAATACGCTTTATCGCCAGATATCGTTCCATGACTTTGAAAAGCGGGCTCATGGTGCGGTCAAGGCAACAGGCCGGGCTTTGAGTGCTGATGAAATCGCCGGGCATTTTCAGGCGGCTTTGGTGGAAAGCTATGGCGACAGCGTGAATTTGCCCGAGGATTACGGCGTGATCTACCCGTATATCAGCCATTTCATGCATTCGCCTTTCTATGTCTACGCCTATGCGTTCGGCGATTCGCTGGTGAATGCGCTGTATCAGGTTTACGAGGAAGGCTCGGTTCCGGATTTTGAAGCCAAATACATCGAAATGCTGGAAATGGGCGGAACGCTGACGCCGGAACATCTGAAAGCCACGTTCGGCCTTGATATTACCGATCCTGAATTCTGGAAGAAGGGCGTTAAAACCATAGAATCCATGATTGATGAACTGGAAGCCTTGTGCGCGCCGCTCTTGAAGCCGCAACAAGCTCCTGCTGCAAACACGCCTTCCGGCCCTTAAGATCTTTTCCAGGGATTTTGCCGCCGCCTTGCACTCAGCCACGGGTTGGGGGCGGGGCGGTTTTCTTTTGGTTCCGAAGGTGGCTGAATGGCACGTTCTTCCGCGCGTACGGGCGGCAGGGACATTGCATCCGGCACTATCGCCCCACTTATATCCGCGAGCATTTTTATCCGCGCTTCAATGGGCGGATGCGTGGCGAAAAGGCCTAGGAAAGAGGCATGGTTTTCTATGCACATCAGGGCGATATCAGCAGGTGCTGCCGGGATCTGGTCTTTCCCGGCAATTCTCAGCAAGGCCCGCATCAACCCTTCGGGTTTTTGGTTATCTCGATAGCCCCGGCATCAGCCATATATTCCCGGCGGCGCGAGAGCGCAAACCGCATCAGAAGCGTGGCGAAATACCCAACCCATAGAACAATCAGAATTCCCAGCATCAACAACGCGGCACCGCCGTTTTGTTTATCACGACTGCGGCCGCCGTAGATGAAGCCATAACGTAAGGATGACCAGACCATTTGCGCGGCAAAACCGATCATGCCGGTGAATATGATTGTGACGATCAAAAGCCGCACATCACCGTGTTTGATATGGCTGAGTTCATGGGCTAGCACGCCCTCCAGCTCGTCCTTGGCCAGTGCGTTCATAAGCCCGCGTGTCACGGTAATTGTATAGCTGTTTTTATCAATTCCGCTGGCGAACGCATTACGGGCATGGGTTTCGATGATCTCCAGCCGCGGCATGATCATGCCTTGCGCAATACATAGATTTTCGAGCAGGTTATACAGCGCCGGTTCTTCTTTGCGCGTGACAGGATGGGAATGCGAAAGCGCCCGCACCATATTCGTGTTGAAAAACCATGAGATAACGAACCACAGCGCGATGGCGGTCAGGATCATCGGCCAGAATTCCATGATAATCCCTTGGGCGAATTGCGCGGCGCGGGCGTCGGCCTGTCCGCTTTCGGCCATGCCCAGCAGATAGGCGCAGGCCCATATGATCCCCAGCATCAGGAACGGATATCCGGCCAGAAGCGCCAGAGACTTGAGATTATTGTTCCAGAGCTGGGTTTTAAGGCCGATAGTGGCGAGCGCCATTATATAAGTACCCGCCGTTTAACCGAACTTCACATCCGGGGCTTTATCCATTTGTGCGCGGGCGGCATCATCCCCCACCTCGAAAAACTCAGCATGTGTAAAGCCTAGGGGGCCGGCCAATAAAACGGCGGGGAATGACTGGATCGCCGTATTGTATTCGGATGTCGCGTTATTAAAGAAGCGACGGGCCGCAGCGAGTTTGTTCTCAATATCAGAAAGTTCAGCCATGAACTGGCGGAAATTCTGATCAGCCTTGAGGTCGGGATAATTTTCCGCCACAGCAAATAAACCCATCAGCGCCCCAGAAAGTGCTCCTTCTGCCTTGATTCGAGCATCTGTGTTATTCCCGGCACGACCTACGCTGGCTCGTGCTTCCGTTACATGCTCCAGAACTTCTTTCTCGTGGGAGGCGTAACCTTTTACAGTTTCCAGCAGATTGGGAATCAGGTCAAAACGCTGTTTTAACTGGACATCGATATCGGCAAAAGCCTGTGATCTTGTCTGCCGCAATGCCACCAGACGGTTGTATATCGTGACGAGCCCCAGCGCGATCACGGCCAGAACTCCTAAAATAACGGCATAATCCATAAGGATATCCCCCCTTGATTTGTATATCAGCCGCGCCAATCTTACCAAAGATTGATCCATAAGAGAAACGGGAATAGTCTGGACAAGTTATGACGCTCGTCACCTCTTCACAATTCGCCTCGGCCATTGCCGCGGGCACTGATTGGCGCGATACGGCGAAAGCTGTGCTCGAGCAGCTTCAGCGCGCCGTAAAGCCCGGTCATAAATTCACGCTGGGTTTTGTTTATGTCTCCGATTATCTGGCGCAGGATGTCGGCAGTATCGTTAATCTCTTCCGTTCCGTCCTGGGGATTGAACAATGGACGGGATGCGTGGGTATTGGTGTATGCGGTTGCGGGGAGGAATATTTCGACCGTCCGGCGGTGGCTGCCATGATCGGGGAATTTGAACCCGGAAGCTTCTGCACTTTCCCGCCCGTAAAGCTGGAGCCGGGCGATGCGGAAACGGTATTGGGCGGCTGGATGAAGGAGGAAACTCCGATGCTGGTATTGGCGCATGGCGACCCGACAGGGGTGGATGAACCTGCCCGTATGCTGCAAAAACTGGATGGGTTGACGCAAGGATTCGTTGTGGGCGGGGTTTCAACATCGCGTATGAAATATGCGCAAGTCGCAAGAGCCAAGGCATCGGAGGCCATACATTACGAAGGCGGAATCAGCGGCGTGGCGTTTTCCTCCGATATCCCCGTGGCGGCGGCTCTGACGCAAGGCTGCAAACCGGTAGGGCCCATGCGCCATGTGACGCGCGGGTCGGAACATAAAATTGCCGAGCTTGACGGCACAGGCGCCATAGATGTTTTCGAGGATGATATGCGCGCTTATGTGATGACAAAGATCGGGCGCGATCCGAATGAGATCACACTTGAATCGCTGGCGGGGGAGGAGCTGGAGGCTGTGCCGGAAGAGCTCCAAGGCCTGTTCCGCGGCGAAATGCATGTAGCGTTCCCGGTATCTGAATCCGATCAGGCGGATTATCTGGTACGCAATATTATCGGCATGGATGAGGAGGAGGGCGTAATCACCGTCTCCGAACCCGTTGCGGGCGGGGAGCGTGTGTTTATTTGTTTACCGCGATGACGAATCCGTACGGGCCGATCTTTCCCGCATGCTGGTGGAATTGCGCCACCGGGTAGAGCGTGAACAGGGCGTGTTTGCCCCTAAAGCCGCGCTTTATATCTCCTGTCTTGCCCGCGCGCGTTGCGATTTCGGGCAAGGGGGTATCAAGCCGGAAGGCGCCACAGGTGAAATGGCTTTGATTCGTGAGGTCATAGGCGATGTTCCCACTATCGGCTTTTATGCGGGGGGTGAGATCATGGCAGCCCGGCTTTACGGTTATACGGGGGTTTTAACGCTGTTCCTCTAGTGCTACACTGCTATCCCTATAATGCTCCAACGATCCTGAGGTGATCCCATGCGCTTTTTCCTGTTTATCCTGAGCCTTCTCGCTTTTTCCCCCGCTTATGCGCAGAATGCGGAAGCTTTGCCTGACCTGCCCGCGCCGATCCAGAATCTCGTCAATGAGGGGGCGCAGATCCGTTATTTAGGCAAGGAGCAGGGTTATGATTCATGGATCACTATTAAAAACGGGCAAGAGCAGTATTTCTATGTGCCTCCCGGCGGCAAACGTTTTTTCATGGGCGTAATGTTTGACGATACCGGGAAGTTGGTGACGGTCGAGCAAGTCCAGAAACTGCGTGCCAAGGAAGGGGCGACACTGGATGCTCTCGCTGATGACTTTGGTTTTGACCCCTCCAATACGAAGAGCGAGAAAACGTCGCTGGAGTTTAAAACCCCGTCCGAGCAGATGTATTACGACATAGAAAATGCCAACTGGGTGCCGCTGGGTGAAAACGGTGCGCCGATTGTCTATGCTTTCATCGACCCGCAATGCCCGCACTGCCATAACTTTATTGAGGATCTTAAACCTTCTATCGATGCTGGGAAAGTGCAGCTTCGTATGGTGATGGTGGGGCTGCGGCCCGAAACGGTGGCGCAGGCCGCTTATATGCTGGCGACGCCCGATCCGCAAGGGCGCTGGTGGAAACATATGGACGGGGATAAGGATGCCCTGCCTGTTATGGCCGATATCAACCAGCAGGGCGTGCAGCGTAATCTGGCTGTGATGCAAAGCTGGAAATTCAGCGCGACGCCGATGGTCGTCTACCGCGCCAAGGATGGCAGTGTCAAAATCGTCCGCGGTCGCCCGCAGGATACGGCGGCTCTGATTGCTGATTTAGGCGCGCGAAGCTAATTATTTAAGGATCAACCGAAATCGAATGACGCCTGCGGGTCTTTCCATTCCTTGACGCCGGCCAGATCCATCATGACCCGTACGATGTCTTTGGCGTATTTTTGGTCTTTCTGGTCATTATAGGCGGCCAGTATCGTGTGCAGGTTTAATGACCGGAAAGGATTCTCATCCTTCTCCAGCGCGGTCATTTTGCGGTGAAAGGCGAGCGCGGTTTCATCCGCGCCACAGTAATTCAGGATATGAATCATCTCGACATATTCAAAGGCCTGCCGTAAATAATCATTGCCGCGGAATAGCTCATTGTCTGTGAGTGGCAGGCGCACGGGGCTGTATACCAGATACTCATGGTCGTTTAAGCGCGCCAGTTTTTCAGCCTTCTTGAAGCTAAATCCCGGCACGGGGTAGTGCTGTACCAGCTGGGACAGATTGTTCATATATTCCAGCAAAAGATTTTGACCGTAATACAATGCCAGACCGGGTTGTTCAAAATAGGCATGAAAAGCCGCGTCTGTGGCGTCCAGCACGGGGTCGTCACGATCTTGCGCGCGGCTGTTTTGCAGGACGTTGTCGAATGTTTCGTATATTTTTCTGTAACCGCGCCATAGGGGGGCGCGTGCTTTTAGATTAAAGGCACTGGCATAACCGTTTTCACGGACTTGATGCGAGACCTTAACGGCGCAGGTTTCCGCCCCCGCTTCTTCCGACAGAACATATAGAAGCCTGCTGCGGAAGTCCC
>JAJOJU010000005.1 GCA_021208265.1 Alphaproteobacteria bacterium | reverse complement strand
GGATTCAGCTCTCGGGCATAAAGAATCATCTGCCCCTGTAGCAGCAGCGCCCGTACAAGAAGCGGCGCCTCAGCCTCAGCCTCAACCGTATCAGCCGATGCCGGCAGCATACCGCCCCAGTGTTCATGCGCCCGCACAAGGCGCTCTGGCTATCGATGTCCCGGCGACCAAACCGGCGGCAGTATCGGAAAGCGATCTGGATATCCCTGCTTTCCTGCGCCGTCAGGCGAATTAAAGGCTTATAAGTTTATCAATGAAGAGAAGAGCGGCGTTTTAGCCGCTCTTTTTTTTACCGGGAATATTCAACCCTGTAATATTCCGCAACATGATGTGATTTCTATTTCCCGCCGGGGTTTCTTATATTAGAGGAAGCAAAAAAGCGTAAACAACGCGGAAATAGAGATTATAATTATGCAACATACCATTCTTCGCCCGATCAGCAGCCATGAGCTGGAGCTGGAGCCCGATCACAAACTCGGCATCCATTCCGGGCGCGATGTACCGCTTACATTCTTCCCGGCGCCGGTGGGGACGGGGATTGAATTTGTGCGTACCGACAAGGACATTGAAGGGCGCAACCCCGTTATTAAAGCCAAGATTGAAAACGTGGCTGATACCACGCTGTGCACCCAAATCGTCAATGCCGATGGCGTGGGTGTGGGCACGATTGAACATTTGATGGCGGCTATTGTGGCGCTCGGCATTGATAACATGCGTATTCATGTCGGCGGGCCGGAAGTGCCGATTATGGATGGCAGCTCGCTGCGTTTTATCGAGATGCTGGACCGCGCCGGGATTGAGGCTCAGGATGCCCCCCGTAAGGCCATTAAAATCATCAAGCCCGTGCAGGTAGAAAGCAAAGGTCGTATTGCGATTCTGAAGCCGTCATCCGAAACAATATACAGCACTGAAATTGATTTTGAGGACTCCCTGATCGGTCACCAGCATTTTGAAATGGTGTTAACGGCGGATAATTTCCGCGAGGAACTGGCAGCAGCCCGCACATTTGGTTATGTCGAAGATGTTGAAATGCTACAGAAAATGGGTAAAGCCATGGGCGCTACACCGAATAACGCCGTGGCGGTCAAGCGTTCCGACAAGACCATCGTAAGCCCGGAAGGTTTGCGTTATAAGGGGAATGAAGAATTCGTACGCCACAAGATGCTGGATGCCGTGGGTGATCTGGCTCTTTGGGGCGCGCCGATTGTGGGCACTTATTACGGCTACAAGGCCGGGCATGAAATGCATGCCTTGCTGCTGAAGGAACTGGCTCAAAAACCTGATTGCTGGATCGAGATTGATCTGGATGGCGCCGGGCTTCTCAAAACACTGCCTCAGGCGGCAGATGTTGTTTCCAGCCGCGTTACCGCGTAAGCTATTTTCAACAGGAATTTATGAGGGGTAAGCCCTTTCTTCCTTCCTTTACCGGGCGGAACGCGCTATGAATCGACTATGATTCATAGCCTGCGTTCTTATCTTTTGTTACTTGTGTTTCTGGGCCTCGCCGCATGCGGCACATCGGAGGACGATATTCAGATCGAAGAGCCGGTTGATGTTCTATACAACAAAGCGGCTGACTCGCTGGATGAAGGCAATTACTTCGAAGCCACCAAATATTTTGAGGAAGTGGAGCGTCAGCACCCTTATTCCAAATGGGCGACGCAGGCGCAGCTGATGGCAGCATTTTCCTCCTACCAAGATCAGCGTTACGATGAAGCCATTCTGGCACTAGATCGTTTTATTGAGCTTCATCCCGGTAACCCGGACATTGATTACGCCTATTATCTGAAGGCGCTGTCCTATTACGAGCAGATTTCCGATGTACGCCGCGATCAGGAAATGACCAAGCAGGCGCGCGATGCGCTGAATGTTTTGATCAGCCGCTTTCCACAAAGCAAATATGCTCGTGACGCTGTACTAAAACGTGATTTGGCAGAAGATCACCTGGCGGGTAAGGAAATGGAAGTGGGGCGTTATTACCTGGGACAAGGGCAAGTGAATGCTGCGATTAACCGCTTCCAGACGGTGATTGGTGAGTATCAGACGACCACTCACGTGCCCGAAGCCCTGCACCGCCTTGTGGAATGTTATCTGACATTGGGGCTGAAACAGCAGGCGGCACGAATTGCCTCCGTTCTGGGGTATAACTATCCCGGTTCCAAGTGGTATGAGCGCAGCTATGCGCTGCTGGATGATGAGATGCGCGCGCAGATAGATGATGAGCGCGGACTGGTGGAACGGACGCTGGATTCAATTTTGACTCCGGAATAAAGTTGCCACGGTTTTTGTCTGGGGTAATGACATGCTGACATCCTTGAGCATTCAAAATGTCGTGATCATTGAAAAGCTGGCGATAGATTTTAAAGCCGGGCTGTGCGCGCTCACGGGTGAAACAGGGGCGGGGAAGTCCATCCTGCTCGACTCGTTGGGCCTTGCCATCGGGTTTCGGGCCGATAGCGGGTTGGTGCGCAAAGGCGCTGATCAGGCCAGCGTAAGCGCTGTGTTTGATGTGGGGCCGGATCATCTTTCGCAAGGCTTGCTAAAAAATTCTGATATCGAGGCCGATACAACCCTTATCCTGCGCCGCGCTTTGGGGGCGGATGGGCGCTCGAAAGCGTTCATTAACGACCAGCCGGTGAGCGCGGGGCTGCTCCGGCAAGTGGGCGAAACGCTTCTCGAAATCCATGGTCAGTTCGATACGCAAGGCCTGCTTGATCCTGCCACTCACCGCGCCATTCTGGATTCGTATGCCGGGGTTGATACGGGCTCGATAGGGCAGCATTGGAATCGGTGGCGTGAATGTGTGCGGGCGGCGGAGGAATTACAAGCGGCCTCACACAACGCCAAAACGGACGAAGATTATTGCGGGCGGCGATTGAGGATCTGGACGGGCTGGCTCCGAAACCGGGCGAAGAATGTGAGTTGGCCTCCCTTCGTGAAAGCCTGATGCACCGGGAAAAAGTGCTGGAGGGGCTGAACGCGGCCTACTTTGCCCTTTCCGGTGAGGCTGACCCTCTCCGCGCAGCGCAGGGTGCTCTGGCCCGTATTGCTGATAAAGCCAATGTTGATGAGGCTATGGCTGCGTTAGATCGCGCAAATGCCGAAATGGAAGAGGCGCGGGAGGTGATACAATCTCTCTCCGCCGATCTTGAACATGCCGAGCATAATCTGGAGAGCATTGATGATCGCCTGCATGAGCTTCGTGCGCAAGCCCGCAAACATAATTGCAGCGTGGATGAACTCGCCGCCACGCGCGAAGAGTTGGCCGCGCGTCTCAACCGTATCGAACATAGCGATGATTTGATCGCCGAAGCCTTGAAAGCAGCTGAAACGGCGCGCGCTGCTTATATAAAAAGTGCTGAAAGTCTGCATGAGATACGCGTAAAAACAGCTTCCAAACTGGATAATCTGGTGGCGAAGGAACTTCCGCCCTTAAAGTTGGACCGGGCGCGTTTTGAAACGAAAGTAGAGAGTCTGCCGGAGTCCGAATGGGGGCCGGAAGGCACAAGCCGTGTACGTTTTCTGGTAGCCACCAATCCCGGTGCGGAAGCGGGGCCGCTCAACAAGATTGCTTCGGGGCGGCGAGATGTCGCGCTTCATGCTGGCGATCAAGGTGGTGATGGCGGAAACGGGCGCCGCCGGAACGCTGATTTTTGATGAAGTGGATGCCGGGATTGGTGGTGCGGTGGCTGATGCCGTGGGGGAACGCCTGGCACGGCTGGCGAAGGACAAACAGATTTTGGTTGTAACGCATTCCCCGCAAGTGGCGGCGCGCGCGGCCATCACTGGATTGTGAAGAAGGATGGCGCGGAGAGTGTCACCACATCCGTTCTGCACCTGCCCGAACCTTCCAGCGCCGTGAGGAAATCGCCGCATGCTGGCCGGAGCAGAGGTTACCAACGAAGCCAGAGCCGCGGCTGACCGATTGCTGGAAAGTGGCTCGGCAGCTTAGGCCCCTGAGCTAATAGCAGAGGCTGTATTTTTTTTATAGGTAATCTTTAATTATTATGTTAATGAACGGCTTCATTTTTCAATCATGTATGTAAAAGGAAGCCGCTTTGTCACTTAAAGTCGGGAATATCGAAGTTTTTATGGGGCCTCATACCCTGGGCGCGCCGGATAATCTGGAGCAGGCAATCGTATCTTTTATTGATGATGCCAGAAAGACGCTGGATATCGCTATTCAGGAACTGGAGTCACAGTCCATTGCAGAGGCAATCGTGCGCGCCCGTCAGCGTGGTGTCAGAGTGCGCATGGTGCTGGAACTCGATTATTTGATGGCGGAAAAAGCTGCCAAAGATCCGTTTAATAAGCAAGAAACAGAAAAAAATGACACCAACCGGGAACTGATTAATGCGCTCTGGCGCGCCAAGGTTGATGCTCGTACGGACTACAATCCTGCCATTTTCCACCAGAAATTCATGATCCGTGATGTGAGGGGGCCTAATCCGGCCTTGTTGACGGGGTCAACAAATTTCACAGCGACAGGGACACATAAAAACCTCAACCACGTGGTGACCTTCAAAGGTAAAACCATGGCAGATGTATACACTGAGGAATTTGAAGAAATATGGAGCGGTACATTCGGCGTCAAGCGAGAGCGTCACGACAAGCATCCTTCGGAACGCAGAGTTTCGGGTGTGTGCATGAAAACCGTTTTCGCGCCGGATCACATGCCGGAAATGGAAATCATGAAGCAGATGTTGAAAGCCAAGCTGCGCATAGATTTCGCGATTTTTACATTTGCCCAGTCATCGGGGATAGATGATACAATGGCAGCTCTGGCGCGGGGCGGCATAAAAGTGCGCGGCATTGCCGATGCCCGGCAAGGTAACCAGAAATGGGCGGCGACTCATACCCTGCCCAGGGGCCGGTGTTGATTTTTATCTTGCCAGTCGGGGGTATAATCGCGGTCTTGGTAAACTGCATCACAAGTTAATGGTGATAGATGAGCAGGTTCTGGTGATCGGGAGCTTTAATTATACCAACCCAGCGAATATGCTGAACGATGAAAATATTATTGTGATGGGAAATTTGGAAGAAACACGCCCGGATAGTATTGAAAAGCAGAAAAAACTGGGTAAGTTTGCTCTGCAGGAAATCGACAGAATGATAAACGAATTTGGAGTGCGGCTTGAATAGCTTGGATCTGCAGCTTGAATCTTTGGATGCAAAAATCCGCCATGCGGATCTGGTGCGGGAGATCAAGCGGCATGATGAACTCTATCACGGCTCTGATGCTCCTGAAATTTCAGATGCTAAATATGATGCTCTGCGCCGCGAACTGGATGCGCTGGAGGCGAAATACCCCGAACTCATCACCAAAGACCAGTCCCAGCCAGAAAGTGGGGGCCGCGCCGTCTTCCGGTTTTAAAAAGGTGCGGCATGCTGTGCCGATGTTATCGCTTTCGAATGTGTTCGACTGGGATGAATATCAGGAATTTCGTCAGAAAATAAAAAATTTTCTGGGATTAAGCGATGAGGATGGCATCGAGCTATTGGCAGAGCAGAAGATTGACGGGCTTTCCTGTTCGCTCCGCTATGAAGGCCGAAAGCTGGTGCAGGCGGCTACGCGTGGCGATGGCGAAGAAGGTGAGGATATCACTGAAAACGTGCGTACGATTAAAGATGTACCGGATGAACTTCCTGCCCATGCGCCGGAATTTGTCACAGTGCGTGGTGAGATTTACATGGGCCGAAAGGATTTTTCAGAGCTTAACAAGCGGCTGGAAACGGAGGGCAAAAAAATATTTGCCAATCCCCGTAACGCGGCGGCAGGCAGTGTGCGCCAACTTGATTCAAAAATAACGGCATCCCGCCCCTTGCGGTTTTTCGGTTATGCACTGGCGGATAATAGCAATTTTCAGACTCAGAAAGATGTGCGGGATGCTATTCACAGCTGGGGATTTAAAGTGCCTGAACCATCATATGCCGGTTTTGGCATTGATGGAGCAATGACCTATTATAAGGAGATTGAGGGGCTGCGCTCCACACTTGATTACGATATTGATGGCATCGTCTATAAGGTCAACCGCCTTGATTACCAGAGTCGTTTAGGATTCATCGCCCGTGCCCCGCGCTGGGCCGCGGCTCATAAATTTCCGGCAGAACAAGCCGTAACGCGCCTCAATGCCATCGAAATTCAGGTAGGGCGCACAGGGGCCTTAACGCCTGTGGCGCGGCTGGAGCCGATTACAGTGGGTGGGGTCGTTGTTTCAAACGCCACACTGCATAACGAAGATGAAATCGCGCGTAAAGATATCCGCGTGGGCGATATGGTGATTATTCAGCGTGCAGGCGATGTGATCCCGCAAGTAGTGGAGGTTGTTGCCGATAAGCGCCTGGCGGGCTCCGAAGCCTATGTTTATCCTGATCACTGTCCGGCCTGCGGCTCACTTGCTATCCGGGAGGAGGGCGAAGCCATTCGACGCTGCACCGGTGGACTGATTTGCCCGGCGCAGGCGGTGGAACGCCTCAAGCATTTTGTATCGCGCCTGGCGTTTGATATTGAAGGGCTGGGTGCCAAGATCATCGAAGAGTTTTGGGAGAAGGGTATCGTTAAAACCCCGGCGGATATTTTCCGGCTGAAGGATATGACGATCAATCCGCCGCTGAAGGAGTGGGAAGGCTGGGGTGAAAAATCGGTTGCCAATTTATTTGCGTCTATTGATCAGCGCCGCGTTATTGCCCTGAACCGTTTTATCTACGCGCTGGGTATTCGCCAGATTGGCGAGGCAACCGCCAAGCGCCTCGCCGGGCATTACGGCAGCTGGCCTGTGTTGCGTGCGGCCATGCAGGCAGAGGAGCGTGATGAGTTGCTGAATATTGAAGATGTGGGGCCGTCAGTTGCGGATGATTTATTAGGCTTCTTTGCCGAAGATCATAACCGTGCCGTGTTGGATGATCTGGAAGTTTTTCTTACCATTCAGGATTATGAACGCCCGCAAAATATCGACAGCGCGGTGGCCGGAAAAACGGTTGTGTTCACCGGCACGCTTGCCAAATTAACACGGACAGAAGCTAAAGCACAGGCTGAGCGTCTAGGCGCGAAGGTGGCAGGCAGTGTTTCTGCTAAAACTGATTATGTTGTGGCCGGCGAAGATGCCGGATCAAAGCTTAAAAAAGCGCAAGAGCTTAATGTAACGGTATTATCAGAAGATGGGTGGTTGCAGTTAATCGGTCAGAACTAAATTGCTTCCTTGCGAAGCTCACTCAGTTTTGTCATTGCACGCTCAATCTCCGGGGGATATTCACGCCGTTCGATGAATTCGCCGCCGCCGGAGTTTCGGGTCATCGCCATTTCCAAGGCCTTGGTTAAAGCTTCGGAAATTTTAAGATCGTCTTGCTCCAACGCCACTTCCAGCGCCGAAAGGATACGGTCACTGAGGCGAATTCTCTGTCTTTCATAAGCATCCATAGTCATTATCTATCCCAGATTATTGTCAGGTTTATTTATGCCATTTTCTTCTAAAAGCATGAAGAATTCATTTAAAAATTTGCTCCGTTTGGTGTTGTTTTCCATCAGAATTTCATGACAGCTCCGCGGGATTTCCACCAGATTTATATGGGGCGCTGACGCCATAAGAGCGCGTGTGGCACCGTTATCAACGACCAGATCGCGGCTGGCAAGACCGACAACACAAGGGGTGACTATCTTTGAAAATTCCGCACGCAGGCTGCGGCAGGAATTAAGTGCCTCCACCACCCATTTATATGTAGGGCCGCCAATGCGCAGAAAAGGGTTTTCTTTCATCCATGCGTTATGAACGGGATTACGTTTTTTATCATTCGAAAAGATGCTGATAGGCGGTTTGGGGCGAAGCCCTTCATGCCAGTCTTGCTGCAGTTTAGAGGCGTAACTCTCCGGCATGAGCGTGCTGACCATATATTCAAGAGAATAAAGAAGCGGCAGCGGCAGGAATTTAACCTGCAAAATTCCGGTCAGCGGGGCTGAAAAACCGGCGCATTTAACGGCATCCGGATGTTGGGCAATATAGCGAAGGCCCATATGCCCGCCCATGGAATGCCCCAGAAAAACAACAGGCAAGGATGACCCATCCGCCGCTTGTGTTGAGGGAATGACAAAATTTTCCATCAGGTAGCCGAGATCATCAATATCATCCTGAAACCGTGAGATATGGCGTTTATCAAGATTATCCTTCAGGTATCTGCCCGATCCGCCTTGTCCCATCCAGTCCAGTGCCCAGACTTCAATATCCCGGTCATGAAGATCATTCATAACCTCAAAATATTTCTCCATATATTCAGAGAGGCCTTGCAGGACAACGGCAATGGCTTTGGGTTTACGGCCATTTGGCAGCGGCGCATGACCATAGCGAATAGTGCGCCCCGGTTCACGGTGGAAGGTTGCGACTTGCCAGCCGGACACTTCTTGTGCGCGTTCCGGCAATTTAGGTGGAATATTGAAAGCCTTATGCATGTTCCAGCGCCTTGATGATATCCTCTGTCATTTTCTTGGCATCGCCGAGTAACATCATTGTGTTTTGTTCGAAGAAAAGCGGGTTGTCGATCCCGGCATAACCTGACCCCATTGAGCGTTTTACGAACAGAACCGTGCGCGCTTTTTCTACATCCAGCACCGGCATACCGTAAATGGGGGAGGCAGAGTCATTTTTTGCCGCCGGGTTGGTGATATCATTCGCGCCGATCACATAAGCCACATCGGCCTGTGCGAAGTCGCGGTTGATATCTTCCATCTCGAACACCTCGTCATAAGGCACGTTGGCTTCCGCCAGCAGTACGTTCATGTGACCGGGCATACGGCCCGCAACGGGGTGAATGGCGTAGGTAACTTCCACGCCGTAGCCTTTCAGCAAATCCCCCATTTCACGCAAGGCGTGCTGAGCCTGCGCCACCGCCATGCCGTAACCCGGCACGATGATAACCTTGCTGGCATTTTTCATCAGGAAGGCAGCATCTTCCGCCGCGCCGATTTTGGCCTGTTTATCGGAATAATCCGCACCCGCGCCGGATGATTGTTCACCGCCGAAACCGCCTAGCAGAACGTTCAGGAAGCTGCGGTTCATACCTTTGCACATGATGTAGGAAAGGATCGCCCCGGAAGCGCCCACAAGCGCGCCCACGATAATCAGCAGATTGTTATGCAGCGTAAAGCCGATCCCTGCTGCCGCCCAGCCGGAATAGGAATTCAGCATGGAAACAATCACCGGCATATCCGCCCCGCCGATCGGGATAATCATCAGCACGCCCAAGGCAAGGGCCACCAGCACAATCATCCAGAAGAAGAAGCTGCTTTCCGTTACACAGAGCAACAGGATAAGAAGAAACAGCGCGATGCCCAGCAGGGCATTTAATGAATGTTGCCCGCCGAAAAGAACCGGCTTGCCGGAAATGCGGCCATCCAGCTTGCCCCAGGCAATGAGTGAACCTGTGAAGGTAACCGCCCCGATGGCAGCGCCCAAAGCCATTTCCACGAGAGAAGACAGGTGAATGCCCTCCGCCCCTAAAATGCCGTAAGCCTTGGGGTTATAAAATGCAGCTGCCGCTACGCACACAGCTGCCAGACCAACCAAAGAGTGGAACGCCGCCATCAACTGAGGCAGGGCTGTCATTTCCGTGCGCTGGGCAATCGCATAACCGATCCCGCCGCCGAGAAGAATACCCAGAACAATCAGTACATAGCCTTCCACCTGTGGCATAAACAGCGTGGTAATAACGGCAAGCCCCATCCCGGCCATGCCGAATTCAAGACCGCGCTTGGCGCTTTCTGGGTGCGACAGGCCACGTAATGCCAGAATAAACAATACAGCGGCGATGAGATATGTGAGGTGCGCTAAAATTTCCATGTTTTTTTCTTTAAGGTTGTGGGGCAATCAGGGCTTTGATGTGTTCTGCAAGATCACCGATGGCATTTACGATACGCCCATCGATGTCAATACCTATTTCATGAATGGTGCTACCATCAGGCATATCGACCGAGTCTTGTCTTAGTACCATTACATTTTGTGCTTGAGCGATTTCAGCTGTTACAACATTGGTGGTTGTGGTTTTCATCCAATCCGAAAAAGCGGGGGTTGAGGGATCAGGCGCGCCAAAATCATTTTGAAGCGCATTGTAATCAAAACCATCGGGGGCATTACAGGCATCCCAGAATTGCTTCAGGCGCGGCTTTGTCCATTGCGGATCAAAAGTTGGATTTGTTGTCATGATTTTATCTCTTTCTTCTTAAACATGCTGAGCATGCGGCGTGTGATGATGAAACCACCAACGATATTGACCGAAGCCAGCGTTACGGCGATGAAGCCCATAAAGGTTGAAAAGCCGCTTCCGGCAGCGCCCACGGCCAGAATAGCACCCACGATAATTACGGATGAAATGGCGTTTGTGATGCCCATCAGGGGGGAATGCAGGGCTGGTGTAACCCGCCAGACAACGTGATAACCCACAAAACAGGCCAGTACAAAAACGGTGAGGCCTGTTATCAGGAATGGTGCGGCATGCGCGGCATCAGCGCCGCCCATATTACTGGCCTCCACCGCCAGATTGGCGGCCTTATGAGAAAGCTGGGCCAGCGTGTTTGAAAGTTCCGCTGCGCTTTCCGTTAATGTGCGTTGTTCATCGGCCATGCTTTACTTACTCCTTTGCTTTCGCTTTGGGCTTTGCTGCCGTTTTTGGTTTTGATTTGGTTGTTTTTTTTAGCGGCCGGTTTTTTTTACGGGCACTTTTGCTTTCGTGTCCGCGGATGCTTTTGAGCCAGAGAATTGCGGGTGCACGATCTTGCCACCATTGGTTAGGACTATACCTTTTAAGATGTCATCTTCCATATCCAGCACAACGGCTTTTTTATCCTTATCCGTGATCAGTGTCACAAGGTTCAAAAGATTGCGGGAATAAAGCGCTGAGGCATCGGTCGCCAAGCGGCCCGGTACATTGTGATACCCCAGTATTGTCACATCGTTCTTGTCAACGGCTTTGCCGGGGGTGGATCCGGCAACATTACCGCCCGCTTCCACAGCCAGATCCACAATCACCGAGCCGGGCTTCATTGATTTTACCATGGATTCCGATACCAACTTCGGTGCCGGGCGGCCTGGAATAAGCGCGGTTGTGATAACGATATCCTGCCCCGCGATATGTTTTTCCACCAGCTCGGCCTGCTTCTTTTTATAAGAGTCCGACATTTCCTTGGCGTAGCCGCCGGATGTTTCAGCTTGTTTGAATTCGTCATCTTCCACGGCGATGAATTTCGCGCCCAGCGATTCCACCTGTTCCTTGGCGGCGGGGCGCACATCGGTTGCAGTCACAACAGCGCCCAGCCGGCGGGCGGTGGCAATGGCTTGCAGGCCTGCAACGCCCGCGCCCATCACGAATACTTTTGCCGGGGATATGGTACCCGCCGCCGTCATCATCATGGGGAAGGCGCGGCCATAATGCGCTGTAGCATCCAGAACGGCCTTATATCCGGCAAGGTTCGATTGTGAAGACAGCACATCCATGCTTTGCGCGCGGGTGATGCGTGGCACCAGTTCCATGGCACATGTGGTGATGCCGGTGTCAGCCAGTGATTTTATAAGCGTGGCGTTATTATGGGGGTCCATCAGCAAATCAGCAGCGCATTTTTGGGGAAAGCGGAAAGTTCTGAGGCGGCGGGCGGTTTTACTTTCAAAGCAACCGCGGAGTTTTTGAGTGTATCAGCGGCGGATTTGCATATTTTTGCTCCGGCTTCGGCGTAGGCGGAATCCAGATAGGCGGCTTTTGCGCCGGCACCCGATTCGATATGCACATCATAGCCCAGTGCGATATATTTACGCACCGTTTCAGGCGTTGCGGCGACGCGGTCTCGGCCTCCGCGGTTTCTTTCAGTATGGATAGTGTCAATCCCACGATGAACCCCGCTAATTTTTTATTATTGAAGTGTCAGGATGACTCAGTTGCTGCGCCTTGTGAAGCCCTTTTGATATCAGTCTTGATGTAGTGACATTTTTTCTTTAGATTTGTAGGTGGATTGAATATTTCAAAAGTCTGAAAATTAAGGTTTAAACCCTTTATGCGATCTCCGCGTACCCCCGTTCTGGGGTTGATAATCGCGTTTCTGTTTTTGGTCGGGGGCTGGTCCGGTGATTCCGGGCGCGCTCAGGCTGAGACTTTAAGCGATTCCGTCCTGTCGCGCTACAGCAGCATCCCAGTGTGGAAGCGGCGATAGAGAGCTTGGCTCCGCCAAGGAAAACCGTGCAGAGCAATATTCCAGCTATTTTCCGGAGGTGTCATTGTCAGCCACAGGCGGGCGTATGTTCGGCGATAACGCGACATCGCGGGGGCTTGTGACGACACGCGGTGAGGCATATTCCTGGCTGGGCGAGGGGTCTGTTACCGTGCGGCAGAGAATTTTTGACGGGATGGAGACATCGTCCCGCGTTGATGCGGCAGAGGCGCGTAAGAAGAAAGCCTATAACAGTTTGTTCGAAGTGCGTGAGGATTTGGCTTTGCGAGCTGTGCAGGCCTATGTGAACGTGCTGCGCGGGCGCGAGGCGGTCAAGGTGCTGAAAACTCATAAATCCAAGGTGGCTGATTATCAGTCACGTATCCGCCGGATGATGGATGAGGGGGCTGCGGACGAAACGCAAGTCCAGCAGGCCAAGGACATCTCTGTCATTCTGGATGGTATTCTGGCGGATTTTGAAGGCCAGCTTATGGGGGCTGAAGCGCAATACTACGAAGCCATAGGCTATCGTCCCGGCCCGGAGCTGGACACCCCGCAAGTGCCGTTTGACAGTATTCCCGATGATATCGCGCTGGCGGTGGATTATGCCTTGAACAATCATCCGTCTTTGGCAGCGGCGACAGATGAATCGCGTGCGGCGTCTTATGATATAGGGGCTGAGAAATCGGCTTTGTATCCGGATTTGAACGGCGAGCTGTCTTATCTGAAGCGTGACCAGCGCGATGAAATTGGCGGTGAGGCAGAAGACGCCCGCGCCGTCATGCGCCTCAGCTGGGATTTTTCAACAGGCGGCGCACAGCTGGCCCGTATTCGCCGCAGCAAGCATACCCATCAGGAAACGATCTCTCGACTGGAGGATGCACGCGGTCAGATTGAGCGCGATGTGAACCTTGCTTACGCGGAATACCAGACCGCCAGCCGCCAGCTGGATCTTCTGGGGCAACGCCGGGCGCTTAACGAAAAACTATTCAAAGCCTATCAGGCGCAATTTGAAGGCGCGAAGGTCAATCTGTTGCAATTGATGCAGGCTGATAACCAGCTGTTTAATACCAAGTTAGAAAGCATTAACGGGCGTTACCGCCTGATCAACGCGCAATACGGCATGCTGGCCAGTATGGGGCGGCTTCAGAATGCCCTCAGTCTCGATCAAATTGCCATGGCCCCTGAATGGGGTAATCTGCACCGGAAGGCTGTATATAAAAAGGCGGAAGTGACGCCGGAAATGGAAACGCGTCCGGCGCAGGATATTCCTTTAGTAGAGCCGGCGTCAGGGCAGGAAAAAGATGATCTGCCCGCGCGGGAAGTCTCTATGCCCGTTGCTATTCCACCTCAATCAAGTACTCCCCTGTCTTCCGATGATTTATTAAACGCCGAGCCCCATGAATAAAAGCGATGCCAGCCCCAGTAAAGACGCGGCTGATGCCATGGCCAGCACTGTTGAGGGTGTCCGCACAGATCCGCTTCTGGAATGCCTGGTGTTTCTGACCGGGCATTTCGGGCGATCTAAATCGGCGGATTCCATTAAAGCGGGGCTTCCTTATGACGCACAAGGTATGGGGCCAAATCTGTTTTGCAGCGCGGCGGAACGGCTGGGCCTTAAAACCCAGATCGTAAGACGTGAAGACCTGAATAAAATCCCGGAAGCGGTATTGCCTGCCGTGCTGATTTTGAATGGTGAGCAGGCCTGCGTTTTGATGTCCCGCTCCAAAGGTGAAGGCACAGCCCGGATTTTCATTCCCGATACAGCTGAAACCAAGGATGTTACGCTTCATGCGCTGGCGGAAGATTACGTGGGCTACGCCATTTTCATTCATCCGCGGTCTGAATTCACCAACCCTGACTCCGTGCATGCGCAGGATATGAACCGTCACTGGTTCTGGGGGCTGATTGAGGAAAACCGTAGCACCTATATGATGGTGATGGTGGCGGCGGTGTTTATCAATTTGTTTGCGCTGGTTAGCCCGCTTTTCATTATGAATGTTTATGACCGCGTGATACCAAATAACGCGATTGAAACTGGCTGGGCGTTGGGGATTGGTGCGCTGACGGTATTCCTGTTTGACCTGACGATGCGGATTTTGCGAGGCTATCTGATTGACCTTGCCGGTCGGCGGATTGATGTGATCGCCGCACGCCGGATTTACGATCAGGTCATGAACATGAAATATTCCGAGCGGCCGAAATCAAGCGGCGTGTTCGCCAATATGCTGCGTGATTTTGACTCGGTGCGTGATTTCTTCACCAGCGCCACAATCACCGGATTTGTTGATTTGCCGTTTTCGCTTTTGTTCCTGTTTGTGATTTATCTGGTGGCGGGGCCGGTGGCGTTTGTGCTTGTGGGGTTGATGGCGATTGTGATTGCCACGGGCTGGGTGCTGCAATTCCCCTTGAAAGCACTGGTGCGAAAATCAACACAATCGGCGGAGGCTAAACACGGCCTGCTGGTGGAGAGTATTCACGGGTTGGAGACGATTAAATCCATCGGCGCGGACGGGCGTTTCCGCGCACGCTATGGTGATTTCATCGCTGAAAATGCGGCTTATGGCCAGCAATCCCGTCTGGTGTCGGGGCTGGGCGTAAATATTGCCACCTTCCTGCAACAGATTACATCCGTCGTGATTGTGCTGATCGGTATGTATATGGTGCAGGAAGCCGACCTGACCGTGGGCGGGTTGATCGCTACGGTGATGATCGGCGGGCGGGCCATTTCACCGATCGGCCAGATTGCCAATTTGATGACGCGTTATCATACGGCCAGCTCTTCCCTGAAAACGCTGGAAGGGTTGATGGCCAAGCCTGTGGAGCGACCGGCGGCAAAACAATTCCTGCACCGCCCCGATTTGAAAGGCAAAATCGCTTTTGAGGGCGTGTCGTTCAGCTATCCCGGTATCGACCGTAAAATTCTGGATAATGTCAGCTTCAGCATCCTGCCCGGTGAAAAGGTAGGGGTGATCGGGCGTGTTGGCAGCGGCAAGACAACGATCGCCAAGCTGGTGATGGGGCTTTATGACCCCAATGACGGCGCGATCTTTATTGATGGTACGGATTACCGTCAGGTGGACCCGGCTGATATCCGCCGCCATGTCGCTTATGTATCGCAGGATATTTTCCTCTTTTCCGGTTCCGTGCGGGATAACATTACCGCCAGTGTGCCGCAGGCCTCAGACGCACTGATTCTGGAAGCCGCCGTCAAGGCCGGGGTGCATGATTTTATCGCGCGTCATCCCATGGGGTATGACGCGCCGGTGGGCGAACATGGCGCCGGGCTTTCCGGCGGGCAGCGTCAGGCGATTGCGCTGGCGCGGGCCATGCTGCTCAAGCCCAAAGTTATGGTGTTTGATGAGCCGACCAATGCTATGGACTCTCAGGCCGAAGCCAATTTTACGCATTATGTGCGTAAGGATATTCAGGATAAAACCGTGATCCTGATTACGCACAAACAGAGTATGTTAGGGCTTGTCGACCGCCTTATCCTGATCGATCAGGGACGCGTTATGATGGACGGTCCGCGCGATGAGGTGATCAAAGCCATCGCCGAAGGCAAGATCGAGGTGGCGCGGACATGATTAAAAAAAATCCCTAAACCGTCCGAGCTGCTTGACTCGTTTGCCGATATGCATATCCGTGATACGGATTTCATGACCGAGCTGGATGCGGCGGCCAATATGCGCCCCGCAAAATCGGCCCTGTTTTTGCTGTATCTGATCGTGGGGCTGGTGGTTTTGTTTTTCATCTGGGCCGGGTTTTCCAAGGTGGAAGTCATATCCCACGGGCATGGGCAGGTTGTTCCTTCGCGCGAAATTCAGGTCGTACAATCGCTCGAAGGCGGAATTTTACAGGAAATTCTGGTCAAGGAAGGGGAGCTGGTTGAAAAGGGGCAAATTCTGGCCCGCATCAGCGATGTACAATTTTCATCGGAAGAGCGGGGAACGGAAGCTAAGTTCCTTTCGCTAAGCGCCAAGAAAGCCCGTCTGGAAGCCGAAGCCAAGGGCGAAGATTATACGCCGCCCGCCGAGGTATCTGAAAAAGCGCCGCGCATTGCCGGCAACGAAAAGGCACTTTATGAATCGCGCCAGAAAGAATTGGCAAATGCCCATGAAATTCTGGATCAGAAAATCAGCAAGGCCGAGGCTGATTTAGCTGAATTGAAAAGCCAAATGGATGCTTCGCGCGAAAATAAAAAGCTTCTGGAAGAGGAGCTAAAAATTACGCAGGAAATGGTCCGCCAAAAGGCCGCGCCGAAGCTGGAGGAAATTCGTTTGTCGCGTGAACTGGCCGATGTTTCCGGGGGTATCGCGGCGGGTGAGCAAAAGCAGTTGTCGCTGGAGGCAGAGTTGGCATCCGCCGGCGGGAGAGAGAGGGACAGGGGGATAAATTCCGCTCAGAAGCTTTAAGTGAGTTGAACGCGGTAGAGGCTGAAATGTCCGGGTTGGAAGAAGATTTGAAATCCATCGGTGACCGGGTGGACCGTACGGAACTGCGTTCCCCGGTGGAAGGTGTTGTGAACTCGATTGCACTTACCACCATCGGCGGGGTGGTGGAGCCCGCGATGCGGCTCGTTGAAATTGTACCTGTGGATGATGAGTTGAAGGTTGTCGCCAAAGTGCCGCCGAACGAAATCGCCTTCATCAAATTGGGACAAGAAGCGAAAGTAAAAATATCCGCTTATAACCCGCAAAAATATGGTGCGCTACATGGTCATCTGGTGCGTATTGGTGCCAATAGCGTGACGGATCAGGAAGGCAATGTGACATTCGAGATCGAAGTGCGTACCAATAAAAACTATCTGGGTGATGAGGAAAATCCATTGCCGATTACCCCCGGTATGGTGGCGGATGTTGAGGTGATTACCGGCAAGCGTTCGATTTTGGAATATCTTATGAAACCGCTTTTGCGGGCCCGCGACCGCGCGTTTACGGAGCAATAAGGGAGGCTCTGCGGCAGCATGTTAAAACGCCTTCTGATAAACCGCTGGATTCAGGCCATCGTATTAACGGCACTTTTGCTGACACTCACAGCGCTCAGTTTTTCGCATGCACGCTGGCGGGAGCAGATTCGTAATTTTACCTTCGATTACTATAATATTTTGCAGCCGCGCGTGGCTTCCCGTGACATTGTGATTGTCGATCTGGATGAAGCATCGCAGCAGGCGATCGGGCAATGGCCGTGGCCGCGTACGGTGTTGGCGGAGCTGGTGTTACGCCTGAAAGACATGGGCGCGAAGGTTGTCACATTCGATATTGTGTTCCCGGAAGAAGACCGCAATTCACCCAAAAATCTGGCGGAAGCTTTGGAAGCGCTGGATGATATCGGTGAAATTTCCGATCTGCTGCATGCCATGCCCAGCAATGACGAAGTGTTTGGTGAGGCCATCAAGGAAGCCGGGAATGTCGTAACCGGTTTTTCTTTCACTCATGATACGACTGACCAAGTGCCCCGTCAGGCGGGTATTTACCGGGGCAAGGATGTTCAAAATTATGTTCCCAATTTGCGCGGGGCATCGGTAAATCAGAAGCCGATCAGTAAATATTCTGCCGGGTCGGGCAGCTTCTTCGTTTCGACTGATACGGACGGTATCATCCGCCGTGTGCCGATGCTGGTGGCGCATGCGCGGCCCGGTTCTAAAATCGTGAGTGTATATCCGTCGTTGTCGCTGGAAACGATCCGTGTGTTGGATGGGGAGCGCGGAGGGTCGGTGCTGCTGGGTGACCCCCGTTATGCCGAATTGGACCCGGCGCGGTTCGGCATTAAAGGTATTGAAATGGGAAAAGGGGGGCGCGAGATCCCTACTAATGCACGCGGTGAATTCCTTGTTTATTTCGCGCCGAGCAATCCGGACTGGTATTTATCGGCCCATAAAATTCTAGAAGGCACGCTGCCAGCCGAAGCGATTAAGGATAAGATCGTGCTGATCGGCACATCCGCCGTGGGGTTGAAAGATATCCGCTCCACGCCGCTTAATCCCTTTATTCCGGGGGTGGAGGTTCACCTGAATATTATCGATCAGGTATTGCAGGGAAAGTACCTTCGCCGCTCGTTCGAAGCGGAAGGGTTGGAGGCTGTTGCCATTTTCTCGATGGGGTTGGTGATTATTTTGCTTGCCCCTTTTGCCGGGGCAGTGATCCAGTCAGTATTTACGATGCTGGTTATTGGCGGGGCACTGATGATCGGTTGGTACGGGTTTACAGCTTACGGGCTTTTGATTGATGTTGGCTACCCCATTCTGGCGTTAGTGCTGGTGTTTATGGTTTCCACTATCCTGACATATATCCGCACGGAAGCCGAGCGGCGGCAGGTGCGCGACGCCTTCGGGCTTTATATCTCCCCGGATTTTATGAAGGAACTGACATCCGACCCGGACAAGCTGCAACTGGGCGGGGAGATTAAAGACTTGACCGTTATGTTTACGGATATCCGCAGCTTTACAACAATTTCGGAAGGGTTGACGCCTCAGGAACTTATTGCGCTGATGAATGACTTCCTGACGCCGATGTCGGATCTGGTGATGAGCAACCGTGGCACAATCGATAAATATATGGGCGATGCGATGATGGCGTTCTGGAATGCCCCGCTGGATGATCCCGACCATGCGCGCCATGCCTGCACGGCGGCGTTGAAGATGGATGAAGCTTTGGTGCCGATTAACGAGCAGGTCAAGAAGAAGGCTGAAGAAATCGGCAAGACGCCCATGCTGCTTAACGCCGGGATCGGCATTAACACCGGCCCTTGCGCGGTAGGGAACATGGGATCGCGTCAGCGCTTTGCCTATTCCACGCTGGGGGATGCGGTTAATCTGGCGTCCCGCCTGGAGGGGCAAACCAAGACTTACGGCATTAATATCCTGATCGGCGAAAGCACGTCCGAAGCCGTGCCTGATTTCGCCGTGCTGGAGATGGACCTTATTCAGGTTAAGGGGAAAACCAAGCCGGTGCGCGTGTTTAACCTGACTGGGGATGCTGATTTTGCCAAGACTGATGAGTTTCAAAAGCTGAAAACCATGCATAACGATATGCTGGCGGCTTACCGCGCTCAGGAATTCAAGAAAGCGTTGGAATTGTGTGAAGCTTGCAAGCCCTTGCTGAATAGGCGGCTTGAGATGTTCTACGATCTTTATGCCGAACGGGCGGACTCGTTAAAAGACGCCATCCTGCCGAAAGATTGGGACGGCGTCTTTGTCGCAACCAGTAAATAATTATTACGGTACGTCCGACACCACAATAGTGTTGATCAGGTTGCTATCGATGCTGATCGTGTGACCGCCGATGGTGAAGTCTTCATATGTTGTACCGCCATCGGTGCGTGTTTCGTGGTGTACATTACCATCACCAAACACATCTTCCAGCGCCAGTGTGACAGAGGCTGCCGTCTCATCACCGCCGCCATCAGCTACGTTGGTCATGGATTGATCCGTGTCAATCTCCAGGTAGTTACCGCCGCCGTTGCTTTTGATGATCAGATTACCGGTATCGCTGGAGTTCAGCATTTCCATGATTGTGCTGAGCTTGATGGTCATTATTTGGCCGCTGCTATCCATGACCATCTGTTCGATGCGTGACATCTCATGGCCTGAGAAACTTGTTAGGTCAACTATTCCGCTCTGGAATTCGATGACATCGTTTTGGCCGCTGCCGCCATCAATGCTGTTGAATGTCTGATTGCGGACGATGAATCTATCGTCACCGCCACCACCTAGCATGACAAGGTCGCTATAGGCGGTATTCCATTGATCTAGAATATCATTGCCCAGACCACCCATCAGCGTTTGATCGGAGGCAGAGGCATTAACGGTATCGTTGATATAAAGATCAAGATCAGAAATTTGAATGATATCCAGATCGCTTGTGGTCTGACCGTAAACGATCATAACTTCGCCGTTGTTACCATTATCCTGCGGCGTGCCGATTGCCAGATCATAAAGCCCGTCACCATTGACATCGCCAGCACGTGTGATCTCCAGATCAAAATTGTCGGGGGAGGCAACCCCCGGATCAATCTGGTAGATCATATGGAAGGCGTTATCGTTGTTTTGAAGCTCGTCCATAGTCACCAGACCGTCATAGAGCGGTGAGTCCGGGTCCAGGTTATCGCTACCGTAGAGGATGAAAATATCAACATCACGATGTTCTACGCCGTCATATTCGCGTTTGAAGGCAATGGCGAAATCATCAATGCCGTCACCGTTGAAATCGCCCACGGCACCGCCCCCGAAGATACTGGCGGCATAGGTGTCGCTGTTTGTTTGAATGGTGAAGCCCTTGTCGTAATTGGCGCCTGTAAATGTGTTAACATCCAGACTGCCGGCTGTCATGCCGTTCCCTTTCACTGAGGCATCGCCGTATACAACGTGGATATATCCCCTGTTACTGTTCTCTCCTGAAGCGGCAATAGCAAAGTCAGCTTGACCATCACCATTGATATCGCCCAGTTTGATAACAGGGATTTCATTGTCGCTGCCGTCAACGGCAATGCCGTGGATCACTGTTTCATAGCCGCCTATATTGATGCTGCCGCCATAATGGATGGTTACAGTACCCATGTTAAGACCATCGCCATTCGGGTCGGCAACGATAAGATCGGTAAGGCCGTCACCATCGAAGTCACCGATGGAAGCAATAGTGCCATCGGGCGGAACGGTCATTGTATCGGTGGCGCCGTAATCATTGCCGATTGTTGAAATACTGCCGTCATTCATAACGATCATCTGATTACCGGTGCCCACAAATATCACGTCATGGCCCGGTGATGCCGTGTCATCGAATGAATCACTTCTAAATACGCCGTCCATGATGGGGGCGCTTGGATCGCTGATATTCAAGCGGGTGATTGTACCATCATCTGTCTTTACAGCGAGGCGTGTGTTGCTGAAATCCAGTTCTGTGGCGCCTGCTATAGACGGCATGTGAATGCTGCCACCGGGCACGCCGGGCTGAGAGGAATATACGACACCCGTTTGGCTGCCGTTTTCATTCAGTTCACGGATTTCCGTATGACCGCCCATGTCATATAAGGCCATCAGAGTAGGCGGAACACCAGGGCGCAGAACAATATCTTGCAGGCCGGAGGTGGGAATGGTTGCCGCATCAAGCACGCCGGTCGTCAAGACACCGTCAGTCAGGACGCTGAGTGAGTTTCCAAAGTTGATTTTTTTGATGCTGCCATCGTCGCGCAGAACATAAAGATATGATCCGCTGATTCCCAGAAATTCACCGGGATTACCCATCGCGGGAAAGTTTTCCAGAGGGCTGGGCTGAAGAGTCGGGCTGGAATTTATATTATCAACGATGCGAATTTGTCCATCATCCAGCATGACCAGCGCCCGCGTGGAGGATACAACAAATACATCAACAGCATTCATAAGGCCGGCAACATTTATGGGTGTGCCGACAATTGAAGGTGTTCCGCTGCTGCTGTCAAAGATAATAACCGTACCTGTGGCGCCGTCATTGCCTACGATAGCGCCATAAGTGGTTGTGGCATGAACAGCCATCGGGGTGCCAGACATACTAAAGCTCATATCTGTCGCAGCAGAGATCATGCCACTGCCGTCAACGCTGAATTTTTGCAGCGTGCCATCCTGTAAAACGAAGACCGAGCCGTTGGAAAGGCCCACTATGTCGATATTGCCTCCGGGTGTGCCGGCTGTGTTGTGGATGGAATCGCCGCCATATACAATCGTGGAGGAACCAGCATTGGGTGCGCTGATCATGACGTCATCAAACCCGTCACCATTTACATCGCCCAGACCGATTACGTCTTCACCAAAGCGGTCGCCCAAAGAGGTGCCATGCATGACATGAATAATCGTGCCGTCCTGATCCATGATAACGGCGGCGCCGTAATTCGTGCTGTCATTGAAATCAGGCAGGCCCACGATGAAATCGGCTTTTCCATCGCCATTGAAATCACCGATGGAAGCGATACTGTGAATGCCGCCTTCACCGATATAACCTTGGAAGGCTTCACGGAGCAGGTCTGCTTCGTTGAAATAATTAGCGCTCACCGGGGTTTGGAAAAGAGCTAGCGTATCATCATTGCCACGCCCGATCAGCAGATCATCAAACCCATCGCCATCGGTATCGCCCAGCGATGCAATGGTTTCACCAAAATTCATGCCGGAATTGCCGGCAATGATATGTCCGAAATCAGTCATGCCGGAAAGAGCATTCAGATCCAGCTGCACCACGCCCATGGTATGGATGTTGCTTCTGTCGGAACTATCGCTTTTTACACGAACTACATCACCGCTGGTGCTGTTATATTCATGCACCCAGTAGGTGCCGTCATGCCATGTAGTGCCGGCGGTGAAGTGACCGCTGTTTTCATAGGCTGTGAAATCAAGCTTGATTGTATCCGTGTCATCGATTTTGATATCGATCATGTTGCCGCTGTCCAGGCCGTTGAATAACTCTGCATTTACGGCAAAATCGATGGCATCGACACTGCCATTGCTCATGAAATCAAAGATCTCAATGCTTTGAATGTTGTCGGTATCTACCACGAAATTATAGCTTCCGCCCATGTCGTCAAACCGGATGGTATCCATGCCACCCGTGCCATCGAAGAAGTAAGAGCTGTCGGAAAGGTCTGTATTGCTTACACGGATTATATCGTTGTAGCCAGAACCGATAAACTGATCAAAGCCTGAGAAACTGGAGCCGTTATTGTTAACTTTATTGTTTGAGAAATCAAGATCAGCACCTGTTCCAAAACCACCAAGATCAAGTGTTCCGCCTGCGGCGTCAACTTGTTCGATATTGGAGAGCTGATATGTATAGCCGCTTCCGTCATCGATTATGCCATTTGCCACATCAAAGGTAATGCTGTTTGTTAAACCGCTTACATCAATCGTATCCCAACCATTTCCGCCATCAATGACAATATCATTGCCAAGATCTGATCCGTAGATCACATCATTGCCATCTCCGGTGTTGATATGCATTTTGAAGGCGAATGTGTCGGTATAGACAGTGTCATCGCCAATACCCAGATTAAAGGTTTCGAAGTCGTATATCTTGTTCGTGTCCGAAATAATTTTAACTTCGTTGGTTGTCAGGTTGATGTTGATGCTGGAGGTAACGCTGCTGGCGTCATAGACGTCAATGCCGGTGCCTCCATCAATAACGTCAAAGCCGTCTGCTCCATTTGCTGCTACGAATATATCTGCACCGCCTGTTCCAATGATCTCTTCAACATTCGTCAGAAAATCAATTTCGGTATCGCCATTAAAGTATACTTTGCTGGCCCCCAGTTCCGCACGAATGGGGCCGCTGAGGCCGATAGCATCATAGGTATCATTACCGCCTGCACCATCAAATGTATCGATGCCATCTCCATTCATAGCAAAGAAGGTTTCGTTGGATGCGTCACCATCATAAGAACTGTCAGGCGTCACATTGACGCTAATAGTGGCATTGACAGCGGCTGCACCATCTTCGCCGCCATCAGTAAGACTAATGTCAAAGCTGTCGGATAGTGTTTCTGAACCGTCATGCACGAAAATAACAATCCCGGCATCTATATCGGCTTGTGTAAAGGTTGTGATGGCTGCGCCAGGGGCACCTGAGAATGCCAGGTGACCGTTTGAAGGACCGGATGTAACGGTGTAAGTGCGCCCCACTGTTGTATCATCGACATCAGCGCTGCCCAGCATGGCTGGTGTGATGGCAATCGTGTTGCCTTCTGCCACGGTAAAGCCGGTATTGGCGGTGATGGTAGGTGCATCGTTAATGGCTGTTACATTGAAAGTGATTGTGTTGCCGCTGGCGGCTGACCAGGCGCCATGGCTGTCACGTACGGAAAAGTTAAAGTTGGCATAACTTGCACCGTTGGCATCAGCAGCCGGAGTGAAAGTCAGGTTGGCAAGGTCAGCTACCGTGATAACTTGTCCCGGACTGACAGTGACGCCGGAGAGCTTCAGCAAGCCGCTGGCGGGCAGTGAGTCAATGCGGACAGCGGTCATGGCATCACCGGAGCCGGAGTCAACGTCACTGAAGCCAAAATCACCTGCGGAGAAGCTGCGCGGCGTATCTTCGGTTGCTGTTAAAGTGGCATTAGTTGCTGTGGGTGCGGTGTTGACGAAGTCGTCTGCAGGATCGTTTGTAATGTTGATGGTAACTGTTTTTACGATTCTATCGCGACCATCAGATACTTCCACTTGCAAATTGATGTTCGGAACGGCTTCAAAATCAAAGCTGACCCCGGCGCGGGAGCGGATAACACCATCCGGGCCGATTGTGAAATGCGTATTGCCGTTCAGCAGCTTATAGGTAAGCGTCTCCCCCGGATTATTACCGGTGGCATCAACTCTTGCTACAACAGTAGGCGCTGTGATGTTTTCCATCAGGCTCTTTGGCCCGCTAAAGCCCAGAATGCTGGGCGGTGTGTTCGGCGGCGGTGTGGTTGATTGATTTTGAATAACCTCCGGAGGCGGTGGTTCATTTGTGTTTGTCTGGGTTGTTTGCTGTGCCGGCGGTTTTGGTGCGGTCTGGGTAGGGGGCTGTTGCGTGCCGCCTGCAGCGCCACCTGTCTGCGCTCCTGTTCCGGTTGTGCCGTTTGGTTGTGTGCCTGCTGCTGCCGGGCCTTTGTTGCCTGATTGCAGGCCGGAACCATCACCGCCCAGTCCTTGATTGCCAAGGCCGGAGCCTTGTTGCGGCTGGGTTTGTTGCTGGCCTTGCTGTTGTTGCTGGGGCTGTTGTTGACCTGCGCCGTTTTGAACGGGCGCGGCCTGTTCGCCTGTATTGCCCTGTTGTTCGCCGGACTGCTCTGTGCCCTGATTTTGTTCGTTGCCGTCATTCTGGTTCGGCTGACCATTCTCTTCAGCGCCTTGCTGTTGGTTGCCGCCTGCTTTGGGGGCATCGTTTCCATTACCGTTTTCTCTGGCAGAATCATTGATAGATGAGAAAAGCTGGGGAGAAACCGGCGTAATGGACATGAAGTTCTGAACCACCTGATTGGCTGCCATTTGTCCAATATGTTCAATTTGATTGGTGCCGCTGTTAAAGCGGGCAGTTTCAAATTGCATTGCCAGCGTCATTTCGTTGCCTGAAAAGTCTTTCAGAACGATCGCGCCTTCTACAACCGTGATTTCACCTTTGTCGACATTACCGGCGATGATGGTACCGCGGATACCGATAGAGCCTACGGGTGTATCGATATGAACATCATCCGGGTCCTCACGCCCGATCATACCTGATGTAAAAACGAATACGCCCTTAAGGACGGAGAAATTCGTGGTCCCGCTCTGGGTAGAGGGGTCATATACATACTCATCAATCGCCAGACGGGCATCTTCCGATACGGCAAAGGATGTTTCATCAATAAACACAATATTTACAGCGCCGCTGGAATCTGTTTCAACAACATCACCTTGATAAATAGGTGTGCCGATTTGAATGGTTTCCACCGTACCATCCATACGGGTAACGGTAGCTTCGCCCGTTACTTCCTGTACGGCGCCTACAGGTGATTCATCATGAGCGCCCGCGCCGCCGCTGGCATCAGCATATTGCAGGGGTTCAGCAATAAAAGAATTGACAAGTTGCGGGGTCAGGGCGCTACCATCGGGGGGCAAACAGCATCGGGGCGGGGACAGCTGCAAAATACCCTTCGATCACAACGGTGCTGCCATCAGGTGCTTCCAGGACCAGATCCACGCCATCGCGGCTGATTTCGGAATCACGTACAAAACCGGCATCCGGCAGGTCAACACGATCACCGGAGGCCTGCAGAACTGTGTTCTTGCTCGGTCCGAAGCTCAGGTCATTATTGGTCAGAAAATCGGAAGAATTCCCGTCAGAGCCTTTATTGTACATAATTAATCCCCTAATTTTTATAGATCCCCAGAGTTTTTGCGCCTTTGCGCTACCCTATGCTTCAGTATGAAAAAAGCATGTTAAAAAGAGGTAATTATTGGATAAAATTTTAAATAAGCCTGTGACAAAGGCTTTTAGCGGTGTTCGGGGCTAGAATTTCTCTGCCGGGTCCCAGTTTTTCACCAGTTCCGTCACATCTTTTTCGGCTGCAGGGCGCGCGAAATAATAACCTTGGGCCAGATCACAGCCCAAATCCCGCAGTAAAAGGCCTTCTTCCTTGTGTTCCACCCCTTCGGCGATCACTTTCATCTTCATGTTTTTGCCGAGCGATATGATGGATTTAACGAGTTCCAGCGAGGCATCGTTCTTCGTCATATCCCGCACGAAGCTCTGGTCGATTTTAAGCGTGTCGATTGGGAAATAGTGAAGATAGGAAAGGGAGGAATAGCCCGTGCCGAAATCGTCAATCGCGATGCTCATTCCGGCTTTTCGGCACATCTCCAGCGTTTCCTTGGCGTTGTCCGGTTGATGTATCAAAAGCCGTTCGGTGATCTCCAGATGCACCTGGCTGGGGTCGACATCACTTTCCGAGATTGTGGTGTATACGCCATCGACAAAATCTTCCGAGGCAAAATCATGGCTGGAGAAATTAACACCCATAAAGAGCTTGCGATCCAGGTACCCTGCACGGTTTTCAATGCGCTTTAAGGCAAGGCAGGCCTCGCGCAGTGCCCAACGGCTGGCCAGAACGATCAGGCCGCTTTCCTCAATCACCGGGATGAATATGCCCGGTGAGATAAACCCTTTTTCCGGGTGGAACCAGCGCATAAGAGCTTCAAACCCGGCTACTTCGCCCGTTTGCAGGTTAATGATAGGCTGGTAATGGAGGCTGATTTCATCATGATTCAGCGCTTCTTTGAATTCGTTTGCGATTTTGATGTTGGCGAGCGCGTCCGAGCTTTGGGCGTAATCCAGTTCCAGCGATTCAGGCGGAGGCCAGTTGAGGCTGTCGCGGCTGATATCGGCGCGGGTCAGCATATCGCGGTAGCGGGTCAGGATGACCTGAGTCGTCATTTTAAGCACGGGATCGGCGGCGTTCAGGCGGCGGCCAAAATCATCAGCTGTAATTTCCAAAAGCTCACAATCCTCAATCGCGCGCACTGTAGCTGTGCGGGGGGCGTTATCAACGATAGCCATCTCTCCGATAATCGTGCCGGCGCCGCGTGTGCCCACGCTTTGGGCCTTGCCGCCGGGTTGTTCCAGAACGATTTCCACCCGGCCGGATTCAATAATATAGGCAGCGTGACCGGGTTCCCCCTGTCGCATGATAATATCGCCCGCCTTGATGGATTTCTTTTCGTTTGAAAAATTCATGAGAGGATTATAAAAGGCAAAGTCTTAACAATTCATTGTAGCATGTGTCCGTATGCGGAAAAGGGAAAAATGTTGCAGTTTTTTGTTGCTGATAAGGAAGTAATGTATTATACATAACAAATAAAAACAAGAAGGTGTCTTCATGGGCGATAATTTTGGAAGGGTTGCCGGTATCGGCGGTACAATAGTTTTGGGCGCTACGGCGGCCTTTAGTGTAGTGACTGGCGGGTATGGCTTGGCTGTGGCGGTTGGTGCGGCTACAGCTCTTTTTGTACCCGGAACGCTTCGGGATATTGAAGATCTGGCCAACGAATATTTTTAAATTTCTATTAGACAGAAATCAGGGCGATCAAACCTGTGCTGATTACGCTTGACAAAGCTTGTGTTGCGCGGTTAATGTCCGTCCATTCATTTTAAAGAATGCAGGAATAAAGTTATGAAAGTCGCAAATTCGTTGAAAACGCTTAAGACCCGGGACCGCAACTGCCGCGTGATCCGCCGCCGTGGCCGCGTTTATGTTATTAACAAGACAAATCCTCGTTTCAAGGCTCGTCAGGGCTAAGCGGGCGTAAGGATTTTTATCGTCACAAAATAGCGGGCTACGGTCCGCTTTTTTATTTTTGTGGAGATTGAAATTCTCTTGATGCATTCCGATTTTTTCTCTGCTATAACCCAAGCGCATAATCATCAAAGACTTAGATTTTAAGCGAAATACATGTTTTCCAAACTTTTCGGATTTATGTCCGCTGACATGGCAATCGATCTGGGCACGGCCAACACGTTGGTTTACGTGAAGGATCAGGGGATTGTCTTGAACGAACCCTCTGTGGTGGCGATTTCTTATCTCAACGGCAAGAAGCAGATTCTGGCTGTGGGGAACGAGGCCAAATTGATGCTGGGCCGTACGCCCGGCTCCATCACGGCCACGCGTCCCTTGCGTGACGGCGTTATTGCCGACTTTGAAGTGACGGAAGCGATGATCAAGCATTTCATCCGCAAGGTGCATAACCGCCGTTCTTTCGTATCGCCCAAGATGGTGATTTGCGTGCCGTCCGGTTCTACGGCTGTGGAGCGCCGCGCTATTCAGGAATCGGCGGAAAGCGCCGGGGCATCGGAAGTTTATTTGATTGAAGAACCTATGGCGGCGGCTATCGGTGCAGGCCTGCCGGTCACGGAGCCGACAGGCTCATGGTGGTTGATATTGGCGGCGGCACGACAGAGGTGGCTGTTATTTCGCTCGGTGGTATCGTTTATGCGCGTTCCGTGCGTGTGGGCGGTGATAAGATGGATGAGGCAATCATCGCTTATATCCGCCGTGTGCATAACCTTTTGATCGGAGAATCGACAGCGGAACGCATTAAAAAAGAAATCGGATCAGCCTGCCCGCCGGCTGATGGTGAAGGCCGCAAGATGGAAATCCGCGGGCGCGATCTTATGAACGGTGTTCCAAAAGAAATTGTCGTGACCGAGCGCCAGATTGCCGAAGCCTTAGCAGAACCGGTTGGGCAGATTATCGAAGGCGTTAAAGTGGCGCTTGAGCATACTGCGCCGGAACTGGCGGCGGATATCGTGGATAAAGGTATCGTGCTGACGGGCGGCGGAGCGCTTTTGACTAACCTTGATTTCGTGCTGCGTCATGCCACGGGCCTTGCGGTGACGCTGGCGGATGACCCCTTGTCATGCGTGGCTTTGGGGACCGGGCATGCTCTGGAAGAGCGCAAAACGCTCCGTAATGTTCTGATTGGTTCCTACTAGAAACTGTGGCTAAGTATTTAAAATACTTTGTCTAAAAAGCCGAATAGAATTAATCTATTATTGACGTACCTGTGTTAGCTTCAGAATCGGGTGTCTTGAATTATATAAAAAAACCGTGGGGAACGTGGTGAAAAGACGCGGATATTCAAAAAATATCGTGATGGCCGCAGCCGCAGGGCTGTGGAGCCGACCTGCCGCCTCTTTTCTTCTTCTCTTCTTTTCTGTTATTTTAATGGCGGTGTCTGGCGCGCATTCTCCGGTTGTTGAGCAAATGCGGATGCGCGCGACCGATATGCTGACTCCTCTTTTGGTGCAGGCGGCAACGCCGGTTCATGGGGCGGCGGCTTTTGTGCGGGATGTTTCCGGTCTGGCTGCCTTGCAGAGCGAAATTGCCGCCTTGCGGGATGAAAACGCCCGCCTGCGTGAATGGTATAATCGTGCCGTTTATCTTGAGAATGAAAACAGTAGCTTGCGGGGGCTTCTTCAGGTGACGCCTGATGCTCCGCATGAATTTGTGTCCGCCCGTGTCATTAGCGATGCTGGCAATGCTTATGTTAAAACCCTGCTTGTGGCGGCCGGTTCTGATGACGGCGTTGAAAAAGGGCAGGCTGTTCTTTCCGGTGAAGGGCTTGTGGGCCGCATTCTGGAAGTGGGTCGTAAGAGCGCACGTATTTTGTTGATCACGGATATTAACTCGCGCGTGCCGGTGATTATACAAGGCAGCGATGCCCATGCCGTGCTGGCAGGAACCAATGATGACCGCCCGGTTTTAAAACATTTACCGATGGGATATAAGGCGCTTGAAGGCGCTGTTGTCATGACATCCGGTCATGGCGGCATTTTTCCGGCGGGGCTGCCGCTCGGTAAAATTAAAGCTGTTCCGGGTAAAACTTCCGTTGGCGGTCCTGTTTTTGTTGATCCTCTGTCTGATTTCACGGCCTTGTCTTACGTCAAGATTGTAAACAGCAAGATTGACCCCAATCTGAAAACCGGCGTTTTAAATCCGTAATCATCCCGGCCTTGATAAGGCCTGCCCAACTGGTGTATGTCAGAGCATGAGCTTGGATGTCTGGACATGGCCGGAGCGGGCGGGAGGATTAGCCCGCCTTTTAGTGCCATATATCTTTATCGCGCTGTTTTTTGTGCTGGACCTTGTGCCGGTGCATATTCCGCCGTTTGGTGAAATTCGGCCCTGTTTCAGCATTATGTCGGTTTTTTACTGGGCCGTGTACCGCCCAACGCTTATTCCTAACTGGTTTGTTTTCGGGTTGGGGCTAACCCTGGATTTGGTGAGCGGTATTCCCTTGGGTATCAACGCGTTTATATTTTTGCTGGTGTATTGGATTATTTCCGACCAGCGCCGGGTCTTTGTGGGACAACCTTTTGTAACTGTCATGATTGGTTTTGCCCTTGTTCTGTCTATTTCAAATTTTCTGCGCTGGTTTCTGTTTTCGGTCTTAAGTGGGGTTTGGCCGCCTTTATTGCCTGTACTGGGGGTTATCTTGAGCGGGTTATTTATTTTTCCCTTAATCAGCATGCTTCTTTATACGATTCATAAAAATTTTGCCGGAGCAGGCAACCCCGATCATGCGCAGCCATAAGATGGCCAAGCTGCGGAAATAGGAGGCTGCAAGACGATGCCGATGAGGAACGAGGCTGCCGAATCCGTACGCAAATTTACGCGCCGGGCTTTGTTTGTAGGATTTCTACAATGGGCGCTTTTGGGCGGGATTGCCACGCGGCTGGGCTGGCTTCAGTTTTCGGAAGGGCAGCGTTATAAGACGTTGGCCGATAAAAACCGGATTAATATCAAGCTTTTGCCGCCCTCGCGCGGGCTTATCCTTGACCGGCGCGGCAGCCGCTGGCGGTAAACAGCCAGAATTTCAGGGCTATCTTGATCCCCGAACAAACGGAGGATATGCAAGCATCGCTCAAGCGCCTGAAGGGGCTGATTGAACTCAGCGATGATGAAATTAAGGGTACGCTGGAGCGTGCTTCCAAATCCGCCAAATTTTTGAAAGTTGAAATTAAAGATAATCTGGATTGGGAAGAGGTCGCAACGATTGAGGTTAATCTGCCTGATTTACCCGGCATTTCGATCGATGTGGGCGAGGTAAGGGATTATCCGGACGGTATGCCTATGGCTCATTTAATAGGGTATGTGGGGGCTGTGAGCGAACGAGAGGTAAAGGATGACCCATTGCTTAGCCTCCCCGGCTTCAAGATCGGTAAGACAGGCGTTGAAAAGCGTTTCGATGAACAGCTTCGCGGTGTTGCCGGCGCTTCCGAGGTGGAGGTCAATGTTGTGGGGCGCGAGGTGCGAGAGTTGCGTAACAAGCCTTCGCAAAAAGGTAAGCGTTTGATGCTGACGGTGGATTCATCCCTGCAAAACTTTACGCAAGCGAGACTGGCGCTGGAACGCAGCGCTTCGGCTGTCGTTATGAACGCCAAAACAGGCGAAGTTTATGCGCTGGCATCGTACCCCAGTTTTGATCCGAATGTTTTCGCACGGGGGATACCTTCGGATGTGTGGGAGGAATTATTGGCCGATGCCGGGCATCCGCTGACGAATAAAGCAGTGGCAGGTCAATACCCGCCTGGATCAACCTTTAAAATGGTAACGGCATTGGCGGGACTTGAAGCCGGTAAGATCAGCCGCCATACGCGCCATTATTGCCCCGGCTTCTTTAATTTTGGTAACGCCCGGTTTCACTGCTGGAAGCAAGGGGGGCACGGCAGTGTCAATGTAGTGCGCGCTCTGGCGGAATCCTGTGATACTTATTTTTACGAGATTGCCAACGATGTCGGTATAGACCGTATTGCTGCGATGTCTCGTAAACTAGGATTGGGGAAGAATCTGGATTTTGACCTGACGGAGGAGCGCCCCGGCCTTATCCCTGATAAAGACTGGAAACGCCGGGAACTGGGGCAGGTCTGGCACCCTGGTGAGACGATTGTGGCTTCTATCGGGCAGGGTTATGTGCAGGCAACGCCTTTGCAGCTGGCCATTATGACGGCACGTCTTGTAAATGGAGGATTTGCTGTTAAACCGTGGCTGGCGGGTTATGTGGGTGATGAACGCCAGCATCCGGGCAGCTGGCCTGCATTGGGTTTAAAGAAAGAAAATCTCGAACTGGTGTTGCAAGGCATGTATGAGGTTGTTAATACGCCAAAAGGCACGGCTTTGGGCTCCCGCATCAATATCGAAGGGCAGGAAATGGGCGGTAAAACAGGGACCGCTCAGGTAAAAAGAATTACCCGCGCCCAGCGTGAGGCCGGGGTCAAGAATGAAGATCTGCCGTGGAAGGACAGGCACCATGCGCTGTTTGTCGGATATGCTCCGGTACACGACCCTGTGTATGTGTGCAGCGTGGTGGTAGAGCACGGTGTGGGCGGTTCCAAAGTGGCGGCACCTATTGCCAAGGATTTATTGATGGAGGCCCAGAAGCTGGATCTGGGCAATATACCGTTTAATGTGGGACTGCAGGATGAAGATGTGAAAATCTCCGGCGTGAAGGGGAGGTAGAGCATTTATGAACAGTATTACATTTCAGTCCGATCAGCCGCTTTTAGGGCGTGTTAAAAACTTGAACTACGGCCTTATTGCCATGATTACCCTGGCAGGGGCCATCGGGTTTGCCTGCCTGTATTCGGCAGGCGGCGGGAATGTCCACCCTTGGGCCATGTCGCATCTGGTTAAATTTATGCTGGGTTTTGTGATGATGGTCGGTGTGGCGCTGGTTGATATCCGCTGGTGGTATAAAATGGCCTGGCCCATTTATATATCCGGGTTTGTGCTTCTGATTATTGTGGAAGTTATGGGCCATGTGGGAATGGGCGCGCAGCGCTGGATTGATCTGGGTTTTATCAAGGTGCAGCCTTCCGAGCTCATGAAGCTGGCGGTGGTTATTGTATTGGCTCGTTATTTTCATGCTGCGGAGCCTGATAGGGTGCGCAGTATTTTATTCCTGATCCCGGCAGCATTGCTGGCGATTGCACCCGTGGGGCTGGTGCTGCTGCAGCCCAATTTGGGGACATCGCTAATGATTTTGATGGATGCGGCGGCAATTTTTCTGGTGGTGGGGGTGCCGCTCTGGATGTTTGCGGTGGTGATTACGCTGGCCTTGGGGGCGATCCCGGTCGTATGGAGCATGATGCATGACTACCAGAAACAGCGGGTTTTGACATTCCTTGATCCGGAGAGTGATCCGCTCGGCGCCGGGTACCATATTACCCAGTCAAAAATTGCGCTGGGGTCGGGCGGCATTGACGGCAAAGGGTTTTTGCAAGGAACGCAAAGTCACCTTAACTTTCTGCCGGAAAAACAGACGGATTTTATTTTCACCCTCTGGGCCGAAGAATGGGGCTTTGTGGGCGGGGTATTTTTGCTGGGGCTGTTTGGGTTAATGTTCCTGTACGGGCTTTATATCGCACTGCGCTGTCGCCATAATTTTGGGCGTTATCTGGCGATTGGCCTTTCGGTCAATTTTTCCCTCTATATCTTTATTAATACGGCGATGGTGATGGGGCTTATCCCCGTGGTCGGGATTCCCATGCCGCTGGTATCATACGGCGGCACGGCTATGCTGGCTACGATGATAGGTTTTGGTTTGATGATGTCCTGCAGCGTTTACCGGGATTCCAAATTAAGCAGGCCCGGTTAGGCTTAAAATCAGGCCGCATCGGAAATCTGTACGCCCTTTTCACGCAGCAGGTCCTGCAATTCGCCGGCTTCATACATTTCCCGGACGATATCGCAGCCGCCGATAAATTCACCTTTTACGTAGAGCTGCGGGATCGTTGGCCAGTTAGAAAAATCCTTGATACCCTGACGGATATCGCTGTCATCCAGCACGTTGACGTCCTTAAAACGAACGCCCAGCTGGGAAAGAACCTGTACAACCAGTGCCGAAAAGCCGCATTGCGGGAAGGCCGCTGTGCCTTTCATGTACAACACCACATCATTACCTTCGATATCCTTACGGATGCGCTCAAAAATTATATTTTCCATTCTTTTATTTACCCTATCGTTTTTGGTTGTTCATTTTTTATGCGTCTGGAACTTTTGTCTGGATAGCCAGAGCATGTAATTCACCGCCCATTTTCCCTTCCAGCGCTTTATAGACCATCTGGTGCTGCTGGATGCGTGTTTTACCTGAGAAAGATGCCGATGTCACGTAGGCAGCATAATGGTCGCCATCACCGCGCAGGTCTTCAATCCGCACGTCAGCATCGGGGATACCTTCTTGTATTGCGCGTTCCAGATCATCTTTATTCATAGCCATAGGGTAATTTTCCTCGGTTTGTCTTATCAAAATGGGCGTAAATGCAGGGAGTTTCAAGTTTTTTTGATAAAAAACAAAAATTATTCACATTTTTCTTGCATCGCTAATTTTATTGGTCTAACGTCAATTCATTCCAGAAATAATATTACTTCCTGCAGTGATTTTATATAATTATGTGCGGGTTGAGCAGGGGAAACCATAATTAAAAAATAATATGGAATTAGAAAAGCCTCGGACCTGTCCGGGGTTTTTTGCTTCTAGAATATTATATTCTGTCGTGTGTGGCGAAGAACTGGCGCTTTTTTACTATTGTGCCAGTTCTTTCTGCGCCGCTGTCAGGGCTTTATCAACTTCCACTTCGATCATGTGTTGCGATATTTCAATGCCTTTGGCCTCAAAATCCATCGATACCTTGCGGATGATATCAGTAAAGCCCGCTTCCTCCAGATTTGCGGCAACGACTTCACCAGCGTAGGTTTGCGCATCAGCACCTTCCAGACCCAGCTTTTCTGCGGCCCAGAGGCCAAACAGCTTGGCGGTTTTTGCTTCCAGTTCAAAGCTCAGCTTTTCTTCATGAGCGTATTTTCCTTCAAAGGCATCTTTGCGGTCATTAAATCCAGTCATTTTGTCCCCTCTGGTTAATGCGGTTTGGGAATCATTATAATCCTGAAAGAGTATAGATTTCTCTAAATCATTTGAAAGTCTTTTCTAAACCGCCTATAAAAAGATCTTAACCAACTATTTTCAAAAGGTTTTCCCGATGTCCCGCCGCAAAATGATCTATGATGGCAAGGCCAAAACCATTTATGAAGGGCCTGACCAACATACCTATATTCAGTATTTCAAGGATGACGCCACGGCGTTTAACGCTGAAAAACATGCTGTTATCGCGGGTAAGGGTGTTTTGAATAACCGGATTTCAGCACATTTGATGACCAAGCTGGAATCAATTGGTATTCCAACGCATTTCATTCGTTCAATTAATATGCGCGAACAGCTGGTGCGCCGCGTTGATATCATCCCGATTGAGCTGGTAGTGCGTAACGTAGCTGCCGGTTCGCTGGTCAAGCGTTTGGGCTTGAAGGAGGGCGAGATTCTGCCGCGCCCGCTGATTGAATATTATTACAAGAACGATTCGCTGGGTGATCCGCTGATCGGGGAGGAACATATCATCACGCTCGGTTGGGCCGACCCGTATGAGCTTGATGAAATGGTCAGTATGGCGTGGCGGATTAACGATTATCTGAACGGCCTGTTTGCCGGGATCGGTCTGCGCCTGATTGATTTCAAGCTGGAATTCGGCCGTTTATGGGGCGAACATGGTGAACTGTATATTATTCTGGCCGATGAGATTTCCCCCGATAACTGCCGCCTGTGGGATGCCAAATCCGGCGAGAAGCTGGATAAGGACCGCTTCCGCTTTGATCTGGGTGATCTGGTGGAGGGGTATCAATATATCGCCCAGAAACTGGGTCTTATCCCCGAAGGCGGAATCATTCAGGGCGGCAGCGTGAACGAGCAACTGGCGGAAAAGCTGGATGCTATCGAAAACCGCCTGGCGCAGGAACGTAAACTGCGCGAAGTGGGCAAGAAACCGCCGGGCAAGCCTAGATAGAGCCTTCATCGTTAAGCGCTGTTTGTTCTATGATTATGGCGCTTCTTCAGAAAACGCGATGACTTCCTTGGCGAAGCCGTAATCATACATATTGTGATGCATGGCGCTTTCGTAATGCACCAGTTTCTTGGTGCTTTCCACCGCATTATACAGCTTTTGCCCGAAGCGATTCGGCACGACAAAGTCGTTTCCGGCGGTGCCCACAAGGACGGGGCATTCCACGTTTTTGATTTTTGATGTGTTGTCGTAGTGATCGTGCATTAAATACGACAGAAACGGGATAAAGAAAAAGCGTGATTGGGCCACATCCAACGCGCTGCTGAACGGCACTTCCAGAACAAGACGGTATGGCGGAAATTCAGTCGCCATTTGCACGGCAACGCCGGAACCTAAAGATTCTCCGTATATAATAAGTTTCTGCTGATTAAGCCGCGGGTCGTTTCTGATGAAATTCAGGTAGGCGCGGGCATCTTTATAAAGGCCATCTTCCATCGGTGTGCCGGGGTTGCCGCCATAACCACGATATTCCGGCAACATCACGCCATACCCGGCGTTAATATAGGCATCCACCTTGCCCAGGCGGTGCTCAATTGTTTGGGCATTGCCGTGAAAGAAGATGAGGACAGGCTTGTCATCATCCCGCGGGTATTTCAGCCAGCCGGTCAGGTTCAAATCATCATCGGTGGTCACAATAATTTCCTGCATGCCCACGGGGGCCAGGGAAATATCCGGGGCGGGCCATTCAGTGTGGTATATAAAATGCCGTTGAAAGATAACGAGACAAGCCACAAACAACAGGTATGTTGCTAGTATCTCTAAAATGAACAATTTGCGGCTTTTGACAAAAAATAACCGCATGCTTAATCCGCAAATTGTTCTGCGAATATCCGTTCCGCCAGGTGGTTTTCCGGATCGAACAGCAGGCGGCAGGTAATGCTGCGTGCCTCGCGGATGGTGATGGAAGAAACATCCCGTACCTCTTTGGAATCCGCCGTGGCGCTGACGGGTCTGTCCTGCGGGGCCAGAACGTCAATTACGATTTCAGCTTCATGATGAATAAGCGCGCCGGACCAGCGGCGGGGGCGGAAGACGCTGATGGGGGTAAGCGGCAACACATTCGCATCCAGCGGGATAATCGGCCCCCCCGGCGGAGGAATTATAAGCCGTGCTGCCCACGGGGGTGGAGACCAGCAAACCATCGCAGACCAGCTTGGGCATACGCACAGCGCCATCGATGGAGATTTTCAGATGGGCTGATGTATGAGTTTCGCGCAGCATGGATACTTCGTTGAAGGCAATCTCTTCGTGCGTGGCCCCGGTTTGGTCGGTGGTTTTCATCCGCAAGGGGTGGATGTCAAACCCCTTGGCTTTTTGCAGGCGTTCGGGTAATCCGTCAGCATCAAACGTGTTGAGAAGAAAGCCCAGAGTGCCGAGATTAAGGCCGAAAAACGGCTTTTCCAGTTCCCAATGTTCGTGCAAGGCACGGAGGAGTGATCCATCCCCGCCCAGTGTTACTATGATATCGGCATCTTGCGGAGAAACGGAATCATAACGCGCCTGCATGGCCTTCAAAGCTTCCTGTGCTTTCGGCTTTTCCGAAGCATAAAAGGCGATTTTGGGAGCAGCGCTGGTCATTTGATTATATCTTATATCACCCAGCCTGAGGACCCGGTTTTGGGGGAGTTTACTTCTTGCCAGATTTCCGGGGCCTTCAGGAATTTTTTCGACTTCGGCAATGACGTTTTCCGGGAAGTAGTTGCTTTCGCGCGCCACATCAATCACATGCCACCAGTTGGTAAGCTCGTGCAGCGTCAGCCCCATGGACTCCATGTTCTTGAGGCTTTGTTCAAAAATACCGTAATGGAAGACGACAAAGCCGTGTTTCACTTCTGCCCCGGCCTCACGCAAGGCATCAACAAACACGCGTTTGGAACCGCCATCGGTTTGCAAATCTTCCACCAGAACCACATGCGGTTTGGGGGAGGGGGCATTATCAAACGTACCTTCAATCTGTGCCATGCGGCCAAAGCCCTTGGGCTTTTTACGCACATAAAGCATAGGCTTTTTCATTTCGGTGGAAATAAAGGCGGCATAAGGAATGCCGGCTGTTTCCCCGCCTGCGATATAGTCAATTTTATCCGCGCCGATAGCATCGCTGAGCAACTCGGCGGCCATTTGAGAGAGGGCTTCGCGTTCTGCCACGAATGATACCAGACGGCGGCAATCAATATAAACAGGGCTAAGGCGGCCTGATGTTAAGCGAAACGGCTCATCTGTATTAAACAGGATGGATTTTGTATCCAGCAGGATCTTGGCAGCCGCTTGGCCGATTTCAGTTTTGCGTTCGGGTGTCATGTTGTATTTTGTTTATTGTTATGTTAAATATAAACCCTTGATTTCTACAATGAAGTTTTAGACATGAACCCCGAGGATTACAAGCTTATTCCCCTTGATGAAGTTGCTGCTGATCCGGCGCTTAAGGCAAGCTATATGGAGATGCTGACGCAGCTCTATCAGGAATACAAGGATGCCCCCCAGCGGGGGCGTTTTGTGCTGAATGATATCACCGAGGTGTTTCATACCCCTGATTCTATAGAAAACAATTTTGGGTGCTATTGCGACTTTATGAATTACCGAGGTAAACGAAGTGGAACATATCACAGTGCCATAGATTGCGTGCTCGTGAATAAACGCAAGAATTGTATTGTCGGCGAAGCCGGTATTTTTATCCGGCCTTATGAAGATCAATGGGGGTGCTCAGGTTACGATGTCATCCATCCGGAACACCGCGGGCAGGGGCTGGGCAAGTTGATAATGGCGCTCCGTATGGACTATGCCGCGAGGGTTTTTGATGCCCGTACCATGCATTTTTGGGTGAGCGGGGCTAATGAACGATCGGTAAATCGTATCGAGGTTTTTCGCAAGGCGGGCATGGCCAAGGATTGTATCCTCCGGCATTGGATCTTTATTATATCGTCCGGCTGCCGAAACGTTACGGTTTGGGTGATTATATGAATCTGCTCTTTTCTCAGAAGCCTGAGATACAAGCTGACAGAGAGCTTACGCCGGGGCTTTAATCGTCTTTTGCATCCATCAGGCTAATGAAATCGCTGAGCGTGGCACCTGTAACAGCTAAAATTTTTGAAATGCTTTCCGTAGAGGGCCAGCGGGGTTTGCCATCAGGGCTGATACGCTTGCTTTTGTTGAATGATGTAGGGTCCAGCCCGGCTTGTTTGGCAAGGCCTGAGGGCGAATAACCAAAGCTGCTCGCCAGGCGATCAATCCCTCGCCATATATCTTCGTGTGTAAACATAGGACTATAGTCCCATCTATGGGCATGAAAAGTAAATAGGAAAATATTCTTATTTTTTCCTTGACCTTGGTTTTCTTTTGTATCATAAATGAGAACATAAAGCGAACAATTATATTCGCAGCAAGGAAAACGAAGAGTGAACAAGAAGCATTACACCCCCAAAACAGCCGACCTCAGCAGCGCTACGCCTTTTATCAGTGCGGAAGAAGCATGGTTCTGGTTCATGACGGCGCAGGCGGCCAAGAATGATGGTGCCCGTGTTACCGCCGGGCAGGCGCGACAAGCCCCCGTGTGAGCCTGCGGATATCCTGCAGACCTTGAATCGCCTCTATCGCCAGCGCCGTTTGCAGATGGATCATATCCGCGTTTTGAAACATTACGGTGAGCGCCATATGGCGCCCGACCCCCGCCGCCCGCGTGAAATCCGTGCCTATCTGATATGGGCCGAGGCGCTGGAGCGGCTGGAAGCTCTTCTGGAATCCAAAGGCATCGTCCGCAAACCTGCATGGTTCAACCCCAAGGCGGCGGCGAACTGGATTGAAGACGTCATGATTTACGAGCAAATGGAGGCATAATTATGAGCGCGCGTGTTTTGAATACCCTGCTGCCGCAGGAAGCTTACGTGGTTTTTACGGGCCGCACCGACCTGCCGTGGCTGCGCTGGCTGAAACCCGGTTTCCGGCACTGCTTTGTGCTGCTGAATGACGGGCGGCAATGGGCTGAGCCTCGACCCGCTCTCCAACCATATGGAAGTGCAGGTTTATAATCATCTGGCCACCAGCTTCGATTTGCCGGGTTGGCTCAGAAAGCGGGGGCATAAGGTGGTGAAAGCCCCTGTGAACCGCAGTCATCATCGTCCTGCGCCCGTCATGTTTTTTACATGCGTGGAGGCTGTTAAGCGCGTTCTAGGCCTCCATAAGGCCGGTATCGTCACGCCCTGGCAGCTTTACCGCCACCTCACGACAAACCCGATATAAGGAGATATCTAATATGGGAAGCTTAACCTCCCGGCCTAAAGTGCCGGCGGCTACACCAGCCGCAAATTGTTTACGTTCCGGCCCCGCAGCCGGTTTACACCCCTGCGCCGAGCGCCAGCTATACGGCGCTTCCGGCGACAACGGAGTCTAAAACTGAGGCGCCCACACCCACACAGGAAGACGCGTGATGCGGAAGCCCG
>JAJOJU010000047.1 GCA_021208265.1 Alphaproteobacteria bacterium | reverse complement strand
CTTCCGGGCTGGTTTCGATTGAGTTCGGTTTTCGTGGGCCTAACCATTCCGTGGTCACGGCCTGCGCTACCGGCACGCACGCGATTGGCGATGCGGCCCGTTTCGATTGCCTTTGAGGATGCCGATGTGATGATTGCAGGCGGTGCCGAAGCCGCTGTAACACGTCTTGGCGTTTCCAGCTTCGCGGCAGCGCGCGCGCTTTGCACCAGCTATAACGACCGCCCGGCTGAGGCATCCCGCCCGTGGGACCGCGACCGTGATGGTTTCGTGATTGCGGAAGGGGCCGGTGTTGTGGTTCTGGAAGAATATGAGCACGCCAAAAAGCGCGGCGCCAAGATTTACGGCGAAGTGATCGGCTATGGCCTTTCCGGCGATGCTTATCACATCACCACCCCGGCGGAAGACGGCAATGGCGGTTACCGCGCCATGGAAGCTGCGCTGAAGCGCGCGAAGATCAACCCGGAAGATGTTGATTACATCAACGCGCACGGCACATCGACGCCTGTGGGTGATGGTATCGAATTCGGGGCTGTGAAACGCATGTTCGCGAACGCTTTGGACACGGTTTCCATGTCATCCACCAAATCCGCCATCGGTCACTTGCTGGGCGCGGCGGGGGCTGTGGAGGCTATCTATACGCTGAAAGCCATTCAGACTGGCGTTCTGCCGCCCACGCTGAACCTTGATAACGTGTCGGATGACTGTCAGGGCATGGATCTGGTTCCGAAGACTGCCAAGGAAAAGAAAGTGAATATTGCTCTCTCCAACTCCTTCGGTTTTGGCGGGACCAATGCTTCGGTGATTTTCAAATCAGTGTAAGCCATGGCCTATCTCCAGCGCCTCCTCGGTTTTTTTTGTAACGCTCTTTACGCTGGGCGTGGTGCTGGTTGTGGGTGGAATTTCATGGGGCGCTTATGAATTCAAAAAGCCGGGGCCTCTCACGGAAGTACAGGTATTTGAGATCCCCGCTGGTACGGGGTTAAGCGCTGTCTCGGATAATCTGCAAACCGCCGGCATTATCGAACATCCCAAAATCTTTATGGTGGGGGTTGTTCTGCACGGAAAATCCGGGCAGATCAAGGCGGGGGAATATGAGATAACCCCCGGTATGAGCCCGCAAGACATCATGGACAAGCTGGTGAAGGGCGATATCATCCGACGTCAGGTAACGGTGCGTGAGGGGCTTACCAGTCATGAGGTGGTGGAATTGCTTAAAACCGTGGAGGATCTTTCCGGTGATGTTGCGTCCGTGCCACCAGAAGGACGGCTTCTACCGGAAACCTATACTTACAGCAAGAATGAACCCCGCAGTGAAGTGATTGCCGAAATGAAGGCGGATATGGATAAAGCGCTTCTGGAGCTTTGCCCCACTCAGCCCTGCTGGCCCGAACCTTTAAAATCACTGGATGACGTTTTGACGCTGGCCTCCATCGTGGAGAAAGAAACAGGCGTGCCGGAAGAGCGCAAACGCGTGGCGGGCGTGTTCTTAAACCGCTTGCGTAAAGGAATCCCCTTACAAACCGACCCCACGGTGATTTACGCGATTACAAAAGGGCAGCATAAGAATGACGGTAAGGGGCCGCTGGGGCGGCGCTTGCTGAGCAAAGACCTATCCTTCGATTCCCCCTATAACACATACAAATACGCAGGTCTGCCGCCGGGGCCGATTGCCAACCCCGGCAAGGCCTCGATTGAAGCTGTGCTGCACCCGGAAGAACATGATCTTATCTATTTTGTGGCGGATGGCAGCGGCGGGCATATCTTCGCCAAAACATTGGCCGAGCATAATAAAAACGTGGCTGAGTGGCGTAAAATCAGACGTAAGAAAAGCCAGTAATGCCGGATTTTCTTGAGTATATTGAAGTGCCTTTTACTGCTGATGAGGGGCGGGTTTATCCGGAGGAGGCCGAGGATCGCTACCCCGAAAGCCTTGTCCGTGCTTTTGTAAATGAATTCACGAAGCCGGGCGATAAGGTGTTTGATCCTTTTTTAGGGTTTGGAACGACCGCCTTCGTGGCGGAAGATATGGGCCGTATTCCTTACGGCATCGAAGCGGATGGCGAGCGTTACGAATGGGCGGCGGCGCAGCTGGAGCACTGGATGAACATTCTGCATGCCGATAGCGTGGATATCGGGAGTTTCAAATTGCCCAGGATGGATTTTTGCATGACATCGCCGCCCTATATGCCCGCGCATCACAAATGGAATCCGCTTTATGGCGGGGACCCTGCCTATGCCGGGTACGATACATATCTGGCGCGGATGGCTGAGATTTTTGCCGGGCTTTCCAGCATCATGAAGCGCGGCGCGCGGGTCGTTGTGCAATGTGATAATTTACATCATGGCAAGGTGTTTACGCCGCTGGTGCGGGATATCGGCACAGCCGTATCACAAAACTTTAGGCAAGAAGGGGAAGTGATGGTGCGCTGGCTGAAAGGCAGAGCGGATTATCCCTATACGCATTGTCTGGTTTTCAAGAAAACCTAGGTTTTTTTGACATATAACTGTATTTTTGTTACTGTAAGTTCAGACAAGGGTGATAGAGGGACCATGAGAAAAGTAGCGATTATCGGGGCTGGGCAGCAGGGCCGCTCCATAGCAGAAGCCTTGGCTTTGCAAGGGGAGTATGGTGTTTCGATTACGGATAAAGATTCTGCCGTTCTGAATAAGTTTTCTGGGCTGGTTAATCATGAGAATATAAAGGTTTTTGAAACATCCGCTCAGACTGTGAGGGATGCGGATATTATTATTCTAGCAACACCGATCGATAAATTTTCTTCCGTATTGCACGAGATTGCCGGGCATGTAAAGCCGGGCGCTATTGTAACGGATGTTGGTTCCGGCAAGCAGAAATCTATTTATGAAATTAGTCAGAATCTGCCGGATGGTGCTGTTTATATCCCCTCTCACCCCATTGCCGGAAAGGCTGGCGTGGGGCCGGAAACAGGTTCCGCCGATATGTACAGAAACCAGAGCGTTGTTGTGATCCCGCAAGGCCCTGCTAAAGCCGAAGAACAAGTGGTTGTCCAGAAAATGTGGGGAGATATGGATGCCCGTATTACGCCTATGTCAGCGCTGGCGCATGACAAGCTTTATGGTACGATCTCTCATTTTCAGCACGTTATTGCCTTTTCTCAGACTTTGGCAGGTGAAGATGAGAAAAATTCCGGCAGCGCGGAAGAAGATTATCAGAAAGCCTATAATACGCTTCTCGATACAACCCGGATTGCCAATGCATCCGCCCCGATGTGGCAGGCCATTTTCAAGGACAATAAAGCTTCTATTCAGGAAGCATCGAACGGTTTCAAAGCACGCCTTGAGGAATTGAAAGCTGCACTTGAAAGTGAAACATCGGACAAGCTGCTGGGGCTTATCGGTCAGGCGCATAATTTCAGACAGGGTATTCCGGAAGATCGTCCGCGTGAAGCAATCTGGTCAGAATTTCAGGACTTTTCAGCTGAAAAGAAGCAAACGGTTATGTTCCGCGGGAAGGTCTGTTCGACACGTTTAATGAGGCCAGCAAGATATCGCTGGCAAAACGGATTACAACCCCCACATTGATCTCGGCGGCTCTGACACTGAATGGGATGGATATAGCAAAGCAATTGGGTAGAAACGTCTCTCTGGCAGAAAATGCCAATCCCAGCTTCAAGGATGGTTCGGCGGCGATGCTGTCTCACCCGGAATATCTGACTGATCTGCTTTACTATAACAGGAAGCATATTCTGGAGAATATCAAACGGTTTGAGGGGCGTCTGGACCATGTTATGGACGCTATACGGGATGATAACACAGCGGAAATTACCAGCATTATTGAGCAGGCCTCAGAAATTCGCCGGTCCATGCCTGCCCATAAGGGCGCGGACGAAATGCGCCGCGATCGTGTCGTCAACCCAGAAACATTGTCAGAGTTGCCTGAGTATATGCAGCGCGCGCTCTAATCTCTAACCGGCTTTTTTCTTAGGGGCAGCCTTTTTCTTGGCGGCTGTTTTCTTTTTGGCAGGAGCTTTCTTTTTAGCCGCAGGTTTTTTCTTCTCTGCCGCTTTCTTACCGCCGCTGGCAGCTTCCTTTGCGGCCAGTTTACGCATTTTCTCGGCAATCAAATCCACCGCGCGGTTCATACCGATGGTCATCAGGTCTTCATCCTTAGGGATGGAGGCAAACACGCCGTCATGTTTCAGGAACGGCCCAAAGCGGCCAATACCGGCTTCAATCTTTTTACCCGTTTCCGGGTGCATGCCGACAAGGCGGGGCAGGGCCAGCAGGGCCAGCGCCTTTTCCAGCGTGACGTCTTCAATACGCGTCCCGGCGGGCAAGCCCTGACGTTTGGGTTTGTCCTTGCTTTCCGGCGGTGGGTCAATCTGCACATAAGGGCCGTAAGGCCGCGGCGTAAGGAAACGCTGCGCCCTGTGCCGGGATCAGCGCCCAGGATCTTGGTTCGTTGGCGAGTGCCGCCGCAGCATCGCCGCCTTCTTCGCCGTTTTCATTATCAGGCACGACCAAAGGCTTGGTAAATTTACATTCCGGGTAATTCGAGCAGCCGATAAACGCGCCAAACTTACCGAGTTTCAGGCCCAGCCGCCCCGTGCCGCAGGCCTTACATTCGCGTGGATGCGGGTTTTCCTTGGTTTCAGCAAAGAAGTGGGGGCCAAGCTCCGCATCCAGATGGTTGATCACATCGGTGATTGTCAGCTCTTTCGTCTCATCCACGGCGGCTTTGAAATCATCCCAGAACAGGCGCAGGGCTTCTTTCCATGCCACGTGGCCGGAGGCAATGGCATCCAGCTCTTCTTCGAGATTTGCCGTGAAATCATAATCCACATAGCGCGTGAAGAATTTGGCGAGGAAGGTGGTGACCACCCGGCCCCGGTCTTCGGGGATAAAGCGCTTCTTATCCATCGAAACATAGTTCCGGTCGCGCAGAACCTGAAGGATAGAGGCGTAAGTGGATGGGCGGCCAATGCCAAGCTCTTCCAGCTTTTTTACGAGGGATGCTTCGGAATAACGTGGCGGGGGTTGCGTGAAATGTTGATCGGGTTTGATATCGACAGTTTTGGCGGCATCGCCCTTTTCCATCGGCGGCAGGCGGCGGTCACCTTCATCACCACCATCTTCATCTTCGTCTTTTGATTCCTGATAAAGCGTCAGGAACCCGTCAAACTTCACGACCGAACCATTGGCACGCAGGATTACATCATCCGTCCCGTCTGACAGATCGACCGCCATCTGGTCCATGACGGCGTTTTCCATCTGGGAAGCCATGGTGCGCTTCCAGATCAGCTCATAAAGTTTGCGTTGATATTCATCCTTCGGCGCATCTTTCGAACGCGGGTTCAAGGAAAGATCAGTCGGGCGAATGGCTTCGTGGGCTTCCTGCGCGTTTTTGGCTTTAGATTTATAAAGCCGCGGCGCATCCGGCAGATATTGAACGCCATAGTCTTTCTTGATCACATTGCGCGCCTGCGCGACGGCCTCGCCGGAAAGCGTTGTGCCGTCCGTACGCATATAGGTGATAAAGCCGGCTTCATATAAAGCCTGCGCATTACGCATGGTGTTGGAAGCACTCATACCCAGTTTGCGCGATGCTTCCATTTGCAGTGTCGAGGTGATGAAAGGCGGGTAAGGGCTGCGCTGTACCTGCTTTTTCTCGATATTCTGGACGGACAGCTTTTTCTGCTGAATCCGTTCAACAGCCTTTTTAGCATCAAGTTCGGATGGGATATCAAACTTGCCTAGCTTGTTGCCAGCCAGATGTGTCAGCCGCGCGGTGAAGGGCGCACCATCCGGTGTGTGCAGGCGGGCGTCAATGCTCCAGTATTCCTGCGGCTTGAAGATTTCAATTTCAGCCTCGCGCTCACAGATCAAACGGAGAGCTACGGATTGCACACGGCCCGCAGATCTTGATCCGGGAAGCTTGCGCCATAAAACGGGGGATAGCGTAAAGCCCACCAGATAATCCAGCGCCCGGCGGGCCAGATAGGCGTCAATCAGATGCACATCCAGATCACGCGCATGGTTGAACGCTTCCTGCACGGCTTTTTTGGTAATCTCGTTAAAGGTAACACGGGCAACGCGCTTGTTTTTTAATAGGCCATCATCGTTCAGCAATTCCTGCACATGCCATGAAATGGCTTCCCCCTCTCTATCGGGGTCAGTCGCCAGATATAGAGTGTCGGCATTTTTAAGGGCCTTTTTGATGTCACGGACATTTTTATCGGCGCGCTCGCCCAACTGCCATTTCATGGCAAAATCATCATCAGGCAGGACGGAACCATCCTTGTTCACAAGGTCCCTTACATGGCCGTAAGAGGCCAGTACCGTGTAACCAGAACCGAGATATTTCTCGATGGTTTTGCCTTGGCAGGCGATTCGACAATGACGAGGTTAGCGCTCATATACGGTTTTTCATCAAACAGGGTGCAGAAAATATTCAAGCCCCACCCGTTGTGAAATACGGAAGATTATGCGCTTTGGCAAGCCCCTGTTTTATAAACGGGCTTAAACTTATGGCTTGAATTCCTCAAGATCCATGGTTTTTCCGATAGCGGCGCGTGTGGCTCCGGCAAGCTCGACATGGTCGTGATAAGCGTTTTTATCCATTTCCGGCAGGAAAGTAAGATCGAAAACAATTTCCTTATTGGTTGCCATATCCCAGATCAGGGCCAGCATGGATTTATTGGAGATATATTTCTTTTTGCCGTTACCCAGATCCACCGTTTCCTTAGTATAGCGGGCATAACGTTCACGCAGTTCTGAGAATTCACCCTTGGGAACGGGCTGGCCGTCCACGCTTGCCACTTCCAGCACGACAGGCTGGATTGCCAGATTTTCATTGCCCTCGCGGTAGGCAAGCGAGAAAATAGCCGGGCGGAATTTAAGCAGCTGTGCGCCATCGCTCATCGTGCCTTCCGGGAAAAGAATAAGGTTGCTGCCCTTATCAAAGGGTGCTTGAGCGGCATCGCAGGTTTCCTGAACGATACGGGCTTTTTCTTCATCGGAAATCTTTTTTCCGACATGTTGCACGAATACGGTATCAAGCGCCCGTGCCAGCGGGCCGACGCTCATGAATTTCCAGTCGGCAACGCCGCTATCAGCGATATTACTAGCGTTTTCAATGGGGCCATTCACGATCAGACCATCGAGGTTAGATACGTGGTTAATGGCATACATTGTCGGGCGGCCCGTATTGCCGAGCGGCGTGCCTATCACATTGACTTTGATGTTAAAGATGTTGTGCAGGCGGGCGATCATTTCATGAAAGGCTTCCTGACGTTTTTCCACCGGCGCATTCAAAATTTTCTTTTTTATATTTGAAGAAAGCGTGGCCCAGTGACACCAGACGAAATGTACCGCGGAGAGTTCTAATCATGAAAGTCTTACCCTTAGAATAGTTTACTTATGGGTTTCTATAGGGGATGACATGTAATATGTCAACGATGTTGCGGTTATCCGTCTATCAGGCACACCCGGTTCCCCGGCAGGCGTTTTGATGCGCCCCGCCAGCTCCAGCTCCAGCAAAATGGTCTGGATGCTGCCGACAGTAAGACCGCAGGCACGGATCAGTTCATCCACGCCGCAGGGTGTGGGCGAGAGGTTTTGCAGCACACGCTCTTCGGCATCGCCGGGTAATTCTTCCGGTTTTTCAAAACGGGTTTCGACAGGATTTTGCACCACATGGAATTCCCGCATGCCGTGACCGGAAAAATGAAGCAGGTTTTCCATGATGTCTTCTGCATTGCGTATTAATACAGCCCCCTCGCGGATTAAATGATTAGGGCCTTCGGCACGCGGATCAAGCGGATGCCCCGGCACGGCCCAGACTTCGCGCCCCTGTTCTCCCGCCAGCCGTGCGGTGATAAGGGAGCCGGAGCGCATCGTGGCTTCCACCACGACAACGCCGCGTGACAGGCCGGAAACAATGCGGTTACGGCGCGGAAAACTCTGTGCAAATGGTTGCTGACCCAGGGGGCTTTCGGCGAGGATCAGGCCTTTTTCTTTGATCTGTTCATACAGGCCCGCATTTTCCGGCGGATAAATCACATCAATGCCGCCGGCCACCACGGCGATTGTGCCGGTGGTGAGCGAACCTTCATGTGCCGCCGTATCAATACCCCGGGCAAGGCCGGAGGCGACAACCTGCCCCTGCGCGCCCAGATCTTGCGCGATTTTAACCGCGAGCTTGCGCCCGTTCAGCGAAGCATTGCGCGCGCCGACTATCCCGATAGATTGTTTTTGCAGTAAGGCCGGGTCACCCAGATAAGACAGCACAGGCGGGGCGTCATCGGTGGATTTTAAAAGTTCCGGATACGCATCATCCGCCAGCGTTAAAACACCGCCGCCCAGCTTTTTAAGTGCGGCATATTCCTTCAGCACATCGCTTTCAGCAGGCGGTTTTAGGGGTGCTTTACGCCCGCCGCGTTTGGCAAGATCAGGCAGATTTTTGAGGGCCTCGGACGGATTGCCGTAGAATTCCAACAGCGGGCGAATGTCGCCGGGCCCACATTTTCCGTGCGGGCAAGGCGCAGCCAGCTTAAACGCTCGGCCTCATCCGGGTTTGCGGCTAGTCTGGATTCAAACAAATTCAGCATGGCTTTTTAAACCACGGATGTCAGGGAAATACCAAGGGGATTTTATTTCTTTTTGCCGATGCGGGGTTCTTCGCCCTTTAGCAGGCGTTTGATGTTGTCCTTGTGCCGCCAGAAAACCAGAATTGTAATCAGCGCGCAGATGACGGCGGGGGTGACGCCATAAAAATACAGCGTGACCAAGGGTGCCGCCGCCATGGCGGTAAGCGCTGCGAGCGATGAAATGCGGAAGGTGAAGGCCATTAACAGCCAGACGATACAGGCGGCAAGACCTGCATAAGGCACGGCGGCGAGCAATGTGCCGATCGTGGTGGCAACACCCTTTCCCCCCCTTGAATTTCAGCCAGACCGGGAAGCAATGACCGAGAATGGCGAAGAGGCCGGTAAGCGCCATAATAATCGCCGGATCCCAGGGATATTCAGCAGGGAAATAGAAATGGTGGATATTATAAAACAGTCCTACAACAATCACGGCAAAGGCCCCCTTGCCGCTATCCAGAATAAGCGTAGCAAGCGCCAGCAGTTTATTTCCGGTGCGCAGCACATTCGTGGCGCCGATATTGCCGGAGCCGATTTGGCGGATGTCGCCATAGCCCGCCAGTTTTGTCAGCACAAGGCCGAACGGGATAGAACCGATAAGATAAGCCATTAAAAAGGCCAGTAGATAAGCGATATAGTCCATGAGAATCCTTGACTCCTGCTTCCTCTATGGCACACTTGCCCGAATTCGTAAATGAGGGAATCGATCACGATGGTTCAGAACACATCTCTGGAAATGCTGGCCTTCAACGTCAAGATGTTGGGCCATGGGCGTAAAAAGCGCGTTTTGATTAGTGCGGGGCAGACAGCTAATAAAAAGCGCATGTTGCCCGCCATTCAGGACCTTCTGGCTTTAGACATCGAACTTTTTGCCACGCCGGGTACGCACCGCTTCTTTAATGAGCATAACATCCCTTCCACCCTCATCCATAAAATCAGTGATTCTCAGGAACCCAATATCCTCTCCTTTTTGAAGGATGACCGCTTTGACCTTGTGATTAATATTTTAACGGGGGATGAGGATTACGATGCCTCATCCGATGCCAAGCTGATCCGCACGCGTTCCATTGAAAACGGCATCCCGCTGATTACCGATACCGATGTAGGCATCGCCACGCTGGCCCAGATTGTGAAGGATTCCAAGGAAGGTACCTATCAATACAAGCTGGATGACGACAGCCGCCCGTGGGATTTGCGCCTTGCCTTCCACAAGCTGATCCGCGCTAACGGCGGTTACGCCAACCACCACGCGCATTTTGACAAGGCATACCTGATTTCCGAGAGCAATCTAAAGCTCGGTCAGGTGGATATGCAAAAAAAATGGGA
>JAJOJU010000016.1 GCA_021208265.1 Alphaproteobacteria bacterium | reverse complement strand
CGCCTCAGCTGGGCCGATCTTGACCGCTTGCGCGAGACAAGAAAACCACGCCCTTTAGCGGCACCACCGCCACCGTCACGCATGACGGCAAGGCTTTGTGGTTTTCCGAAGAACATCATTCCCGCCATGCGCAAAGAATCTGAACTCCGCGCCGCGCACCCCCTTTCCCCCGTTTATCAGCATTTCGGGCTTTATGGGTATCGTTACGGCGCGCTCGAAAAATTCTGCGCCCTGCCGCAGGGGCCGTATGAAACGCTTGAAGGCTTGGAGCAATTGCGCTTCCTTGAGAACGGTATCTCCATCCGCGCCGTTTCCATCGATATCGCCGATGGCCCGCTTCATTCCGGCATCGATACACCCGAGGATCTGGCCAGAGCCGAGCGCTGTTAAAGGCATGACCACACTCATTATCGCCCGGCACGGCAACACATTCGGCCCTGATGATATCGTGACCTATGTGGGCGGGCGCACCGATCTGCCGCTCGTGGAAAAGGGCGTGGAGCAAGCCAAAGCCATCGGGCGGTATTTGAAAGATAACCGCTTGATACCGGATGTCGTTTATTCCTCCACCCTCCAGCGTACGCAGGAAACGGCGCGGATTGCGGTGAAGGAAAGCGGCGTGACGAATCCCGTTTTCCCGCTCGAAATCTTTAACGAAATCGATTACGGGCCGGATGAAAACCAGCCTGCTGACAAGGTAAAGGCCCGCATCGGCGAGGAAGCTTTAAAGCACTGGGAAGAAGAAGGCCTGCCCCCGCCCGGCTGGATGGTTGACCCGGTCCAAATCATCAAAAACTGGCAAGGCTTCGCCGATCAGGTTTGCGCGCATGATGATGGAGAAGTGGCGCTGGTTGTAACCTCCAACGGCATTGCCCGGTTTGCGCCTTATATTACAGGCGATTATGAAGGCTTCCGCGAATGCTTTTCGCCAAGCTCGCCACCGGGCGCTCGGCATCCTCACACACACAGGCGGACGCTGGCTGGTGAAGGAATGGGGATTGAAACCTTAAGGCCGTTGCGCTGGACTTCCGTCAGTGACACAATCAGTTCATGGCTCAATATATCCTCAAACGCTTGGCTTTAATGATCCCCACACTGCTGGGGATTTTGCTGGTCAGCTTTATTATTATCCAGTTCGTGCCAGGTGGGCCTGTGGAGCGCATGATTGCCGAATTGCAGGGGCACGGCACATCCGCGACATCCCGCTTTTCCGGCGGCAGCGGCGGGGATTTTGGCTCGGCATCGCTGGCCTCATCCACCGGGGCCAGTTCACAATACCGCGGCGCGCAAGGGCTTGACCCGGAATTCATCAAGGAGCTGGAAGCGCTTTATGGCTTCGATAAGCCCGCGCATGAGCGCTTCTTCATCATGCTAAAAAACTATCTCACCTTTAATCTGGGCGAGAGCTATTACCGCGATGTGAATGTGGGGCAGCTGGTGCTGGAGAAGATGCCGGTTTCGATTTCGCTGGGGCTGTGGTCGACTTTGATTATCTATCTTATCTCCATCCCGCTCGGCATTAAAAAAGCAGTAAAGGACGGCACGGCCTTTGATGTGTGGACATCCGCCGCCGTGTTCATCGGCTATGCCATTCCCTCTTTCATGTTCGCAATTTTACTGATCGTGGTGTTTGCGGGTGGGCGGTATTTTGACTTGTTCCCCTTAAGGGGCCTCGTCTCCGATAACTGGCGCGATCTGTCTTTCTTCCAACTGGCGCTGGATTACATGTGGCACATGGTGCTGCCCGTTTGCGCGATGGTGATTTCAGGTTTCGCCTCGCTCACCCTGCTCACCAAAAAACTCCTTCCTTGATGAGATCGGCAAGCAATATGTGCTGACCGCGCGCTCAAAAGGCCTATCTGAAAAACAGGTGCTTTACGGGCATGTGTTCAGGAATGCCATGCTGATTGTGATTGCGGGCTTCCCGGCGGCTTTCGTGCATATTTTCTTTACCGGCAGCCTCTTGATCGAGGTGATTTTCAGCCTAGATGGTTTGGGGTTATTAGGGTACGAAAGCGTGATCAACCGCGATTACCCGGTCGTGCTGGGCACGCTTTATATCTTCTCGCTTATCTCGTTAGTCATGCATCTCGTGCGCGACGTGGTGTATGTTCAGGTCGATCCGCGCATCAGCTTTGAGGCACAATCATGATGAAATATCTTTTTATTCTTATACTCTTTATCGCATCCCCCGCCCTCGCCCATCTGGAGGATGATTACAACCCCGGTGAACCGCTCGCCACCACGCCGTGGTATGAATGGATGAATGCCTCCAACATCAAAGCCGATCTTGATTTCATCGAAGGTATGCGCCCACACCATGCCGGGCGCTCAAAATGTCGGAGGAATATTTCAAAAGCAAAGGCGGGACGAGTGCGCGCCTGCAGGAACTTATCCACTCCATCGTTAAAAATCAGACCTTTGAAATTAAAGTGATGGATCACATGAAGGATATTCTTAAATCCGCCCCGCACTCCAATAAGCCGGAGCTTGTGCAAGCGGCGGAACTGGGCCTCGCCCAGAACTGGAAATTCGTTCACATGCCGCCCCCCGCTCATAATGCGCAAGACCCGTTTGCGCACGATGAGGTTTCCAAACGCGATGTCGCTTTCGCCAAGGGCATGATCGTCCATCATGAAGGCGCGCTGGATATGTGCCATGATTATCTGGCTAACCCCGCCGCTGTGAACGGGTATATGGAGCTTTTGTGTCAGGATATTCTCACCAGCCAGTCGCAGGAAATTGCGCTGATGCATGATATCATTAGCGAATATCCCGGCGATGCGAGCAAGGTTAAGCCTTCCCGCATTTATGGTATGGAGCATATGGCGCATGGCAAGCATAAGAAGGGGCATCATCACTAAAATGACCCTTAGCCCCCTCACCCAGCGCCGCTTAAAGCAGTTCCGCGCCAATAAGCGCGGGTACTGGAGCTTTTGGCTGTTTATGGCGCTGCTGGGTGTGTGCCTGTTTGCCGAGTTTCTGGCGAATGATAAACCCATTCTGGTAAGCTATGATGGCGGACTTTATTTCCCCACCTTCATCACCTACCCCGAAACCACTTTCGGCGGGGATTTTGAAACAGAGACGGAATATCGCGATAGCTTCGTACAAGGCCTGATCAACGAAAAAGGCTGGATGATCTGGCCTCCCATTCCCTTTTCTTACGATACTATTAATTACGATCTTCGCAGTCCTGCCCCTTCAAAACCTGATGATGTAAACTGGATCGGCACAGATGATCAGGGCCGCGATGTAATGGCCCGGGTGATCTACGGCTTCCGGCTTTCGGTGTTGTTCGGGCTTATTCTTACCTTCATAAGTTCCGTTGTCGGTGTGGCGGCGGGGGCTGTGCAGGGTTATTACGGCGGACGACTTGATCTTGTCATGCAGCGCTGTATAGAGGTCTGGTCATCACTGCCCTCGCTTTATATCCTCATCATCTTTTCCTCAATGTTCGTGCCGGGGTTCTGGACTCTTCTTTTTATCCTGCTGCTTTTCTCATGGCTGACGCTGGTAGATGTGGTGCGGGCGGAATTCCTGCGCGCCCGGAATTTTGATTATGTGCGGGCGGCACATGCGCTCGGCGTTTCCAACCCTGTGATCATCTGGCGACACGTGCTGCCCAACGCGATGGTGGCGACCATCACCTATATGCCCTTTATTTTGACAGGCTCCATCACAGCCCTCACCTCTCTCGATTTTCTGGGCCTGGGCCTGCCGCCCGGCTCACCCTCACTCGGGGAACTCCTTGCACAAGGTAAAAACAATCTGCAAGCGCCGTGGCTGGGGATTACGGCTTTCGTATCGCTGGCGATGATGCTCACGCTTTTAACATTTGTGGGGGAAGCCGTGCGCGATGCGTTTGATCCGCGCAAAACAAGCACTTAGTCGTCTTGACCGATCAGGTGATCATCGTGCAGATCATCATTCATATCGAGCCCGACCTTCACATCGGAATGATTGGATTGATCAATATAGAACGCCTTTGAATTATCAATCACCTGCGTCAGCTGCAATTCCGGGTGCTTGGAAAAATAACGCTCACAAGCTGATTGCATTTCCTTGATGATCACTTCAATCATCTTGGGGTCTTTCAGCTTATCGCTAAAAATCTGATCCAGTGTCACGTAATAACCATTCAGGACATCCAGAACGTCCTGATCAATTTTTTCAATGCTTTCAATCCAGTTCAACATGATCATAGTCAGGCCGATTAAAGGGCCTTCACTAAAAATACCTATATTCCCTTTAAATTTCATGATGGAACGAGAGAAATCATCGGTGATATCAAGGCTGGCATCAGGCTTTTTAATCTGCTTCAGCAAGTCTTTTATTTCTGCAATATGTTCATCCGCAAACGGGGAGATATCAAGGCGGCCCCGCACAGCCTCCAGCTTATTTTCAGCCTTTTGAATTTTTTCCGGTTTGATCTTACCGTTGCCGACCTTCGACTGCAAAAGTCGTGTAGCCGGCATAATGGCCCGCGCTTTTTTGGCAGAAGTTTTATTGTCGTTTGCCATCATCAGGTCCTACTTTTTATTACCCAAATCGATCATAAAACCGTCATCACCAGACAGGGCGGAACTATCATCAACACGGCGGCGTGGTCCTTTGTAATCGGGATTATCGCGGCGGCGGCGGTCCGGGCCGAAATACACATCCGCATCAATATAATCACGCGGCTTGTTGATCACATAAGCTATGCGTTTTGCCAGATCAGACCCTGTAAACGGCTTAATAATATATTCCGTGGCCCCGGCATCGCGCGCCTGCGCCACGCGTTTCACAGCGTTATAGCCAGTCAGAAAAATAATGGGCGCCAGACGGTTGGGCGATAGAACGTCCTTGCGGATTTTACGGGTCATAACCAGACCGTCACCAGGATCCATATCCCAATCAGAAATTACGATATCGGGGTTATGCTCACAAAATTTGCGAAACCCCTCTTCCCCGCTTTTTGCCTGATGGATCGTCCCGACATCAATACTATCAAGGATTGATACAATCAGCTTGCGCATAGGCTCCGTATCTTCGACAACCAAAACGCTTAATTTCGAGAAATTAAAAGGCATAACATATATCCGGACTATGAATTAATTTTTACACTAAACAATTAAAATATATAGAACTTTACCCCCCATACGCGTTACAGACAACCAAAATTTCTGGCAACACAATATTTTTGGCGCACAACATATTGTTTGCAAGCCACAGGTCCTATATGAATAGTACCCGCTAGCCACAAGAAAGGGACAGCATGGCACAGATTACGCTCGACAAAATCGGTTCCGTTAACAAGAACCTTAATCTTAAATCAAAAGAGGAACTTACCGACAAACTTTCCTGCAAAATGGGAACGGTTCTGGCGGCGGAAGTTCTGGAAGATAAGTCTGTTTATAACGAGTTGGAACTTGTCACGGGCCGTATGTCCAAAATCAAAAAGGGCGATATCATTGCGGTGGCCCTTGGCTCCCGTATGGCACTGAAGGGGTTTGCCGGAAAGCTGCCGAGCGAGCTGGAAGTGGGCGACCGCATCCATTTACTCAATTTCGGGGGGGGTTGCAGGAGTATGCACCTCAGCTAATATTCAGGAAGTGGGGGAGCCACTCCGCATCCGTGTTCTAGGCGGTATCGCACGTAAGGGTGAATTGCTGAATATTTCTCAGGCATCACTCTTCAAACCGCTGGATATCATGAAAAACGATATCCCGCTGATCATCACTACCGGGACCTCTATGGACAGCGGTAAAACCACTGTAGCGGCAGAGATGATTAAAACGCTTACCCGCATGGGCATGAAGCTCTCTGGCGCAAAGCTTACCGGTGTGGGCGCGCAGCGCGATACATACAAGATGCAGGATTATGGCGTATCCAAAGCCGTCTCTTTTGTGGATTGCGGCATTACATCCACCGCCAACATGCCGGATGATGACATGGTCGCCGTTGCCAAGGGGGCGCTGGAATATCTGGCGAAAGACGACCCCGATGCCATTATCATCGAATTCGGTGATGGTTTGATGGGTAAATACGGTGTGGACCCCATCCTGCGTGATCCGCAAATTCAGGCCAATGTGCGCCTGCATGTGGGCTGTGCGCGTGATCCTGTGGGCGCTGTTGGTTTGGCTGATGCCTGTAAGGCATTGGGCCTGCCCATTGATATTATCGCCGGCCCGGTAACCGATAACGATGTGGGTAAAGATATCGTATCCGAACATATCGGCTGCCTGACCTATAACGCCTTTAACCCCAGCGATGAATGGCTGGACCTTGTCCTGTCCCGCTGGCTGGAAGGGCATGGCATTACCAGCAAGAAGGCTCAGAATGCTTAAGGCTTCGATTGTTGGCGTCACCGGGTATACAGGGCTGGAATTGCTCCGCCTTTTGCTTGCTCACCCGCAAGTGGAAATTGCCTATCTGACGTCACGCCAGCATAAAAACGATCCGGTCGGTAACGTTTACCCGCACCTTGCCGGCTATGACTTAGCCATCAGCAATACCGATCTGGAGACGGTGGCAAAGGACAGCGATGTCGTTTTCCTGTGCCTGCCTCACAAAACATCACAGGAAACCGTGGCAAGCCTTTACGGTAAAACAAAAATTATTGATCTATCTGCTGATTTTCGGCTGGATGATGTAAAAACCTATGAGCGTTATTACGGTCTGCCCCATGATTACCCCGACATCCTGAAGAAAGCCGTTTACGGCGCGCCGGAATGGAATAAAGATAAAATCGCAAAAGCTGACCTTGTGGCCAATCCCGGCTGCTTTGCCCTGCTTTCCCAAATCCTGATCTACCCCTTCGCAGGCAATATCGAAAGCGTAGATATTTTTGCCATCACCGGGTCCAGCGGCGCCGGAAAATCCCCGGCTGAGGGCACGCACCACCCCGTGCGTAATCACAACATAAAAAGCTATAACATCAACAAGCACCGCCACATCCCGGAGATCATCCGCACGGCGCAGATCACGGAAGATCAGCTCAATTTCGTGCCCTCCTCCGGCCCGTTTACGCGCGGCATTTTCGCGCAGGCCTTTATTACCCCGAAAGCCGAGCTCAAAACATGTGCGGGCGATGTATACGCAAACGCCCCGTTCGTGCGCTTGCAGGAAGAGGTGGCGCTCGCGAATATCGTTGGCTCCAACTTTGTCGATCTGTCCTATCAAAAGGGGCAGGACGGACGCATCATCGCGCAAGGGGCGCTGGATAATATCGTTAAAGGCGCGGGCGGTTGCGCCGTACAGAATATGAACATTATGTTTGGCCTTGATGAAACGCTTGGCCTTAAAACTTTAAGCCCTCTCTACCCCTAAGGAAGAAAGATGACCCAGAAAAAGAAAAAAGCCCGTATATCCAACTTCTTTGCCAATGCGTTTTATCACAGCAAATTCAAGGATAAGCTGTTTGTTATTAAAGCCAGCGGCGATCTGATTGAAGATGACAAAGCGCTCGACTCGCTGATGCGCAATATCAAGAAGCTGAGCTTCATGGGCATCAAGATCCTGTTCGTCTATGGCGGTGGTAAGGCCGTTGACAAGGCCTTGGAAGAACGTGGCATTGCTGTGCAAAAACAAGGCGGGCGGCGCATTACCGACCTACCTACCTTGAATGTGATCAAGGAAGTGATCGGCGGACGTTTGTCCTTACGCGTTTATGAAGCCATGGCAAATAACGGTCTGGAGGGCTTTACCTTCAACGCCGTGCCTTATGAGTGGATGGATGTTGAACGCCGCCCGAAAAAAGACGTTGATTACGGCTATGTGGGTGACGTGAAAAAGGTTTACAGCCGCCCGATTGGCCGCATGTTCCGCTCCTCCAACTTCATTGCCATGCCTTGTTTGGCGGCCACAAATGATGGGCAGACGCTCAACATCAATGCCGACACCATTGCCACGGAACTGGCCATTGGCGCCGGTGCCAACAAGCTTGTTTTCTTAAGCAATATCGATGGCGTGCAGATTGACGGTAAAACGGCCTTCCTGATCACAGCGGAGGAAATCCCCGGCCTGATCGAAAAAGGCGTTGTCACCGAAGGCATGAAAGTAAAGATGGAAAACTGCCTCCGTGCGCTGGAAGGCGGCGTGCGCCGTATTCACCTGATCAACGGCCTGCGTGAAAACGCGCTGGAGAAAGAGATTTTCGAGGCCGTTGGCCCCGGCACGATGTTAATGCTGGATGAAGAGCGCGAGTCGTACCTTAACGAAATTGAAATCCAGAAAGCGATTGGCGGCAATTAATGGCAGCTAACGCGCAAGATACGCTCCAACGCGGCTCAGCCGCCCTGATGAACACCTTTCCGCCGCAGAACATGGTTCTGGACCACGGGAAGGGTTGCAAGCTGTACGATACGGATGGCAGGGAATATCTCGATTTTGCTGCCGGAATCGCTGTTGTGGCGCTAGGCCATGCTAACCCCATTCTGCTGAATGCCCTTAAGGAACAGGCGGAAAAGGTCACGATGTCTGTGGCATCGCACGTAACACAAGCCAAGGTGGAAGCGGCGGAAATTCTGACCAAGGGCCGTGTCTGCGACAAAACTTTCTTCACCAATTCCGGCACCGAAGCCATGGAAGGTGCGTTGAAACTGGCCCGTGCCTGGGCGCATGAACACCGGGGCCATGATGTAAAAGACTTCATCGCCTTTCGTAACTCTTTCCACGGACGCAGCTACGGTGCGATCAGTATTACTGAAAAATCCCTGTCCCAGCCGCAATTCGGGCCCTATCTGCCCGGCTGCCATTTCGCACAATTTAACGATCTGGATAGCGTCAGAAAGCTGGTTACAGATAAAACTTGTGCCATCATCGTGGAACCCGTGCAGGGAGAAGGTGGCATTACCCCCGCCGACCCTGAATTTTTAAAAGGTCTGCGCGCACTGTGTGATAAACAAAAAATCATTCTTATTTTCGATGAAATCCAGTGCGGCATGGGCCGAACCGGGCATTTTTTTTGCATATGATCATTTCAGCGTAGAGCCTGATATTATCACGCTCGCCAAGGGTATCGGCTCCGGCTTCCCGTGGGTGCGCTGCTGGCCCGCGATAAATTCGCCTCAGCCTTCACGCCGGGAACACACGGCACGACCTATGGCGGCAATCCGCTGGCCTGTGCTGTTGTGCGGGCTGTTGCCGGTGAGCTTTCAAAGCCGGAATTCCTCGCCCATGTCCGCAAAACCGGTAATACACTGATGGAAGGCCTAAAAGATATCCAGCGCCGTTCCAATAAAATTGAAGAAGTGCGCGGGCTAGGCCTTATGATCGGGGCCGATCTTTCGGTCGACATCAAAACGTTTTTAGGCAAGCTGAAAGATAACGGCATGTTCGCCACACAAGCGGGAAGTAAAACACTGCGCCTGACCCCGCCGCTTGTTGTCAGCAATGACGAAATCGGGCAAGCTCTGGACAAAATAGAACAAACACTCAAAGAGTTTTAAATCATGACTGATGCTACTCCCCGCCATTTTCTGGATTTAAGCGAAATCCCGGCCGATACGCTGAAACAAATTCTAAATCACGCGCACCAGCTAAAGCGCCTGAAATTCAGCCCGCCGCAGATTTTCGAGGGGCTCTCGCTCGCCATGGTGTTTGATAAACGGTCCACCCGCACGCGTATGAGCTTCGAAGCCGCCATGAAACAGCTGGGCGGTCACACCATTGTGATGAACACGCAGGAAATGCAAATCACGGGCGCCGAAAGCGTGGAAGATACCGCCAATGTTGTCTCCCGCTTTGTGGATGCTGTAATGATCCGCATGGGTGATCATGAAGCGCTGTGTGAATTCGCGCAGCATGCCAAGATCCCCGTCATTAACGGCCTGACAGACCATTCTCACCCCTGCCAGATTATGGCAGACCTTATGACGATCGAGGAAAAACTGGGCGCGCTGGGAGGCAAAAAAATCGTCTGGTACGGCGATTTTAACAACGTGGCCTATACATTTGCCCAAGCGGCCCCCGTCTGGGGTTTTGAGCTGCTGGTCAGTTGTCCGGAAGATTTACGCCCCCTAAACGCCGCTTATGAACCCGATGCCCAGAAAGCCGCCGAAGGCGCTGATGTGATCGTGACTGATACCTGGGTTTCCATGGGCCAGGAAGGCAAGGATATCGATAAATTCTGGCCTTATCAGGTGAATACGGCTTTGATGACACGCGCCAAACCGCATGCCATTTTCATGCACTGCATGCCGATCCACCGCGGGGAAGAAGTCACGGATGAGGTTCTCGCCACCCCGGCTTCCGTTATTTACGATGAAGCCGAAAACCGCCTGCACGCGCAGAAAGCCATTCTGGCGTGGTGTCTGGAACATGCCGGTGTAAAACTGTCACGATAATTATTGCGGCTCTGCCGCATGAAAAGTCCTTCGTGCTGAGAGATCTTCACGCTACAAAGAAGCACGGGGAGGATTCTATGACCGACATTCCAAAGAACTACAAAAAACGCAGCATCAATAATCACACCTTAAAGCCGGAGACATTGATGATGTCATACGGCTATGCCCCGCAATTCTCGGAAGGGTCTGTAAAACCGCCCGTATTCTTAACATCCACCTTCGTTTTTAATTCGGCAGAAGAAGGGGAAGAGCTGTTCCACGTTGCCGCAGGCCGCAAGCCCGGCCCGGAAGGCTCCATCGGCGGACTTGTTTACAGCCGTTTTAACCACCCCAATGTGGAAATCATTGAAGATCGGCTCGCCGTGTTTGAAGGCTCGGAAAGCTGTGTGGCGACAAGCAGCGGCATGGGGGCGATCAGCTCCGTCCTGCTGGCATATTTACGTCCTGATGATGTCGTTCTGCACTCCACCCCCCCTGTATGGCGGCACGGAAACGCTTATTCGCAAACTTATGCCGGAATTTGGTGTTAAAACGGTTAGCTTCAACGATGGGATGCATGAAAACGCCATGCTGGAAAGCATGAATGATGCTGCCAAAGCGGGGCCGTTAAAGATGATTTTTATTGAAACCCCGGCCAATCCCACAAACGCGCTGGTGGATTTTAGGGCATTAACTCAAGCCCTTGATAACTTTGAAAAGGTGCATGGCTACCGCCCGGTTACGGCATGTGACAACACGATGCTGGGACCCATATTCCAGCAAGTTATTCCCAACGGCGTTGATCTGGCGATCTATTCCGTCACCAAATATATCGGCGGGCATTCCGACCTTGTGGCGGGGGCAGTATGCGGCAGCAAGGAAAAACTGAAACCTGTCCGCGGCATTCGTAATTCCATGGGGCTTAACCTTGACCCGCATACCAGCTGGATGATATCCCGCTCGCTGGAAACGCTTGTTATCCGTGTGCAGCGCGCCGCAGATACAGGCCGCAAAGTCGCGGAATGGATTGCCGCCAACCCTTATAAACCCGCGAAAGTTTACCATCCGGATTTGATCAAGGATGCGGAGTATCAGGAAATATACAAACGCCAGTGCTCCGGCCCCGGCTCCACATTCTCCTTCGTGGTGGACGCCCCCAAGGCGCAAGTGTTCAAGCTGATCAACGCGCTGCAGCTATTTAAATCAGCCGTGTCATTGGGTGGTTCGGAAAGCCTTGTTTGCCACCCGGCCACCACCACCCATTCCGGCGTGGATGAAGATGTACGCGCCTCCGTGGGCGTTACTGAGGGTCTCGTGCGGCTTTCCATCGGGCTGGAACACCCGGATGATTTGATTGTGGATCTGGAGAACGCGTTTAAAACGGCTTTCAATTAAGGCTGAGCATCGGCCAGAGATTGCTGCATTTTGTCGGCAAGCTCACGCAAGGAAGCGGCATGGGTTCTGAACCTCTCGCTGAATAATACATAGGCAGGATCACTACCGACATCCTCCAGAAGGCGAATACCATCGCGCAGCTCAGGAATAGTTACCTCATTCCAAACCTCACACGGTCTTTTAAACGTCCACCACGGCGGCATGGAATGAAACTCCACGTAACGAAAACGTGGGATTTCAGCAGAATCAGCGCCTGCCACACGTTCAAAATGGTGTATCGGTTTAAGAGGGGCAGCCATGACTATCAAGCTCCTTTTTTCAAAAACAGCTTTAACCAAACAATATGAAAAACGCAAGTATTTTTCTTCAGCTTTCACTTTGACACGCGAAGCGTTACCCGCTATGGGAATATTGAATACTCACACGCGCAAAAACCTAGAGGCATCCCATGGCAAAAAAGAAAATCGTTCTGGCTTATTCCGGCGGGCTTGATACATCCGTCATTCTGAAATGGCTTTTGGAAGAAGGCTATGAGGTTATCGCCTATATCGCCAATGTGGGGCAGGACGAAGATTTCGAAGCCGCCAAGGAAAAAGCCCTTAAAATCGGTGCCAGCAAGGTTTACATCGAAGACTTACGCGAAGAATTCGTAACGGATTACATCTTCCCGGCCTTTAAGTCACAGGCCGTTTATGAAGGCCGTTATCTGCTCGGCACATCGATTGCCCGTCCGATCATCGCCAAATACCACATCGCCATTGCCGAGAAAGAAGGCGCGGAATATGTAGGCCACGGCGCCACCGGCAAGGGTAATGATCAGGTGCGTTTTGAGCTGGGTTACTATGCCCTGAAGCCCGATGTGAAGGTGATTGCCCCCTGGAAGATGGAAGAGTTTTTGACCCGCTTCAAGGGCCGTTCCGACATGCTGAATTACTGCGACCAGCACGGCATCCCCGTGAAGGCCACACGTAAGAAGCCTTATTCTGAGGATGATAACCTCCTCCACATCTCCCACGAAGCCGGTATTCTGGAAGACCCGGCAGCGATTACGGAAGAGGAAGTTTATTCCCGCACCTCAACCATGGCGAAATGGCCTAACGAGCCGGAGCTGATTGATATCGAATTCAAAGCCGGTATCCCGGTGAAGGTGACCAACAAATCCAACGGCGTCACCAAAACAGGCGCGCTGGAGCTGTTTACGTACCTCAACGAACTCGGCACCAAACACGGTGTGGGCCGTTTGGACATGGTGGAAAACCGCTTCGTGGGCATTAAATCCCGCGGGGTTTATGAAACGCCCGGCGGCGCTATCCTCCACAACGCCCACCGCGATCTGGAAGGTTTGACCATGGACCGCGAAGTGCAGAAAATCCGTGATCAGCTCAGCCTGAAAGTGGCGGAGCTTATCTATAACGGCTTCTGGTTCTCGCCCGAATTTGAACTGCTGATGCATGTGATGGATAAAGCGCAGGAATATAACCACGGCACGGTCACGGTGCAGCTGTATAAGGGCATCGCCTACCCCGTGGCCCGCACTTCTCCTGCCGCGCTATACGATCCGCAACAATCCTCCATGGATGAAGAAGGCGGTTATGATCAACGTGATGCCGCGGGCTTCATCCGCATCAACGCGGTGCGCCTCCGTAACAACACGGTTGTCAGAAAACGCGCGGCTTCCACCAAGAAAAAAGCGGCATAGGGCCTGATGGATTTACCCACGCTCTATGCCCTGATCGGCTTTTTACTGGCCGCTTATTCGGTTATCGCCAACGATTCAGTGCAGACGCTGGGAACCTTCATTGCCTCCAACCACAAGCGCATTGCTTGGTATTGGCTGTGGCTGGCAGCAAGCGCCGTTCTGGTCGGCACACTCACCTATAGCTGGGTGGTTTATAACGGCGATATATCTTTCGGGCGGCTGGAGAAAATTCCGCCCGTGCGCGTGGAGTGGTATCACGCGGCGGCGCCGTTGATCCTTGTGGCGCTCACGCGTTTCGGCCTGCCTGTTTCTACCACCTTCCTTGTGCTTTCTACCTTTGCCTCCACGGTCGTGCTGCAAAGCATGCTGGTGAAAAGCATTGTGGGTTACGGCGTGGCGGCTGTGGTGGCTTACGGGCTATGGATGATTATCTCCCGCATTATCAATGAGAAATACGACAAGGTGCCTAAAAACCGCCGTAAATTCTGGCGGGCCTTGCAATGGATCGCGACAGGCTTCTTATGGTTTTCATGGCTTTCGCACGATATGGCGAATATCGCCGTCTTCCTGCCGCGCCAGCTGCCGATCGAAATTTTTGCGGGCGTGCTGGTTATTCTTTGCGGCTGGCTGGCCTATATTTTCCTTACACATGGCGGTAAAATCCAGCAGATCGTTCTTGATAAATCAGGCACGCGTTTTGTGCGTTCCGCCACGATTATCGATTTCGTGTATGCCGCCATATTGCTCTATTTCAAGGAATTGAATTCCCTGCCCATGTCGACCACCTGGGTTTTTGTAGGCGTGCTAACGGGGCGCGAGCTGGCCATCGCCACAACGTACCGTAAAAAATACAAGATGAAATCCGTCTTCCCCATTATCGGGAAAGATTTCCTGAAGATGATGATCGGCCTTGGTGTATCCGTTGCGCTTGTGCTGGCTATTCATTACGGGGTTACAGGCCCCGCCGAATAGTGTAAAAGGAGATATTCATGAGCGATAAAACCCTGCTTCTTCCTGCCGTTATCCTTTCCCTCGGTTTAGCCGTTCTGGGCGGCGGCATTGCTTACGGCCTGATGGCATTCAAGGCGTCCGACAAAACAGTAACCGTCAAAGGGCTTTCCATGCGCGATGTGGAGGCGGACCTTGCCATCTGGACGATCCGCCACACCGCCACGGGGGATGATCTGGCAACCGTGCAGGCGCAAATCACGGCCAATACCGGAAAAATCAAAACCTACCTCACCAATCAAGGTCTTGCCGCAACTGATATCAGCCGCGAAAAGCTGGAGGTGACGGATCTTCTGGCCAATGCCTATCGCTCTGGCGATATCGCGGGGCCGCGCTATATCATCACATCCAACATCACCGTGCGCACCAAGGCCGTTGATACGCTGGATAAAGCCTTTGCCGGTATGGGGGAGCTGCTGCTGCAAAACGTGGCAATTGCCAACGAACAGGGCCGCAATCCGCTGGAATATGTGTTTACGGGCCTGAATGATTTGAAACCTGAAATGATCGCAGAGGCCACACAAAGCGCCCGCGAGAGCGCCACCCAGTTCGCCAAGGATTCCGGCACTCATGTCGGCTCCATCAAATACGCCAATCAAGGGGTGTTCCAGATTTTACCGCGCGATTCCGAAGATGGATATATGCAAGGCCAATCCCGCTATAAAACTGTGCGGGTTGTCAGCACCGTCAATTTTGAGCTGGAATAGCAAAATGGCTGAAGAAAAAAAAATCCAACAAGATGTGGGGCGGGCGATTTGAAGAATCCCCCACCTCTGCCATGCAGAAAATCAACATGTCGCTGGATGTGGACAAACGCCTGTGGCGTCAGGATATCCGGGCCTCCACAATTCACTGCGAAATGCTGATGCAGCAAGGCATTATCAGTGAAACCGATGGGCAAGCCATTATTGGCGGCCTCAGTCAAATCCAGAAAGATATCGAGGAAGCCCGCTTTGTCTTTAAGCCCGAGCTGGAAGACATTCACATGAACATCGAAAACGCCTTATCTGACCTGATCGGTGATGCCGCCGGACGCTTGCATACAGCGCGTTCGCGTAACGATCAGGTCGTTACCGACTTCCGTTTATGGCTGCGCGATGCGATCGATGTTGTTATTCAAAAGATTGAAAATTTTTGAAGATACGCTCGATAGCCTGATCGCCATTCATAAAGATACTGTTATGCCTGGTTTCACACACTTGCAAGCCGCGCAGCCTGTTTCTCTCTCTTTGCATCTGGATGCTTATCTACAGATGATGGAACGGGACAAATCACGCTTTATCGACTGCGCGCGGCGCCTGAATGAAAGTCCGCTGGGGGCGGCGGCACTGGCGGGAACTCCTTTCCCGATTGACCGTGAATACACAGCCGCCAAGCTGGGCTTCATGCGCCCCATGCCCAACACGATGGACACCGTTTCGGCCCCGTGATTTTGCCACTGAATTCCTGTTCTGCGCCGCGCAGTGCGGCATCCACCTTTCGCGTCTGGCGGAAGAAATTATTTTCTGGTCGTCCCAGCAATTCAATTTTGTACGTCTGGCTGATAGCTGGAGCACCGGTTCCTCCATTATGCCGCAAAAGAAAAATCCGGATGCGGCGGAGCTGATCCGCGGTAAAACAGGCCGGCTGAACGGTAATCTGGTGCAGATGCTGACCGTTCTAAAGGGGTTGCCGCTCGCTTATAACAAGGATCTGCAAGAGGACAAAGAAGCTGTTTTTGATAGTTATGATACGATCTGCCTGTGCCTTGAGGCCATGGAAGGCATGCTCTCAACCGCCCAGTTCAACACCGATAAAATGAAAAAAGATGCAGAGGCCGGATTTACCACGGCCACCGCACTGGCCGACTGGCTGGTCATGCATCTGAATATACCTTTCCGGCAAGCGCACCACATCACAGGGGCGATTGTAAAAGAAGCGGAAGAGCGGAATTGCAGCCTTGCCGAACTGCCTCTGGAGGCCTTTCAAAGGCACGAACCGAACATCACGGAAGAAATATATACGGTTCTTCGTATCTAACCCCCCTTGATTTTTTTCACAGGAAGCATATTCTCCTGTACGTACACACGTACGCTGGCACGTACACCATAATCAGTGTACCGCCATAAAACCCTGAAAATAATCTTGGAGGATTATTCACATGTTTAAGACACTGACTCTGGCAGTTTCCGCCATTGCTCTCTTGAGTATCGCTACACCCGCCTTCGCTGAGCACCATGAAGAAATGGCTCCGGCAGCAACGGAAGAAGCAGCACCTGCTGAAGTTGTAGAAACAAAACTGCAGGACGGCACAGTCGTTCACATCAAAGGCGAAGAAGTTTTCGTAGTAGATGCTGAAGGCGTTGAAACACCTGCTCCCGATGGCGAACACACTCTGGAAGACGGCACAGTCGTTAAGACAATGGCTGGTAAAGTCGTTCACGATGATGCCGCTCATGAAGAGCATCATGAAGAAGCCCCTGCTGAAGAGCATGCTCACTAAGATTTATTGCTAAGAATAGAAAACCCGCCTTTTACACAGGGCGGGTTTTTTCTTTTGACCTGATCATGCGGCTCCGGCAGTATAGGGTTCGTAAAATTGAATAAGATTCATATTCAAAAAGGATGGAGACTACTATGAAAAAGATTGTTCTCGGCATTGTAACTGTTGTTCTTGTGACTGGCATTGGCACGGCTATCGTGATTGCCAAGGAAAACGGGGTTCTGGATACGCTGAGTACAAAACTCTCCGGGGAAAAGACAAACAAATCTCCTGACACGGCAGAGGAAAAAGCCGATCAGGCACCTGAATTTGTGACAGAAACATTTGCCGGAAACTCATTTGAAGCAATCTCCGCCAACCCTGAGCTCTCCACTTTTGTTACGGCGCTGAATAAAACAGGTCTTGCCGAAAAATTAAAAGAAAAAAGGCCCGGTTACAATTTTCGCGCCGAATAATGAAGCCTTCACAAAACTTCCCGAAGGCTTTCTAGACACCATGATGGAGCAAAACGCGGCTCCGGTTCTGGAAAGTATCCTCTCATACCATATCGTGCCGGGAAAAATTCTGACCATGCATCTTACGCAAGAAGAAACCCCCGTTGCCAGCCTTCAGAGCCGCCCTGTAACACTGAAAAAAACACCGGAAGGTGTGTTGTTTAATGGCGCATTGATTACTGAGCCAGACCTGCAGACAACAAATGGGGTCGTGCATATTATCAATACTATCGACCTTAACCCGCAAGCTGTTGTTCCCGTGATGACGCAGTCCTCAGGTGAAGAACCGCCTGCCGCAGAACCTTCCGAAACCGCTGCGCCTGCGGAGGCACCGCAAGAAGCACCTGCTGCTGATACAGAAAAAGAGCCGGCAACTGCTACTGCCCCGGCAGCGCAGTAGCAAGTCCAGCTTGATGAATGAAGCCCTGCTAGAGGTTCAGAACTTAAGCGTCCGCTTTAAAATGCCGCACGGTGTTTTAGAGGCTGTCCAATCCGTTTCTTTTGCCATGCAAAAAGGGGAAACCATGGCATTGGTGGGCGAAAGCGGCTCCGGAAAATCCGTTACAGCCCTCTCAATCCTGAAACTGCTTCCCTACCCCAAAGCCTTTCACACCGATGAATCTTCTATCAAGTTTCAAGGCGAAGAGCTGATCCATAAAAACGAACGCGCCATGCAGCAGCTGCGCGGTCGCCGGATTGGTATGATTTTTCAGGAACCGCTAACGGCACTGAACCCCCTGCACACAATTGAACGGCAGATCGGCGAAGTGCTTCAACTACACGGCATGAAGGGCAAAGATGCCCTAAAGGCACGCATTCTGGAACTTCTGGATCTGGTCGGCCTGCCGCAACTAAAAACCCGTTTATCGGCCTATCCGCATGAATTATCGGGTGGGCAGCGCCAGCGGGTGATGATTGCGATGGCACTGGCGAATGACCCGGAACTGCTGATCGCTGATGAACCCACCACCGCGCTGGATGTCACCGTGCAGGCTCAAATTCTGGAGTTGCTGGAAGATCTAAAAAAACGTCTCGGCATGGCCTTGCTGCTAATCACTCATGATTTAAGCATTGTTGAAAAAATGGCTGATCATGTCTGCGTAATGCAAAAAGGCCAGATTGTCGAACAAGGCCCGGCGCCGAAATTATTTTCCAAACCGCAGCATAACTACACCAAAATGCTGCTGGGATCGATGCCGGAAGGCGCCCCGGTCCCTGCCGCAGCTGATGCCCCGGTGCTGTTATCCGGGACAGATATCAGCGTTCATTTTCCCAAACACAAAAACTTTTTCGGCAAGGTGACAGATGTCGTAAAGGCTGTGGACGGCGTATCACTGGAACTCAAAGCCGGGCACACGCTGGGCGTGGTAGGCGAAAGCGGTTCCGGCAAAAGCACACTCGGCATGGCGCTGCTGCGGCTGATTAAATCGCAAGGGCAGATTGTATTTGATACGCGCGATATCGCTAACCTGAAACGCTCCGACCTGCGTCCTTTGCGTTCGGATATGCAAATTGTGTTTCAGGACCCGTTTGGGTCCCTTTCCCCCCGCATGCCGGTGGGTGATATTATTGGCGAAGGGCTGGCGGTACATGCTTCCAAATTAAAGCCATCCGAACGTGAAGCACGTGTGATCGCGGCACTGGAAGAGGTCCGTATGGACCCTGAAAGCCGCCATCGCTATCCCCATGAGTTTTCAGGCGGCCAGCGCCAGCGCATTGCCATTGCCCGCGCCCTTGTTTTAAAGCCCCGCTTTATTGTGCTGGACGAACCCACATCCGCGCTGGATGTATCGGTGCAGGCCGGTATTGTGGCCTTACTGAAAGATTTACAAACCAAACATGGGCTTACCTATTTGTTTATCAGCCATGATTTGCGCGTTGTAAAAGCGCTGGCGCATGATCTGGTTGTGATGAAAGACGGCGTTGTGCTGGAATCCGGCCCGGCGGAAAGCATCTTTAATAAACCGCAACATGCCTACACCAAAGCCTTGCTGGACGCCGCTTTAAACCTGAAAGCCGCCTGAAAGCTGAAATTAAGTGTTGAATTTGTTATCCTGGAGTGATACAGCTTTGAAACCCTTGGAAACAGGGGAATTTTACCGAGGAAGGAAGTGAGAGCAGAATGGTAAGCGTAAACGTACGCGATAATAACGTGGAGCAGGCACTGCGTGCATTGAAGAAAAAGATGCAGCGTGAAGGTATTTTCCGCGAAATGAAAATGCGTCGTGAATTCGAAAAACCATCGGTTCGTAAAGCTCGCGAGAAAGCGGAATCTATCCGCCGTTCCCGCAAGATGGACCGCAAGCGCGCCGACAGATATTAATCTGCATAACTGGCAAGCGCCTCTATAACTTTCTATAAACCGCCGGAATTCCCGGCGGTTTTGTTTTCCCGTATAAAGAAATTTTTAAAAGTTTCCCGTCATGCTAAAATAAGCGGTAAACAATTCTTAAAGATTATGAAGCCTTTATTTCAAATTTTATCTATTGCCCTTTTGATATTCGTTTATGTGCTGCCGGCGCATGCACAGACTGAGGAAGAGTTTTTCGAAAAATACCGTGCTGAAAGCGGTCTTTTCCGGCTGCTTATGCCCAAAGGAAATGTCACGGAAACCAAAACATTCCGGATTGACGACAACATTGAAATTTACAGTACGGAAGTAAAATTCATTGAAGACCGCCGCCCCATTCATAACAGCATGCGGCAATTCAGTGTGAAGCTGGAGCAAACACTCGGCGCCCCAATTAAGGACGATGACCTGCCCATGCTGCTGGATATGGAGGTTAAGCGGATTGTTGACGGGTATAAGGCCGAGCTGGGTTACCTGAACAAAGAAGACCGCCAGATATTTGACCGCAATGCGGGCGTAGAAATTGTTGTGATATTCCAGGATGCGAATTCGGGGAACAGGGGCGCCGTACACGGATTATGTTTACGGATTATTCCCGTCTGGAAATCTCGTTTATCGGCCCCAAAAACACGTTGTTTTCCTCTCAGGTCGATAAATACTTCGACTCACTCGAATTATTCAAAGGGCGGATTAAATCACCCGGCGATTTTCAAAAGGACTGGCGGCCCTTTAAAACCGACTCTGACGTCTACACCATTTATTTGCCGCCCATTACACCGCCCTATTTCAACCGCGATCCTTTGATCCAGAGCGGTGAGCGGGTGGAGCTTTTGAATACCAGCATCCGTGATCCGATTTGGGATCAGGATATGTTCTACAACGTGCATACCTATAAATTTAACGCGCCGATTAATTCAAGTAATGCCAAGAAAGTTATGTATCAGCGGCACATGCAGAAATTCGATGTTGATCCGCGCCGGGTAAAATACCTGAACAAGGTTGATGCCAATGAAAATGAATTTTTTGAAACGGCAGCAAAAATACTGCCCCCACCGGGATATGAGTATCTGGACCGTCTGCGCTTAAGAGGGCGCATCCATGACAACATGCTGATCGTGCAGGAATTGATTGGCCCCTCCACCATGACCAACACAGCCTTTGCCGACAAGATGTTCGACCTGATGAAATTCCATCCACGCGGCTCCAGCAAGGGGATACTAAAGCCTACGGAATCCATTCCGGAATTTATTACATCCCCCACAATGCCCAAGGAAAAGAAAACTGAAGAAACCTTGCAAGAGATACTCAGCCCTGAAGAAACCAAGCAGCGCTAGGGCGAAGGCTCCGCCCCGCCTTGGTTAAAATTTGGCTGGGTACGCGCCCCCCGCGCCGCTTGCTCAAAAGCCGAAACCTTTCCCTGCAACCATGTTTTGGAAGCACTATCCAATCCCGGATGATTTTCCAGCGCCTGAAAAACGAATTTGTGGTAATCCGCCAGCCAGTTTTTTTTCCGCCTGATCCAGCAAGTCAAAATCGACAAGACTTGGTTCAAACGGGGCATAGGTAACGGTTTCAAAAGACAGATTACCATCAGCATCCGGCTCGTTCACAATCACCAGATTTTCCGAACGAATGCCGTGAGAACCTTCGGCGTAATATCCCGGTTCATTGGAAAGATGCAGCCCCGGCGTCAACGGGCGATCTTCCTTGGTCGAAATACGCGGCGATTCTTCATGCACCGATAAATACTGCCCCACGCCATGCCCCGTGCCATGTGCGTAATCAAGGCCATGCGGTTTTAGTTTGTCGCGCGCACGCTTATCAACATCCTGCCCCGTTTCATCTGCGGCAAATAAAGAAGCTGCCACCGCAATATGGGCCTGCAGCACGCGGGTATAATCATGCTTCATTTGCACCGTGGGCGTTCCGGCAACAATGGTACGGGTGATGTCAGTGGTACCCGCAAAATCTGCGCCACAATATTGCCCACCGCTATCCACCAACACCATATCACCGGGATTGATCTTGCGGTTGCTTTCCGGCGTTGCGTGATAATGCACAATCGCACCGTTCCCGGCAGCCCCCACAATCGCCCCAAAACTGGGTCCGCGATAGGTAGGGCTTTGACCGCGGAATACTTCCAGCTGTGCGGCCAGATCCATCTCCGTCAACTGACCGGAAGGGGCATTTTCCTCCACCCAGCGCAGGAATTTTACCATTGCCACGCCGTCTTCAACTTGCGTGCGTTTGATCATTGCAACTTGATGCGGTGTCTTGTGCGCTTTGATATTGGAAGCAATATCCGCCACATCCAGCGATACCTCACCCAGCTTGTTCTTATACCAGAGCGATGCCGTTTTATAATCCAGCGCTACCGTTTTGCCTGACTTTGCGAGTTCATCCAGCCGCACAGAAAGTTCACCTGACGGGCGGCAGGATACATGCTTTAAATGATCGGCCAACGCCTGATCCGCCGGATCAATTTTTGCAGTATCAAGGAACCATTCTACCGCCCCCGTCTTTACATCCAGCATGGCTGTAGAAAGTACATAAGGGTTACATTCCACATCATTACCGCGAATATTCAAGAGCCAGGCAATGGAATCCGGCAGGGTTATAACAGCGTAATCCGCCCCCTTCTCACTATAGGTTTTGCTCAACGCAGCTATTTTTTTGGATGACTCCTGCCCATCCAGTGCGGCAGAAAATACTTCAACGGACCCACCTGCTGTGGCGGGGCGATCCGCCCCCCATGCCTTGTCGACCAGATTTTCCGGCGTCGGCACCAGCTCAATGCCTTTATCCGCCAGCCTGGCCTTCATCTTTTCATACTGCGCGGGACTTGTAAGTTTGGGATCAAATCCGATTTTAGCCCCTTGCGGTGCATGGGCCAGCAGCCATTCCACATCTGAAATTTTTGTAGAATCAGCGGCCTTAAACTGCGTTTCGTCCACCTGCGCTTTGATCTGGATCGGGTAATAACGCCCGTCCGATGCCGCCACGGCTTTGTCCGTCAGCACAACAGCATACCCGGCGGAACCCGTGAAACCCGTCAGCCATTCAAGGCGTTTACTTTCCGGCGGCAGATATTCATTACGATACTCATCCGTATGGGGGATGATCAGCCCATCCAAACCGGCTTGGGATATCAAAGCCCTTAAGGCAGATAGTTTTTCAGCAGATGTCTTTTCCATGCTAAGAATAATAGGGAGAATCCATAAGATTCACAAATAAATTAAGATGAACACGCAGCCTGATAATCATAGCCACGTTCTCGTTTTCGGAAACGAAAAGGGGGGGTCAGGGAAATCCACCGCCGCGCTGCACACGGCTGTCGCCTTGCTCCGCATGGGTTACAAGGTGGGCACGATTGATCTGGACGCGCGCCAAGCCACACTCACCCGCGCTATGCGGAACCGCTTTAATTTTATCACCCGCACAAAGGAACCTCTGCCCTCCCCCTTCCACATGGCGATTGAGCGCTCGGAAGCCGCCAGCATCGCCGGGCGTCAGGCCGAAGAATGCGCGTTTTTAGGGCTGGCACTGGCGGAGCTAGAGCCGGCTTGCGATTATATCGTGATCGATACACCGGGTACTGATTCGCATTTATCGCGCCTCGCCCATGCGCGGGCGGATATCCTTATCACGCCTATGAACGACAGCTATATCGATCTTGACCTGCTGGCGGATATTGATCCGGAAACGCATAACGTGATCGGCCCATCGGTTTACACAAAATGGTAGAAGAACAGCGCGAGGAAAAGCGCCGTAATGGTGGCGGCCCCATGGAATGGATCGTGATGAGGAACCGCCTTTCCCACATTGATGCCAATAACAAACGTGAAATCGGCAATGTTCTGGAGAAAATCTCCGCCAAGCAGGGCTTCCGCATCGCCCCCGGTTTTGGCGAGCGGGTCATTTTCCGGGAGCTGTTCTTAAAAGGCCTCACGCTTCTGGATTTAAAGGAAGACCCTAACAACGCGCTTACCATCAGCCAAATCGCGGCGCGGCAGGAAGTGCGCAACCTGATCCAAGCCATCGGCATTGAAGCACCGCCGCCTGATGCAGAGTCAGAGGCCGCGTAACCCATGCCCTATCTCCTCCTCGTTATCGGCCTTGCCCTTGCTGCCTATGCCCTCTTCCGGTTTTTCCTAAAAGCGGGGCCTGCTGAAATTAAAGCCGCATTCTTAACAGCCACGCTGGTGGCATTAGCCATTGCGCTTTTCTACATGGCCGTTACCGGGCGGCTTCCGGCGGCGATTGCGCTGGTGGCCGCCATCATCCCCTTTATCCCGGCCCTTCTCAAAAAGCTGAGCGCCCGTAAAGCACAAACGGAAGAGCCTGCCAAACCACCCGCCTCCAACACGCCCATGACCCGAGAAGAGGCCTTGAAAATACTGGGCCTTAACGAAGAGGCCGACACAAAAACCGTAAACAGCGCCTATAAAGCACTCATGAAGAAAGTTCACCCCGATCAGGAAGGTTCCGCATGGCTGGCGGCCAAGCTGAACGAGGCGCGGGATTTTCTATTGAACAAGAAGTAAAAACAGCTAAAATCCCCCTCACCATGACAGATTTCAAACGCCCGATTAAAAAAGCCGTATTCCCCGTTGCGGGGCTTGGCACACGTTTCCTGCCCGCCACCAAGGTGATGCCGAAGGAAATGCTCCCCATTAACGACCGCCCGCTGATCCAGCACGTGTTTGAAGAAGCGCGTGAAGCGGGGATTGAGGATTTCATCTTCGTGACAGGCCGCCAGAAAGAAATGCTGGAAGAGCATTTCGATTTCCAACCGGAACTGGAGCGCGTTTTGAAAGAGCGGGGTAAGCTCGATCTATTGAAAACCGTGCAGGATTCCGAAATGCCCGCCGGGCGTCTGTTCCTCACACGCCAGCCGAAACCCCTGGGGCTGGGCCATGCCGTATGGTGCGCCCATAAGCTGATCGGTAATGAACCTTTCGCCGTGCTGCTGCCTGATGTGCTCATCCAGCACACACCCGGCTGTTTGAAGCAGATGGTTGATCTTTACAGCGAAGTGGGCGGCAACGTGATCGCCGTGGAAGAAGTGCCGCGCGCAGAAACCAAGAATTACGGCGTGATTGACACCGATACGCCTGATGCCAAAGCCATTCCCATCAAGGGTTTGGTAGAAAAACCGGAGCCGGAAAAGGCCCCCTCCACCCTTACTGTTACGGGCCGCTATATCCTTCAGCCTGAAATTTTCAAATCCTTGAGCGTGTTTGAAACCGGCGCGGGCGGCGAAATTCAGCTGACTGACGCCATGGCCAAGCTGATCGGGGAACAACCTTTCCACGCCATGCGTTTTGACGGGAAAAGCTATGATTCAGGCTCGCGCCTCGGCTTTATCGAAGCCAATATCGCTTACGGCCTGAAAGACCCCAAAATCGGGGCTGAGGTTATGAAACTGCTGCAACGCTATGCCGAGCAGATGAAGGAAAAAATGGATATAAGCAAGGCAGCCTAGATTATAACTGCCTTCCCGGCGAAAGCCGGGATCCATGCCCGGACGGCCCCATGAACCAGAAGTATTACTACGTGTATATACTGACAAACAAACGCTACGGTACGCTTTATACTGGTTTTACAAACGACCTCCAGCGCCGCATGATTGAACACCGGGAGGAGATTTTTGAAGGTTTCACAAAAAAATACGGCCTGAAACAACTGGTTTATTACGAACGCCACGAGGATATTCTCGAAGGCCAGAAGCGTGAAAGAAACATCAAAGAATGGAAAAGGCTTTGGAAAATTGAAATGATTGAAAAAAGTAACCCGCATTGGTTTGATCTTTATGATAGTTTTGTGAAATCGATTAACTAACTCATGGATCCCGGCTTTCGCCGGGAAAACAAAAAGACATGTCCCACCACACTTTCAACCCCACAATCCTGCGCGAATACGATATTCGCGGCCAGATCGGAAAAACGCTGTCGGAAGAGGATGCCCATGCTTTGGGGCTAGCCTTCGGCACCTATGTGAAACGCGAAAGCCTGATGGATCACCCGATCATTTATGTGGGATATGACGGGCGTTTAAGCTCTCCCGGTCTGGCGGCAGCCTTGTCCGAAGGCTTACAAAAAACAGGCGCGAAGGTGGTTAATATCGGCCTTGGCCCCACGCCCATGCTTTATTTTTCCGTGAAGGAATATCTGGGTGATGCGGGGATTATGGTCACGGGCTCCCACAACCCGCCTGATTACAACGGCTTTAAGATGATGCTCCAGAAAAAGGGCGTCTATGGGGATACCATCCAGCACTTAGGCGCGCTTGCCGATGCCCACGATTTTGACGAACTGGAAGGCGGCATTGAAGAAACGCTGGATGTGCGCGAAGCTTACGTGAACCGCCTGCTGCTTGATCTTGAAAATGCCGAGCCTCTCACCATCGGCTGGGATGCCGGAAATGGCGCAGGCGGCGAAACCCTGCAAATGCTCACTAAAAAGCTGCCGGGTACGCACCACCTTATTTATGAGGATATCGATGGACATTTCCCCAACCACCACCCTGACCCCACGGTAGATGAAAACCTGATTGATCTAAAAGGCCTTGTAGCCCAGCACAAATGTGATCTCGGTATCGCTTTTGACGGCGATGCCGACCGTATCGGCGTGGTGGATGATGAAGGCAATGTGCTCCGCTGCGATATTTTGATGACGCTCTATGCCTCGGAAATTCTGCAAGATACACCCGGCGCGCCGATCATCGGCGATGTGAAATGCTCACAAGTTATGTTTGATGAAATCAAGAAAATGGGCGGCACACCTGTGATGTGGAAGACCGGGCATTCCCTGATCAAAGCCAAAATGGCGGAGCTGAATGCCCCGCTGGCAGGCGAGCTTTCCGGCCACATTTTCTTCGCTGATAAATATTTCGGTTTTGACGATGCGCTTTATTGTGCCGTGCGCCTGATTAATATCGTGGCGCGATCGGGCAAAAAACTTTCCGAGCTAACCAGCCACGTGCAGAACCTGCAAAGCACCCCGGAAATCCGCATTGATGTGGAGGAAGCCGAGAAATTTGATCTCGTCCCCCGCGTGCATGCCAGCTTGAAAGCCAAGGCTCAGCAAGGTGTTTCGATTGATACGATCGATGGCGTGCGCGTCTCTACGCCTGATGGCTGGTGGCTGCTGCGCCCCTCCAACACGCAAAGCGTTCTGGTGGCCCGCGCCGAAAGCAGCACCGTGGAAGGGCTTGAAAGACTTACCAAAATGGCCCAAGATGAGGTCAGCCAGCTCGGCTACAAACTCACCGTTCCCAAAGGCTAATCCCGCTTATGACTGAAACTATCGACATCCATGTTCTTGAACTTCTGGCCTCCAAAATCTGTCACGACCTGATCTCGCCTGTGGGCGCGGTGGCGAATGGCGTTGAGTTTTTGGAGGATATGGAGATTGAAGGCGCAGATGATATCCTCGGCCTTATCAATTTCAGCGCCAAGCAAGGCTCCGCCAAGTTGCAGGCCTACCGCATGGCCTATGGCGCCGGCGGGGCAGACAGCTCCATCAAGCCGGAAGACGTTCATAAAATTTTCGGCGCGTTTATCGATCTCGATAAAAAAGTGAAACAGGACTGGGACCCTTACGCCCCGCTCGGCCCGGAAGAACGCCCCGCAGCGTTCGGCAAGATTTTGATGTGCGCGCTGCTGTTATGTGTGGAAGCCCTGCCCAAAGGCGGTACGGTCACGGTAAAGGGGCACGATGACACATCCATTATTATTACGGCCACGGGTGATGACGCCGGCCTGAAGCCTGATCTTGTCAAGGCGCTGAACGAATATATTCCAGCCGATGCCCTAACCCCCCGCCAGATGCACGCTTTTACAATGAATCTTTTGTTAAAGGCCTATGGCTACCATACGGAAAGCACCCAGAATGACAGCGGTGTTTTCGCTTTCAAGCTTGTATGTCCGCTCTAAAAAAGCAGGGCGACAAAACAGCATAACATACCAAAGTATTACACTGCATACGCCCTAATGCCTTGAAAATTGGGGATTATCTTGATTCGGAACTTATGCTATACTCATGCGTATGGCCTTATAAGGAGAATTTTAACGCTTCCCGGCCTATCCTTGAGTAATTGCCTCGCACTATAAATTTTAAAAAGGGCCGGATTCATGGATGATCTCGTTGTCGACTTTCTTACCGAAACCAATGAAAGCTTGGAAGAGCTTGATAACGATCTTGTTCATCTTGAACAAAATCCGAATGACAAGGATCTGCTCAGTAAAATCTTCCGCCTGATGCATACTATTAAAGGCACATGTGGATTCCTTGACCTTCCCAAACTGGCCAAAGTGGCGCACCACGCCGAAAACGTGCTGGGCCGTTTCCGTGATGGTGACTTGCAGGTAACACCTGCATACGTAACACTGATTTTTGAATCTCTAGACGCCATTAAATATATCGTCAGCCAAATTGAGCAAACGGGAAAAGAACCCGACCGCGATTACGCCGAACTGATTGAAAAACTGGATATCGTTTACGAAGGCCGCGATGGCGGCGGCAGTGATGCCGCCCCCGCGGCACCAGTAGACGCAGCAGTAGAGGATATTTTTGCTGAAGCTCCGGCGGAAGAAGCCGCTTCCGAACCCACTGAAGATATGATTTTCGAACCTGTTCCGGCAGCCTCCATGATGGAACGAAACTACGGAAACACCGCCGCCCCCTCCCGCAAAAACCGAGATCCCACCCGCTGCAGCGGCGGCAGTGACGGAGCTGAGCACAAAGAAAGTGCTCTGGCTGCTCAAACGTTGCGCGTAAACGTGGATGTACTGGAAAACCTGATGACCATGGTCAGCGAACTGGTGCTGACCCGCAACCAGCTTTTGCTGATTTCCCGCACATTGCAGCAGAGCGATTATTCTGCACCGTTGCAACGCCTCAATCAGGTAGTGTCTGAATTACAAGACGGCGTCATGAAAACCCGCATGCAGCCTATCGGCAATGCGTGGTCGAAACTACCGCGTATCATCCGTGATCTGGCGATGGAATTAGGTAAAAAAATTGACCTTGAAATGCGCGGGCAGGATACGGAACTGGACCGTCAGGTTCTGGAACTTATCAAAGACCCGCTAACACACATGGTTCGCAATTCTGCCGATCACGGGGTGGAAGATATAGAAAGCCGCAAAAAAGCCGGAAAGCCTGAAACCGGTAAAATCCTCCTGAATGCCTTCCATGAAGGTGGGCACATCATCATTCAAATTTCTGATGACGGCAAAGGTTTGGCTGTTGACCGTATTCGCCGCAAAGCCATAGAAAACGGCCTTGCCACGGAAGACGAACTTAATGGCATGAGCCCCAGCCAGATCCAGCAATTTATTTTCCGTGCCGGTTTCTCAACGGCTGAGAAAGTAACATCCGTTTCCGGGCGTGGCGTGGGTATGGATGTGGTGCGCACGAATATTGAAAAAATCGGTGGGTCAATTGAGCTTAAATCGGTAGAAGGAGAGGGATCGACCTTTACCATTAAAATCCCGCTGACGCTGGCTATTGTATCTGCCCTGATTGTTGAATCAGGCGGTGAACGCTTTGCCATTCCCCAACTTTCCGTGCAAGAGCTGGTATTGGTATCCGCCGCCAGCAGCACAAAAATTGAAAGCATCAAGGGCACGCCTGTTTATCGCCTGCGTGACCGCTTGCTCCCCCTCCTTAATCTGAGCAACACTCTCAAGCTTGAAGACGAACGCGATGATGAGGCGGATATGCAGGACCGCTATCTTAACAAATATCTGGTGGTAACCCATGTCGGTGGTCACAGCTTCGGGATTATTGTCGACAAGGTGTTTGATACCGAAGAAATCGTGGTGAAACCTGTGGCGCAGATGCTGCGCGGGATCGAGCTTTTCTCAGGCAATACCATTCTGGGTGATGGCTCAGTCATTATGATTCTGGACCCCAACGGTCTGGCACGCGCTTCGGGCGAGCTGGATGTCAGTGAAAGCAAGGCCTCGACAGATCAGGAAGCAACCGGATTATTCGGTAATGATGAGAAAACCTCTCTGCTGCTGTTCCGGGCCGGGGATAGCACACCGAAAACCGTACCATTGTCACTGGTCGCACGGCTTGAAAACTTCAAAATGTCGAATATTGAACACTCCGGCGACAAGATGGTTATCCAATACCGCGGCGCACTTATGCCGCTGGTTCCCTTTAATCATGGCGTACATCTGGAAGGGGCGGACGATAAACCGGTTTTGGTATTTTCCGACAAAGGCCAAAGCATGGGGATTATTGTTGATGAAATCGTTGATATCACCGAAGAATTCGTTGATGTTCAGACAGGCGTTTCACAACCCGGTATCATGGGCAGCGCAATCATTGCCGGGAAGGCAACAGATGTAATCGATATTGGCCACTTCCTGAACTCGCTTGGTTCACAGTGGTTTAAAGACCATGACGATACCCCCTTCACCAGTGCCGGTGAAGCCGCTGCCGGGCGGGGGCATAACCGCCGCCACGTCCTTCTGGTCGATGACAGCCCGTTCTTCCGCAACATGATTGTACCTTTGCTGCGGGTCGCCGGATATGATGTGACATCAACCGATAATGCGGGTGATGCACTAAAATTATGTGAAAACGGCGCGCAGTTTGATGTGATCGTCAGCGATATCGAAATGCCGGAAATGGATGGATTTGAATTTGCCCGCAAGATCAAAACCGGCAGCAACTGGCAAGACACCCCGCTGGTGGCCCTTACATCGCACGCCACCCCGCAGGACATAGAACGTGGTCTGGAAGTCGGGTTTTACAAATATATCGCCAAGTTCGACAAGGATACCCTGCTGACCACCATTCGCAGACCCTGGCAGAACAAAGCCATACGGCTGATATAAAAACTGCCGGACACGGATAAAAATAAAACAGGAGAAAAACATGACCCAGTGGCATGAAGATATGGAAGCGGCTGATGAATACCGCAAACGTTCCAGCGATTTCCTGACCATTCAGATCGGCGACCAGATGTTCGGCATCCCCGTACTTCAGGTTCAGGACGTTCTTGGCAAGCAAAAGGTTACAAAAATTCCGCTGGCACCGCCCGAGGTGGCAGGATCACTCAACCTGCGCGGGCGCATTGTCACAGCGATTAATGTCCGCAAGCGTTTAGGATTGCCTGAAAACGACAATAAATCATCCCAGGAAATGAGTGTGGTTGTTGAACATGAAAGTGAGCTGTACAGTCTGATTATCGACAAGGTGGGCGATGTTTTATCGTTGAGCGATGATACGTTTGAGAAAAATCCTTCTACCCTTGACCCGCTTTGGCGCGAAGTCTCATCAGGCATATACCGCCTGAAGGACAAGCTTTTGATTGTTATGGATGTTCCTAAATTTCTGGGATCCGTAAACGCCTGATACAAGCAGGGCATAAATTGGGAAGTAATTTAGATTTTGCTTATACTTTTTATGCTACCTTAGGAAGAGAAAGAATAATCTGGGGATACCGTTATGAAATCATGTCTTGTTGTCGATGACAGCCGTGTTGTCCGCAAAGTAGCACGGCGCATTGTTGAGGATCTGGGCTTTAGCTGCAGCGAAGCAGAGGACGGACAACAGGCCTATGATGCTTGCAAGATACAAATGCCCGATGCCATCCTGCTGGACTGGAACATGCCGGTGATGAGCGGGATAGAATTTCTGGAAAAACTGCGCCAGATGGAAAACGGTCAAACACCAAAAGTTGTGTTCTGTACAACAGAAAACGATATCTCCCATATCCAGCGCGCTATTCAAGCCGGCGCCAATGAATACATCATGAAGCCGTTTGATAGTGAGATTATTGAATCGAAATTCTTGCAAATCGGCCTTACAGCGCCCCCTGCTAATTAAGACAGGGAGGCGAGTAACATTTTAACCAACGCCCCTTCCGTCGCCTTCTCCGCTGACACCCCGGTCCGGATTATGTTAGTAGACGATTCCGCCGTTATTCGCGGCGGACTTACGGCGCTGCTTGAAAATGATCCGGCGTTAAAGGTTGTTTCCTCGCTTAGCAACGGACAGCTGGCGGTTGATATCGTGGGCGATAAAAAGCCGGATATCGTCATTCTGGACATTGAAATGCCGGTGATGGACGGCCTCAGTGCGCTGCCCAAAATCCTTGAAAAATCACCCTCATCACGCGTGATCATGTTTTCCGCCTTAACGGAGCGGGGGGCGCAAGTCAGCTTGAAGGCCCTATCCCTCGGTGCTGTGGAATGTGTTGTAAAGCCAGGGCCGGGTGAAGCAAAAATCGGCTCGGAATTCCAAAAAATCCTGATCCAGAAGATAAAACACCTGGCGGCTCTGGCGCATGCCGAACGGCCTGAACAGGCACAATCTACGCAATCCGGTTCCCCACAACAAAGCGCAACCAATAAGCCAGCAGCAGCTCCTGCACCTGCTGCCCCCAAGCCTAATTTTACCTTGCGCAATAGTTCAGCGGATTATCAGGGCCGCCCTGATATTATCGTCATCGGCAGCTCGACAGGCGGTCCGCAAGCCTTGATGAATGTCCTGAAAAACATGACCGGTCTTACCATACCCATCGTCATCACACAGCACATGCCCGCTACATTCACACGCATTCTGGCTCAACACTTAACCCAGCAAACAGGCTTGCCCACAGCTGAAGGCGAGAACGGCATGTTGCTGGAACCGGGCAAAGCCTACGTTGCGCCCGGCGGCTTTCATATGTTGTTTGAAAAATCGGGTAACGGCACAACCATCAAGATTGATGATGGTCCAGCTGAAAATTTCTGCAAGCCCGCTGTCGACCCCATGCTGCGCTCACTTATCCCTATATATGGCCGCAAAATTTTATGTGTCATCCTGACCGGGATGGGAAATGACGGACAAAAAAAGTGCGCAACTGCTTGTGGATGCCGGCGGACGGGTCGTTGCGCAGGATCAGCAAACCAGCGTAGTCTGGGGCATGCCGGGGGCTGTCGCCATGGCCGGGGTTTGTTCCGCCGTGATGCCGTTAAACGATATCGGACCATGGGTAAGAAAAGTTGCAACAGGATTATAGAACCAACACCATAACAAAGAAAAAAGCACATGCGGTTAACTGACTTCGACATATATCAGGCGCTTTTAAAGGAACGATCCGGCCTTGTAATCACGCCGGACAAAGCTTATCTGCTGGAATCCCGCCTGAACCCTGTGGCGAAAAATGGGGGTTTGACGGCCTGAACACACTGACCATCGCCCTGCAAGGTGTTCCCGACAAGCAAATGGTCAAGGATATCGTGGAGGCCATGACCACGAATGAAACATCCTTCTTCCGTGATCAGAACCCGTTCGACCGCCTGAAGGAAGTTGTTCTTCCCCATATGCTGAAAACCCGGATGAACCACCGCCGCATGCGGACATGGTGCGCGGCGGCCTCCAGCGGGCAGGAACCCTACTCCATCGCCATGATTTTAAAAGAGATGGAAACCCAGTTTACAGGCTGGCGGAATGAAATTATCGGCACTGACCTGTCCGATGAAATTCTGGCAAAGGCGCGGGAAGGCCTGTACACCCAGTTCGAAGTCCAGCGCGGCCTGCCTATTCAGCTGCTCATGAAATATTTCACGCAAGAAGGCGATAAATGGCGTATCAACGAGCCCATTCGCAAGATGATCAGCTATCAGCCCTTTAACCTGTTGGAAAGCATGGCGGCGTTCGGTCAGTTCGATATTATCTTCTGTCGTAATGTTTTGATCTATTTCGATGAAAAAACCAAAGCTGATATCCTGAACCGTATGTCCAAACATCTGGCGCCGGATGGCTTTCTCTTCCTTGGTGGTGCAGAAACCGTGATCGGCATCACGGATGTCTTTAAACCCATGCCGGGCCAGCGCGGTCTTTATGTTCACGAAAACAGCCCGCATCTGGTAAAAGCTGCATAATTTACGCTCTTGCGTTTGATAGGGTGATGGGTTTAAAACCCTTCGCATGACAAACACTCTTCCCATCACACGCGCCCTTCTTTCCGTCTCCGACAAAACCGGCATTACCGAATTTGCCGCAGCCCTTAGCAAGCACGGCATCAAGCTGCTCTCCACCGGCGGCACTTACAAAACGCTGAAAGATGCGGGCCTTGATGTGCAGGATGTTTCCAGCTTCACCGGCTTCCCGGAAATTATGGATGGCCGCGTTAAAACCCTGCACCCGAAAGTGCATGGCGGCATTCTCGCCCGCCGCGATGAACCCGGCCACGTGGATGCCATGAACGAACACGGGATTGAGGGCATCGATATGGTTGTCATCAACCTCTACCCCTTCGTGAAAACCATGCAAGGCGGCGGCAGCTTTGATGACTGCATTGAAAATATCGATATCGGCGGCCCGGCGATGATCCGCGCTTCCGCTAAAAACCACGACTTTGTAACTATTCTAACAAACCCCGCTGATTATGATGCCGTGCTGGCGGATCTGGATGCTCATAAGGGCGTTACAGCCCCTCTGCGCCGCCGCTTGGCCCGCGATGCGTTTGCGCTCACAGCCTCTTACGACACAGCCATTTCCACATGGCTTTCCGGCCAGCTGGAAGATAAAGAAGCCTTCCCGCCGCGCATCTCCTTCGCGGGCGTGCTTTCACAATCCTTACGCTACGGTGAAAACCCTCACCAGAATGCGGCTCTTTATTTAACCGAAGGAGCTTCCCGCCCCGGCGCAGCCACCGCTAAACAGATTCAAGGGAAAGAACTTTCCTATAACAACATCAACGACACCAACGCGGCGTTCGAGCTTGTGGCGGAATTTGATACCCCTTCCGTTGCCATCATCAAACATGCCAACCCCTGCGGTGTGGCAAGCGCGGGCAGCATTATCGATGCCTATAATCAAGCGCTTATTTGCGACCCCGTCAGCGCCTTTGGCGGCATTATCGCTCTCAACCGCCCGCTGGATGCCGCCACGGCCGAAGCCATCACCAAGATGTTTGTGGAAGTGATTATCGCGCCATCCGTAAATGCGGATGCCCTCCCCTTCCTTGCCAAGAAGGATAAAATCCGTGTGCTGGAAACAGGCGCCATGCCGGATATGAATGAAAAATCACGCACCTATACCCGCGTTGCCAGCGGCTTTTTGGTGCAAGATAGCGACACAGGCCGCATTACAGAAGCCGATCTGAAGGTCGTCACAAAGCGCGCGCCCACAGCAGAGGAAATGGCCGACCTGCTCTTCGCCTTCCGCGTGGGTAAGCATGTGAAATCCAATGCCATCGTCTATGCCAAGAACCGTGCCACCGTAGGCATCGGCGCCGGACAGATGAGCCGCCTTGATTCCTCACGAATCGCTGCCTCCAAAGCCATGGATGCCGCTAAAGCGCTGGGGCAGGATGTTTCCCTCGCACAAGGCTCAGTCGTGGCCAGCGATGCCTTCTTCCCCTTTGCTGATGGTTTGATCGCGGCAGCAGATGCCGGCGTGACCGCCATTATCCAGCCCGGCGGGTCCATCCGCGATGATGAAGTGATCAAAGCGGCTGATGAACGCGGCCTTGCCATGGTGTTCACAGGAATGCGTCATTTCCGCCATTAACCATTTCTTAACATCCACCCCCTATCATGTGAATTATAGAAAAGGCCTTTAGCAGACAGGGGCCATAAAAAATAATAATGTTAAGGTAGAGAGATGTGGAAACTCGCAGGCTTATTCGGACAAGCGGCTAAGTGGTTTTTCAAAAGCCCCATAAAGAACACCTTTGGCGTTGCCGCAAAAGGCGCAACGGGGGTTACGGCTCTCTCGGTCGCGGATGAGCTGGCCCTGGATGGAAAAGGCGCTGCCGTTATAAAAGACGCAACAGGCGTTGATCTTTCGCCGTCCGGCCTCATGGAGATAGCAGGAAATGGCGTAACCGTTGCTGTTGAAAAAGGCGGTGAACTGGCAGCAAACGCTGCAGAAAAAGCAGCTGAGAAAGCGATGGCAAAAGCTCAGGAAGCTGCCACTCAAATGCTGCAAGGTGACACATCCGCTCTGAAAATGGGTATTCCAGCCCTTTTGGGGACATTAACATTCCTCTATCAAGCTTTTGGAAAAGGACATAGCTGGGGTGGCAGCGCTCTGGGGGCGGGATTGATGCTCACTGCTGCGGTCGTTGCCATGCAGTATGCCTCCAAAAACGGGTGGCTTGATAGCGTAAATGATTTCATAAAAAGCACTGGCTTACTAGGCTCACAGGAACAAACGGCACCCGTTTTGACAGGACCTGAACCTGGCATGTAAACGCCCTGAAATATTTTTTCCCATATTAACTATTTTTTAGCCATTCCTCTCTATCATGTGAATTGTAGAGATGGGCTTAGTGCGCCTTGCGCTCAAAATAAAAGACAAAACAATAAGTTATCGAAATTAAGTGCGAGAAACTGAAAACGGATTTATAAAAGTAAATAAAGATAAAGAAGCAGGGTCATAACCCCTGACAAGCAGTGTTAATAATAGGTGTGAAATAGATATACATGTCTGAAGAAGGCAACACAGACGGAACGAATACCACCGCACAAAATGCGGATGGCGGTCTGACGCCCAAGAAACAGCATCTGGGTATCCTGCCTGGTTATGCGGAAATGGAAGAAGGCGACCAGGATAAAGCTTTACAGGCCTTTATGGGGCTTAGAGCAAACAAACAGCAGGCTGCTTTAAAAGGGCTGGCTGAAGATGATTTCCTGAGCCTGCTGGCTGATCTAAGAGCCCTCCCCCCACAAACAAACGGGGGAATCAATCAAGCTCACCAGATTCTTGAAACTATGGAACTTTTGAATAAGGGTCGGCAGCTTAGGCACGAGGCTAGCGGCGCCTTCTCACAAAGACCGGCGGGGCCCGGCCCGGCCCCCAAGCCCGAAAATGGCAACGCGCCGGATGCTCCGGAAGACCCGGAGAAAAAAGCAGAAGCTGGCGACAAAACATCTGACCCCGCAAAAGCGAAATTGCACAAACAATATCTGGCAGCCGTTGCCGCTGCAAAAGTTGATGATGCCGATCAAACAACCCGGATCGCCGACATTCTTGCAAATAGAAACTTTTACGGCGCTTCAGAACTTGAGGCGCAGGCAGAGTTTATAAAGGAAATATTTTTTGATCCTCAAACGGGAACCATCGATACCACAAAGACCATCGACATCCTCGACAAGCTATACGATAAAAAAGCATTAAACCCGCAGGCACTAACCTACGTACAAACCAGTGTTTTTCAACACATAACCAATGAAGAACAACAGCAGGAAGTCCTCAAGCAACTAAAATCTCTCGGCAATAAGCCCGCTGTTAAATACCTATCGCATGTATATAGCGATGAAAAAAATCCCCCCTCAGCAGAACCAGCAGAGATTATCGCGTTAAGGAACTTAAAAAGTGATGTAAAAACTCCTCAGATCAAGAAAGACAAGCTGGTAGAGCAACAAGCAAAAGCGGCTGTTCAAAAAATAGTAGATTTCAACAAAACATCGCGGCTACCTGAAGCAGAAAAAAAACCAAAAAATTGAACGCCTGATTATGCAGCATATGAGCCAAATGGATTGGTTTTCCGGTGCGTATGACCCTCATCTGGACTTTCTTTTGAGCCTTCATGAAGCCGGAGTGAAAATCCCCAAGGCAAAAACCAAGGCCGATACGGAACCAAACGGCAATCCGTTTATTGTTGTGCGGGACAGGCCCAATGAAGAAGCCACAGGCCCTATTGCAAACTGGGCGGCCCTTAAGGAAGCAAACGAAATTATACATGGACGTCTAGATAGCCGCGGGCAACCGATGAACCCGGGCGATGGCTGGAATGAAGCAAAGCGCGAATATAAGTTTAATGGCCGAGTCTTTAAAGCAGGATTCAGACCCGACTTTTACTACGGCTTCCATGTTGTGGACGGACTTGATGATAAAGCTAAAAAGGCCGTCCTAGACAAACAAAAAGAAATTGAGTGGCTGACGGAACAAGTCCGCGAAATCATGATGATGCCTTATGCTGACAAACAAGCGCGACTGGCGATATTAACAGGAAAAGGTGGGCTTCTGGCCCGTCTTGGTGATACCGGCCCCGGTAACGGACGTGCCTTGTTCCGGCTTTTCTTTCATCTGCGCGGCAAGGGTTTCAGATCAGAGCTGGCATCTCACTACGAAGCATTCCAGGCCACCCCCATGGGTCAAAAGACAGGTTCCGAAGCTAATCTGGCAGCACTGGCCGGAGAAGTTTTTGGTAAGGGCCCCACAAACCTGAAGCTGAATGACGAAGATGTCGACAGCTTCCGCAAGGCGGACTATGAAGCACGAACATGGGGCCACCAGCTTGACAAAAAACTGGCCAAGCGGCGGGCAATGAACGGCATGTTGGGCCTGAGAATTCAAGCCGATGGTAAATACGAACCTTTCTGGAATCTGGCGTTCCACCCCTGGCAATCAATTAAAGACAGCTGGCGTTGGTATCGCCATAGCTATCTGGGACAACGGTGGAATTACCATGTTTACAACCCCAGCATTGATAAAGACGGGAACTTCACATGGGGCGGCTCTAACTATCAGGTTGGACTTTTTCAAGGCGGACGAAGAGATACACCGTGGTGGCCTGACAAAAAAGCACTGGGCGACAGTGTTACAAATACTCTGCTAAACGCCCCGGCAAAGATCGTTACGGCGCCCTTTAAGGCATCTGCGTATCTTTATGACGCAACGATAGGAGCTACATTTCAAGCGGCTTCACGCCTTACAAAATCTGCAGCCTCAGCACTGGGGCTCAGCAATGTTTTTGGCAGCGCTGCCGCCAAAGAAAAAGAAGAGGAGGAAAAACCAGATAACGCCCCAAGATCCGGGCTTGATTAAGACTCCTTTAACCTTTTTCTTTTATTGTGTGAATTGTGTAAACAGGCCGTGAAGCGCTAATTATAAAAAATGATGGGCAATTTATCCCATATACGGCCTGAAAGAGTAATATAGAGGGTATAGACAGCATGAGTACGAATACGCCTGGAAACTGGCAAAATCTCTCATCCCCCCGGATACCGGGTGCCCCCTTATCTGTGCCTCCCACAGCTGTCTCTTCATCATGGGGCTGGTTGGGACGTGCCGCAAAAATTGCAGGAAAAGCTACTATTATTCTCCCTCTGGTCTTTGAGGCCGGAGAAATTGTCGGTGAAAAAGTCGGCATCTGGGAGGATAGAGGGCATGCTGTTATTCCAAGGATGATAACAGCTATTCCAAAGTCATTCGACAGCACGGCAAAACTTTTGACTCATAACATCTGGAGTTCCGGCGCCCAAAACGAAACATTTTACGATTGGGATTCATGGGCAGCTGACAACACGCATCTTTATCGCGTTAACATAGACCGCGAAGCGGCAAAGCTGGAAAATTCCTTTACACTGTCAGACCCTAAAACGGCACTGCGGGAATTCACCGATGCCCGCCGCAAGCTGGAAGAATTACAAACAATTGTTCAAAGTGACGACCCCAATTTGGAGATAGATTCATACAATTGGGGAAAGGAAAAAAGGGAAGAGCTTTCAGAGGATCAGAAAACCAAGCTCTCCGGCATAATTGTCAACAAGCGAGATGCAGCGCATATTCTCGGCTCCGCCCTGTATAAGGCCTCAGAAATTCAAATCCATATCGATGACTTTACCAGACAAAACGGGTATGCATCCAAAGATCCGGCAGCCGTACTGAATACCGTCAGCGAAGTTCTGAGAATGCGTGAAACAAACCGGACCGCACTTGCAGAATCCAAAGCACTGACCAAGCATCTAGATCAAGAAATTACAACCATTATCGGCACCGGATGGGCTAACTTTAAGGCAGAAAGACAAGAATCACTTGCGGCAGAAATAAAGATCATTACCGATATTTCTCCGGATGATCTTAAAGCGCTCCCGCATGAACAGAGAGAACGGATACTTAGGGTCTATAATGAACTGCAAGATCAAAAGAACAAAGCTTGGCGAAGTAGAAACAAGGCTAAAGGCCTATCTGCCTAAAGAAACAGCTGCTCTTGATACAACAATATCATCGGATAAAAAAGATGGCCCTGCCCCCGTACTCAAAGCAGATGCTTCTGGAAACAGCTCATTTTCATTGGCAACGCTGTTTTCTATAGGTTCTGCCCAGGCAGCAGAAAACTTCGGGAACGGCAAAGTGCCCCGGCAAAAAATCTGGACGAGCTTCTGAATAAAATACGCACCCATAGAAAAGCCCAAAGAAGATGCCGTCCCGTACCAAAAAAAACAAGCCGACAGAGGTCGAGAAAAAAAGAAGACGGCACGCCGGCCAAATCCGCCAGCGAACTGGAGTTTGAAAAACGCATGCAGGAGCTTGCGGCAAGATATACCCTGGCTGATCTGAACCGCGAGCTGGACGAAGTTAAAAAATCCACGGCACCGGCAGGTGAAAAAGCCAAAGTCTTGGAAAAAATACTGGGCCGTATTGAAGGCAGCTCAGAAAAAGGCACAGCAGATGATCCCCGCGCAGAAGAGCAAACCGTCAGAGATCTGCTAGCACAAAACAAAGATCTGGCCGCTGAACAAGGCAAAATATTTGCCGAGAATTTCTGGGAAGGATTCAAAAAAGACTCCACCAAAATTGATGCGGTGGCTTTGGCAGCCGCACTGGGCAGTCCACCCGGCGAACCCGACAACACCTACTTGTTTAACTTTCTAAAAAGCCAGGAAGTCACGCAAAACAACGCGGGATATCTCGAAAACAGAAACCTTCTGATTGCGCTGAACAAGGCCGTCAATACATCGGAAGATCCCGCAATAACCGAATTCAAAGGGAAAATAGGCGAAAACAAAACCCCACCAACGGGCCTGTATGCGGCGTTGGCGCTTAGCCCCGATGGTACCGACTATGATAAAACTCAAAAGAGAAAAGCCGCTGAAGCTCAAGCCGAAGCCGATAGAAAAACCGAAGAATGGACTAACTGGCTGTATGAAAAAGGGAAGCCATTTGGAATTGAGCGCGGCCGCGCAGGCATCAGTCATGAGGGCGTAGAAGGCGCCTTTTATGGCGGTAAAGGGGTTGTATCAGAGGTCGCAAAAACCTTTAAGCCCATCACAAGCCATCTCTCAAACCCTTACGAAAACCCGTACCACTGGATGTTTAACCTTGCCGCTGTGGGCGTAGGCTGGGCTCTGGCCTACAAAGTTATAAAAAACATACCCGTTATCGGTTCAGGCATCATCGGGCCGGCGTTGGCTCTGGCTGTTGGTTATGCCGCCTGGTCTTATTTATCAGGCAGCGGCGGCATGTTCTATAATCCTGATGGGCCAACAAAAAAATCCTCTGTGACGCAACAATTTAAAAGCTCCGCAAACGAAACAACAACCGAAGGGCTTAAAAAGCCTGTCAGTGTTGATATTGATGCCGGCAATGCCAAATTGATTGAAGCGCGTTTGGAGAATGGCGGACTGGGGCAACGTGCGGATACAACCCATACGCCCCTTCACTTCCGTTCAGGGCAACTGGTACAGCAAATCAAGGGCACGGGTGAAACCGCCTCAGCGCCTTATCTGCAGGCTGTTGATTTCGATGGAAAGCCTGTTGCCTTTACAACGCTTCTGCACAGAGAATCAACTGCAGCACAAGGCGCACAACACTTGCCGGCAAGCATGCGCGCCGATGGCATTGATGCTTCCACCGGCGATAGACATATGCCCCGCGCAGCAGGCATGACTACTGATATCTCTCTGGACAGACCTGTCACTTCCGAGCTTTCCCTGTAACACATCCAGCCTTCCCCCCGCCTTTTTGCAGTGATATGATGGTCAGGGGTTTTGTTTCATGCGATTCCCTCTCGTTAACTGATTCAATTTCGCAGCTTCATGTCTGAAGATACTCCGGAAGGAAACACAAAACCGTCGATCAAAAGCGCCTTCAAACCCGGCAAAGGGCTTGAGGATGCCCCCGTTTTGTTCAAGCCGGATGAAATGGATATCTACGTCAATAAAATCACGCTGGAAGCCTATATTTTTCACGGCAAACCAGTGGAACAGGATATTGAACGATTTGAATACGACCCGGATGATCACATGGTCACGGTCGTGAAAAAAGACGGCACAATCATGAATCTGGGCGTCAAAATTCAATGGTTGGTGCGCCCCTATTTCACACGTGCGCAGGAAGTGGGCATTGTACGCACCAAAGACGGGGAAACACTTGACGGCTTTTATGTACCCATGATTCACAAACGCAAAAAAGATACCGTTTAAGCCGCCTAATATCTTGCCGCCCAAGGTTTAATGAATCCTTAACAACGCAGCAAATAAACCCTTAAAATTTAAGATAAATTCTTTGCATCCCCCCACCCCGCGGGTTAAAATTAATTAAGATTAAGATCTAACCGAAAGGAGGACAAACGGCGGTTTTGCAATAGAGGGTGACGCTGTCATAAATAAGCGCTATTCTAAAGGCGCAATGGAAAATAACCCGGAAGACAGCAACCAAGTACCACAAACCCCGGAACCCCAGGTATACAACAATATTGTCGATTTCGTTTATGACCCAAAAGGGACAGGCGATCTTGATATAGAAGTTGCCATCCGGGAAGACGGGAAAGTCGCCATATTCCATGACAAACCGTTCAAGCGGGAACTTTCCTGGATTGAATACGATATGCAGGCCGGACAACTGCATTTCATCATGGAAAACGGCGATTTGCGGATCATGGGCTTAAGTGTTCGTCCGGAACTGAAGAAAAA
>JAJOJU010000050.1 GCA_021208265.1 Alphaproteobacteria bacterium | reverse complement strand
CATCGCCCGCATTGAACCGGCCGGCGGGAACGCCTGCCCCCACTCCGGCCCCTGTAGCAACGAGCGGCACGCATTACGTGCAGGTGGTGAGCGTGCCATCACAGCAGCGCGGCTGAATCTGAATGGCAGAAAATCCAGAAGGCTATTTCTCCGCTGGCGGGGGCGCCTTACCGGATTGAAGAAGCTAATCTGGGTGAAAAGGGTATGTATTACCGCGTACAAGTGGGGCCTTATGCCGAAAGCGCCGCGCGTTCCCTTTGTGATCAGGTGAAGGCGCAGAAGCCGGGCGGTTGCCTTGTGGTCCGCTAGAGCGTCCATCGTTTACAATCTTCGCTATGACGATGTTTAAAGACATTCCTGAAGATACAAAAGCCGCATTTTTTCCTTGAGCGGCCCTGTGCTAACGGCCGAGGAAACGGCGCTGTTTGCTGCCGCCAAGCCCTTGGGGTTTATCCTGTTCGATAAAGACGGGGCGCGGAATATCCAAAACCCGCAGCAACTGCGGGCGCTGATTAAATCCTTGAAAGACTGTGTGGGCTGGAATTGCCCTATCCTGATCGATCAGGAAGGCGGGCGCGTGCAACGTATGAAGGCCCCGCATTGGCGCGCCTATCCTCCCGGCAAGGTGTTTGGCGATCAGGCGGCGGAGGAAACGCTGGAAGCGGCGCTCGAATCCTTGCGCTTTAACACGCTGCAAATGGCGGATGATCTGGTGGAGGTCGGCATTAATGTTACCTGTTCCCCCGTGCTCGATCTCGTATTTCCCGGCGCGCATGACATTATCGGCGACCGGGCCTTTGGGGCTGATCCGGCGCTGGCCGGGCGCTTGGGTTTATCTCTGTGTCGGCATTATCTGGCGGCGGGGGGTCACGCCTGTTATTAAACATATTCCGGGCCATGGGCGGGCGGAGGCTGATTCGCATCTGGCCCTGCCGCGCGTTAAGGCCAGTCATGCCGATCTGGCGGCGGCGGATTTCATGCCGTTTAAAATGCTTTCTGAATCCGATGTTGGCTCTAAAGTGTGGGGCATGACGGCGCATGTGGTGTATGAAGATCTGGATGCCGACCACCCCGCCACGACATCGCAAAAAGTGATGCAGGATATCATTCGCGGTGAAATCGGCTTTGCCGGATTCCTGTTGGGTGATGATCTGGATATGAAGGCGCTGGATATTTACGGCGACCTTGCCGCGCGGGCTGATGCCTGTTTAACGGCAGGCTGCGATGCCTTGCTTTATTGCTCCGGCCGTTTTGCGGATATGGAACTCTTGTCGAAATCTGTGTCTAACCTGACCGATACCGCGCGGAAACGCTTGCAAAACGCCGCTTTTTTGGCGTAAGACTAATATTATGTCCGCAACCAATGTCGCTTTCGAGGAAGATCCGCCGCGCGTTCCTGCCGGGAATGTGCATGAGGCCGATTCGCTTTTGCTCCGGATCGATGGCTATGAAGGCCCGATCGAGGTGCTGCTGGAATTGGCACGCAATCAAAAAGTTGATCTGGCCAAGATTTCAATCCTCCAGCTTGTGCGGCAATATCTGGAATTTGTGGAGCGCGCCAAGGCACTGAATCTGGAGCTGGCGGCTGAATATCTGGTGATGGCGGCGTGGTTGACCTACCTGAAATCACGTCTGTTACTGCCTAAGGAAGAGGGCGGGCCGGAACCCAGCGCCGCCGAAATGGCGGAAGCCTTGCAATTCCAGCTCCGCCGTCTGGAAGCCATGCAAAAAGTGGCGGACAAGCTTATGGCACGCCCGCAGCTGGGGCAGGATTTTTTCCCGCGCGGCGCGCCCGAGGAAATGGCGGTCGTTGTGGAAACCAACTGGGATGTTGATCTTTACGATGTTCTGAAGGCTTACGGCGATATCAAACGTCGGGCCGATGGTGGGCAGTATGACTTGCCTGTTTATAATTTGATGTCCACGGAAAGCGCGCTGGAACGCCTGACCAAGATGCTGGGGAATCTGCCGCGCAAGGGCATGGGCAGCGTGTGGGCCACGCTTAGCAGCTTCATGCCGGACAATATTAAGGACAAGCTTTATGCGCGTTCCGCTTTGGCCTCCACCTTCACGGCGGGGCTGGAGCTGGTGAAGCAGGGCCGTGCTGAAATTAAGCAAGATGGGCCCTTCCGCCCCATTTATGTGCGGGCACTGGCGGAACAGCAGGAGGCTTAAAAGGATAAGAGTAATGGATCAGGATCAAAAACGCATTGTCGAAGCCATGTTATTTGCCGCGGCGGAACCGCTATCACCCAAGGCGCTGTATGATCGTTTGGGGGAAGAGGCCGATGTTGGCGCTATCCTGAAATCCCTGCAACAGGATTATGACGGGCGCGGTGTGAACTTAATTGAAATGGATGGCGTTTGGGCCTTCCGCACGGCGTCTGATCTTGCCGGGGCACTGGGGCTGCAAAAACAAGAGGTCAGAAAACTCTCCCGCGCGGCGTTGGAAACGCTGGCCATTGTGGCCTATCACCAGCCGGTGACGCGGGCGGAAATTGAAAATATCCGCGGGGTTGCTATCCATAAAGGCACGCTGGATACGCTGGTTGAAGCCGGTTGGGTCAAGCCCGGCCGTCGCCGCGAAACGCTGGGTCGCCCCCTGACTTGGATTACCACAACGGCTTTTCTTGATCATTTCGGTCTGGAGAGTATGATGGATTTACCGGGTCTGGATGAACTCAAAGCCTCCGGGCTTTTGGACCGCCGCCCGGCGATTGACGCTCTGCCGGATTCCCCTGATCTGTTTCAGGATCAGGAAGAAGACGAAACAGAGATCGCCAATGACGATGATTTTGAAAACAGCTTTGCAGAAGAAGAGGAAAAAGCAGCATCATGACCCCCGGCCCGTTACAGATCCTTCTTGTTATCCTCCTCGTTGTCCTGATTTTCGGGGCCAGCCGCGTGCCGGGTATTGCTGAAAATCTGGCCAAGGGTATCAAGTCTTTCAAAAAAGGCTTGAAGGATGAAGATGATACGCCCGCCCCTAAAATCGAAAAAAAAGATGAGTAAGCCCCGGGAGCGGCCCTAAGCATGCTCGATTTCGGCTTTTCCGAATTACTGCTGATTATGGCTGTGGCTGTCTTTGTGATTGGCCCTGATGAAATCCCAAAAATTATGGTGGCGCTGGGGCGTGTGGCGCGCCGCGTTTCTTACGTCCGTTATGCATTTTCCCAGCAATTTGAAGAATTCCTGCGCGAGGCGGATTTGCAGGATATCCGCAAACAGGTGAATTTCGAAGAACCGCCCGAAGGTTTCGATGAAGCCGCGGCGGATGAGGAAGATATGGAGAGTGCGGAAAAGCCGCCCGTGCTTGAAGAGGAAAAGCCAACAAAGAAAGCGAAGTCCGGATGAGTATAGACGCCGCCCCGAAATCGCTGGTGGAACATATTACCGAGCTGCGTGTGCGGCTGCTCTGGGTGATGGGGGCAATGGCAATCGGCACCGCGCTTAGCTTTTTATTTGTGCAGGATTTAACGGGTTTTCTGGTGCGCCCGCTGGCTGAGGCCATGCAGCCGGGCGATACGCAGCGCCTGATTTATACCGGGCTGACGGAAGCGTTCTTTACCTACGTTAAAGTGGCGTTTTTCAGCGGTATTTTCCTGACCTTCCCCGTGCTGCTCTGGCAGATATGGATTTTCGTGGCGCCGGGTTTATACAATAAGGAACGGCGTGTGTTCCTGCCCTATCTGATCGCCACACCCGTGCTGTTCTTCCTCGGCGGCGCGTGTGTTTACTACGCGGTGATCCCCATGGCCTGGCCGTTTTTCATGAGCTTCCAGAGCGGCGCGGAGCAGACGTCCCTGCCGATTGAGCTGGAGGCACGAATATCCGAATATCTCGATCTTATTATGACGCTGATTTTTGCGTTCGGTTTGTGTTTCCAGCTGCCGGTGCTGTTAAGCCTGCTGGCGCGGGCCGGGATGATCACGGCGGATACGCTTGTAGCAACGCGGAAATACGCGGTGATCCTTGTGTTTATTCTGGCGGCGTTCTTGACCCCGCCGGATATATTAAGCCAGATTATGCTGGCGGTGCCCTTGCTGGCGCTTTATGAATTTTCCATCCTGCTGATCCGCTGGTCGGCGTTCAAGATTAACACCAAATGACGAAAACACATCATCCTGACGGCCCGCTGGCGGTCTACGAAGCCAAGCTTCAAGGCGGTGATATCACACCTGACCCGGCGCAGGCGAAGGCGGCGCTGCTGCTGGATGCTATCTACGGAAAACTGCTGAAGGTTGCGGAGAAAACAGGGCGCCGTAACTGGTTTAAATTCGGGCAATCGAAGAAGGATTTCATCAAGGGGGCGTATTTCTGGGGCGGCGTCGGGCGCGGCAAGACGATGCTGATGGATCTGTTTTTTCATGCCGTACCGGATGATATTGCCAAACGCCGCGTGCATTTTCATGAATTCATGATCGAGGTCCATGCCTATATAAACACCCGCCGGGAGGAAGGCGAGGTGGAGACGATTGATTCCACGATTCCCTTGCTCGCGGAAAGAATTGCCGAGCGCGCGCAGCTTTTATGCTTCGATGAATTCCACGTGACCGATGTGGCCGATGCCATGATATTGGGGCGCTTGTTCACCGCCCTCTTCGGGCGGGGTGTAGTGGTGGTGGCAACATCCAACTGGCCGCCGGATAAGTTATATGAGGGCGGTTTGCAGCGTGACCGTTTCCTGCCCTTCATCGAACTTCTGAAAACCCGGCTGGATGTGCTGAACCTTGATAACGGCATTGATTACCGCACGAAAGTATTGATGGAGGAGGGGAGTTATTTCTGGCCTCTGGGGGATCATACCAATATGCGGGCGACTAAATTGTTTGGACAATTGACGGATTATGAGCCGCCGCGCGAACATCATCTGACAGTGCGCGGGCGGGATATGCTGGTGGAGGCTGCTGTGCGCGATACGGCGCGGTTTTCCTTTTCCCAGCTATGTGAACGCCCGCTGGGGGCGGAAGATTATCTGGCCATCGCGCATCGTTACAAGACAGTGTTTCTGGAAGGTGTGCCGAAAATGGGATACGACCGCCGCAATGAAGCTAAACGTTTCATGACACTGGTGGATGCCTTGTATGATAACAAAACGAAACTGATCGTATCAGCTGAATGGGCCGCCCGAAAAACTCTATTTCGGGCATGATCATGCCTTCGAATTTGAGCGGACGATATCCCGCCTGCGCGAGATGCAGAGCGCTGGATATCTGGGGGATTGACCTGAGGCCCCTGAGTGTTAGAAAAGGCTATTCATTTCAAATAGGGAGTGTTTTTCATTATGGATAAAGCATTTTTGCAGGGGTGGGCTGTTTCAGCTTTCTGTGCGGCAGTTGCAGGGGGGGCATTGGTTGCCATGGGAGAACCGGCGCGAGTAACTATTAGTTTCATGGTGGGTGCTGTTGCTATAGGGTATCCTCTGGGGTATGGCATTGCTCGCAGCAAGGCATTTGAAGCTGATAACAAGCCCGACCAAAAGACTGAGGGTCCAAACCCGGAAGTATAGTCGCTGTTAATCTGACGATGAGACCTTGCTTGATTGATAGTTGAGCAAGGTTTTTTTATTGTTGTGGATCAATCGACAACATTAATTATTATTCTATATCAATCAGGTGTTTGCCCTTTGCACCCTGCTATTCGGCTGGTATAACGAACCGCTATAAACTGGTACGGCATTTGCAATGAAGAAATGGATTGAAAAGTTTCTGGGCGGCGGCAAGTCCCGCAAAGGATACAAAGCCCAGACAGACGATTTGAAGTCTGCGGATATCAAACGCCGTATGACTTTGGCAACTGACGACCAGACGAGTAAAGAGATCTTGTACTACCTCGCCGAAAAAGATCCGTCCCCGAAAGTGCGTAAGGCCGTGGCTCAAAACGCATCGATTCCGCTGCATGTAACGCCCATTCTGGCGACCGACCGCGAGGCTGATGTACGTCTGGCGCTGGCGAAGCGTCTGGTGGAATTACTGCCGGATCTGACCGATGACAAGCATTCCCAATTATATGCCTACGCCGTGCAGGCGCTCGGCACTCTGGCGCTGGATGAGGTTTTGAAAATCCGGATTGCGCTGTCCAGCACCTTGAAAGACCATGCCCATACGCCGCCCAAAATTGCCGGGCAGCTGGCGCGCGATGTGGAGCGCGAGGTATCGGAGCCTATTCTAAGGTTCTGTGCTGCCCTGTCGGATGCGGATTTGCTGGATATCCTGAAAGGCCATCCCGCCAGCTGGGCTGTTGAGGCGATTGCGCTGCGCCCAGTGGTGAGCGAACCTGTTTCGGAAGCTGTGATCGAAACCGATGATATTCCGGGCGGTGTGGCGCTTCTGGGGAATTCCGGCGCGCTGATGACGGCGGGTCTGTTGCAGCAGATTGTTGAAAAGGCGCGGGCTTACCCGGAATGGCAAAAGCCGATGGCAACGCGTGCCACGCTGCCGCCCTCGATCGCCAAGGAACTGGCGGAATTTGTCGATGCGTCCGTCCGTGATATCCTGATGACCCGCGATGATTTTGACCCCGAAGATACGGAAGAAATTGCCGCCGTGTTCCGCCGCCGCCTCGATTTCACGCAGGAAAGCGAAATGAATATGGAGCCCGTGGAAAAGCGCGTGAAGAAAGCGCTCGCCAAGGGGCAGCTGGATGAAGATATGCTTTCTGATGCCATTGCCATGCGGGACAGCGCTTTTGTGAACACGGCGATTGCCCAGAAGATCGGCGTGCCGGTGGAAGTGGTGACAAAGGTATTCGAGCTGAAAGCGCCGAAATCCATCGTGGCGTTGGCGTGGCAAGCCGGGCTTTCCATGCGCATGGCGCTGCAGCTGCAAAAAGAAATGGGCTATGTCCGCCCGCAGGAGCTGATTTACCCGCGTGACGGGACTGACTATCCGCTCACCGATGAAGAAATCCTCTGGCAGCTTGACTTCATGGGTCTTAAGAATCAGAAGAAGAATTATTAGTGGTTCGTGTTCCTGTGCGATTTATGCTATCTTACTCAGCACAGAATCTTCATACCAACCATTAAGGATGTATCTCATGAAAACTCCCGTTCGTATTGTTGTGACAGGCGCTGCCGGTCAGATCGGTTATGCTCTTTTGTTCCGTATTGCTTCCGGCGACATGTTGGGGCCGGATCAACCGGTGATCCTGCATCTGCTGGAAATTACGCCGGCGTTGGGCGCACTGAACGGTGTGGTGATGGAACTGAACGATTGCGCGTTCCCGCTGCTGCACGGTATTGTCGCGACCGACAAGCTGGACGTAGCGTTCAAGGATGTTGATTACGCCCTGCTGGTGGGTGCGATGCCGCGTAAAGACGGGATGGAACGTAAAGACCTGCTGACCGCGAATGGCGGGATTTTCGGCCCGCAAGGCAAGGCGCTGAACGATTATGCTTCCCGCAATGTAAAAGTTCTGGTGGTCGGAAATCCGGCGAACACCAACGCGCTGATTGCCCAGCAAAACGCGCCTGATCTTTCGCCCTCATGCTTTACGGCGATGGTGCGTCTGGACCATAACCGTGCGCTGTCTCAGCTGGCGGAAAAAACGGGTGCGCATACCACCGAAATCAAGAAAATGATTATCTGGGGTAACCATTCCTCCACGCAATATCCGGATATCGGCCATGCCACCGTGAAGGGGCAGGCTGCCAAACCCATGGTGGATCAAGGCTGGTATGAAGGGACGTTTATTCCGGATGTGCAGCAGCGCGGCGCGGCGATTATCAAGGCGCGCGGGCTTTCGAGCGCGGCATCCGCAGCGGGCGCGGCGATTGATCATATGCGTTCATGGGCGCTCGGTACGCCGGAGGGCGACTGGGTTTCGATGGCAGTGCCGTCTGACGGGTCATACGGGGTCGAACCCGGCGTGATCTATGGCTACCCGTGCATCTGTAAAAACGGGAAGTATGAGATCGTGCAAGGGCTTGCCGTTGATGATTTCTCTCGTGGGCGTATGGATGCCACCGAGAAAGAACTGCGCGAAGAACGCGCCGCGGTGGAGCATTTGTTTGCCGTGAAGAAGGCCGCTTAAATCAAGATTACGGCCCTGAAATGGTTGCCCTTTCTTCAAGGACGGGCGCCGTTGCAGGGCCGGTTTTATCGCCATTGTCTACGGCGGCATTAAATTCCGAGCCGGGACGCTGTGTGTCCTCATGCGGCTTGTATATCTCCAGCCCGGCCTTTTTGTCGGCCTCTTCGGCTTCTGCGGCCGCAGCTTCCTGTTCGCGCCGCTTGCGGTCAGCGCGCATATCTTCGATGGAGATATTATCCTGACCTAGCAGTTTTAATTGATCTTCGCCGGATACATAAACCCGTTTTCCGTTTTCAATTGTGTAATACAGTTTTGTGCTGCGTGCCTGAAACACTTCGGCCTCTTCACCATTCAGAAGCGTTACCTTCTTGCCGCCCTGAACATTTTGTGCAAACCAGTCGGTTAATCGGCTCATTGAAGTGATTTGACGTTCGTTTGCCCGGTCGACCACAATTTGCAGGCGCTGGGCTTCCAGTTCATTTCTCAGATTTTTTAAGTTGTGGGAGTTCTTGAGGGAATCCTCAACTTTTTCAAGTAAGGCATCAATTCTTGCCTGTTTCTCTTCAAGGGACAGTCCCTTCATGGCCTCCAGTTCGTTGATATGCTCATCAACTTCTTTCAGCAGATCTTCGATAATCGCGGCATTTTTGTCTGAAACAGCTTTCAATGCGGCGGATTCTTTGGCCTATAGGTCTTATCTGTTCCCCAAACTCTCTCATTCTGGCGACCATCTCATGATCACGAGAGTTTGCCGGAATTTCTGTCAGACGCTGATCAATACGGGCTTTGATCTCTTTAACGCGCTCCGGATTGATCTCATCCTTTCTAAACTCCTCAATCAGATGTCTATATTCTCTTTCCAGTCTCCAGTCTTTTAATCTGTGGATGCGCCGTTCAAAGCCATCAAGCATCTCGTTTTTTCGGCCTCTGTAGAATTCCAGATATTCCTTGGAATTCTGGAGTTCTTCATCAAGGCGTTTTTTAGCCTCAAGCAGGTCTTTTTTGTAATCTTTTCGATCTTCTATGACTGCTTCAATTTTTCATCTGTAGGATTTTTCTAAGTTCGATGAGCGCTTTTGGGAAAGCGTTCCGTTTTTCATCAATAACTGCCAGCCGATCCTGGAATTCTTCGATTACTTTTTCTTTTGCTTTGAACCAGTTATCTGCGTTTTTGTTAAGGTCATCGGCGTTACTGATGAGGTCATCCATGGCAACGTTAAACTCACGCATGACTTGATTAGATGCTTCGTTGAGTATCAGCATTCTCAGCGATTTACGGTGCTGAGCATCAATTTTTGTTGTTCGTCTCTGGAGTGGGGTACACCGATTACGGCACCTTCAAAATGTCCTCCCAGCCTATCAAGGCCCTGAAACTCCAGTCCCATTTCCTGACTTAGCGTGCCGCTGATCTGGAAGAGTGACGCAAAGCTTTCACCAACGTTCAGCTCCAGCTCTGCGTTGCTGGATTCGAAATAAAGTTCAGGTGTATCACCATAATCTATATAAGCCGTTATGCTTTCTTGCAGTTTATCAGCAGCTAATCTGAACTGTTCTGCCTGCTCAGGGGACTCTATCGTAGCGGCATGAGTTTCCAGCCGTTCTAGCAGCTGGTCCCTGAATGCTATGTCGCTTTGTTTACTCATACTACGAATTGCCCTAAAATTCTTACTTTTCCCTGTTTTTCAGGCCTTTTATCTTGATTACCATAATAGACTTGATGTCTTAATGAGGTGTTAAGATTTTCATGCCAAAAACAGAATTTTTTGGGGTTTTCAAAGCGTTTGGCGGGTGGTACAAACCAAGGGTCATTTATCAAACGAGGCGATTCCTATGAATATCCATGAATATCAAGCCAAAGAACTCCTGAAAAAATACGGCGTGGCCGTGCCGGACGGCATCCCTGCTATGAGCGTGGCGGAAGCCGCCCAAGCCGCTGAAAAGCTTCCCGGTCCGCTTTATGTTGTTAAAGCGCAGATCCATGCCGGGGGCCGCGGCGCGGGTAAGTTCAAGAACAACCCGGAAGGTAAGGGCGGGGTGCGTCTGTGCAAAACGGTTGATGATGTGAAAGCCGCTGCCGAAGCCATGCTGAATCAGGTGCTGGTAACGAAGCAAACCGGGCCGGAAGGAAAGGAAGTGCAGCGTCTTTACGTGACGGATGGTGTGGATATTGAAAAGGAATATTACTGTTCCCTGACGCTGGACCGCTCCACAAGCCGCATCACCTTCATCGTTTCCACCGAAGGCGGGATGGATATTGAGGAAGTGGCGCATAGCCATCCTGAAAAAATCTTCAAGGTTTCCATTGATCCGGCTTCCGGCATTTCCGGCTTCCACGCCCGTAAACTGGCGTTTGGTCTGGGGCTGCAGGGTGATGCCAACAAGGCGGCTGTGAAGTTCTTTATCAATCTTTATAAGTGCTTTATGGATCTGGATGCCTCGATCGTGGAAATCAACCCGATGATCCTTGTGAAAGATCAGGTGATGGCGCTGGATGCGAAGTTCAATTTCGATGATAACGCGCTGTTCCGCCACCCCGATATTGCCGCTCTGCGCGATGAATCGGAAGAAGATGAGAAAGAGCGCATTGCGCATCAGTATGAACTTTCCTACGTGGCACTAGAGGGCAATATCGGCTGTATGGTGAACGGGGCGGGCCTTGCCATGTCCACTATGGATATCATCAAGTTGTATGGCGGCGAGCCTGCCAACTTCCTTGATGTGGGTGGCGGGGCGAATGAGGAAAAGGTTACGGCCGCATTCAAGATCATTCTTTCCGACCCCAATGTGAAGGGTATTCTGGTGAATATCTTCGGCGGGATTATGAAGTGCGACATTATCGCCAAGGGCGTGATTGCGGCAGCGAAGGAAGTGAAACTTTCTGTGCCGTTGGTCGTTCGTCTGGAAGGTACGAATGTGGAGGAGGGTAAAAAAATCCTCAACACATCCGGCCTTGATATCATCGCGGCGGATGACCTTGCCGATGCCGCTAAGAAGGTGGTGGAAGCCACTAAAAACGCGATCAGCAAGGCAGCGTAAGTTTAAAAAAAACCGGAAAGGAAGTATCCTCATGACATTTCGTCTTTCTATTTTATCTTTGGGAATGCTGGCTGTGTTTTCTGGTCCTGTGTTGGCTCAGGAAGCGGCGGAACCTACGCATGTAGAGATGTTCAATGCCGCAGGTGAGAACGTTGGCATGGTTACCATTAAGCCGGGGCCGGAAGGTTTGCTTCTCTCCATTAATATGGAGGGTTTGGTACCTGGGCCTCATGGCTTCCATGTGCATCACACCGGCAATTGCAGTGATCACGATCATTTCAAAGGTGCCGGCGGTCATGTGAAAACAGATGATGGTGATCAGCATGGTCTTTTGAACCCCCAAGGGCCTGAGGTCGGAGATTTGCCTAATCTGATCGTGCATCAAGACGGAAGTGTGAAAGCTGAAATTTATGCACCGGATCTGAAAATGAGTGGTGATGGTAAGGATAATATCATGGATACGGATGGTTCAGCTTTCATGGTTCATGAACAGGCTGATGATCATAAAACCCAGCCGATCGGTGGAGCGGGCGAGCGCATTGCCTGTGGTGTCATAAAGGAAGCTGAATAACGGCAGGCCGCGATTATTAATCAGAAAAAAGCCCCGTTGAGATAATCAGCAGGGCTTTTTCTTTTTCTAAGGCTGCGTTAAATCACAGACATCTATATAAGAGCGCTCGGTTTTGTCACAGAACTTTTCAGGTAGAACGGGTGCGCGGTTTATCTCAGGCTGTTTGGACGGCTGCCGGACCTGATCAATAAAATTCATCGCAATGGCTTCTTCCGGGGTCAGGATAAGATCCCGCTGCATGAAGTCTTTCAAATGATTCATCGACCAGCCGCTATGGCGGCTGAGAATGCCAACAAGTTGATCATTCAGTTTTAGCAGGTCCTGGTAATCAACCGGCAAATCCGTAACGCGACCACGAACACCGCCGCTGACCTGATGGGCCATCAACGTACAATGAGGAAGGACCTCACGCTTACCCGGCGTGCCTGCACTCAGCAGCACAAACGCCATTGACTGGGCTTCCCCCTCGCACACGGTGCGAATGTCGTTAGGAAGCCTCTGCATGACATCGTATATGGAGAAACCAGCCACAACTCCGCCGCCGGCAGAGTTAATGCGCAAGGTAATTTCGTGGTGAGGGTCCTTAGCAGATAGGGCCTTCAATTGGTTGATAACCCGGATGGCGCTGTCACGGTCTATGGCTCCGGTTAACCGGACTGTCCATTTGTTTTCTTCGGCGTCCTTCTCGTTGATTAAGGGGTCGGATATAGGTGTGGAGGCGCTTTCGTTAGTGAGGTGTTGAGCTATTGGGGTGCTGTGAGCAGCGGCGGCTGCCATAATGCTACCCAAACCCACGGCGGCAAGCCGTGAGACTTTATGGTTTGTGATCATGGTAATAGTCCCTGTTTAATTTATTGTTTTTATTACGCGATTTTTTACATGATCATTTTTGGTAACATGTGAGAGGAGAATGTCAATCTTTGGCGTATAAAAAAATCCTGTATAGAAAGTCCCTTGTTCAAGCCGGATTGCTGGTCTAGAATGCCCTGCGTAACGCGGATTTTAAAATATTAGGAGAATACAAATGGCCGTACTCGTCGATAAAAACACCAAGGTGATCTGTCAGGGTTTCACCGGCGCGCAAGGCACGTTCCACAGCGAACAGGCGATTGCTTACGGCACCAAGATGGTGGGCGGCGTAACCCCCGGCAAGGGCGGCAGCAAGCACCTGAATTTGCCCGTATTCGACACTGTGACGGAAGCCAAGGAAAGAACGGGCGCGAATGCGTCTGTTATATATGTGCCGCCTCCGTTCGCCGCGGATGCCATTCTGGAGGCGATTGACGCTGAGATTGAGCTGGCGATCTGTATCACCGAAGGTATTCCGGTGCTCGACATGGTGAAGGTTAAACGCGCTTTAACGGGTTCCAAAACGCGCCTGATCGGTCCCAACTGCCCCGGCGTTATCACGCCCGGCGAATGCAAGATCGGCATTATGCCCGGCCATATTCACAAGCGCGGCAAGGTGGGGATTGTATCCCGCTCCGGCACGCTCACCTATGAAGCAGTGGCGCAAACGGGCGCGGTGGGCCTGGGCCAGACGACCTGTATCGGGATCGGCGGCGACCCTGTAAACGGCACGAATTTCATTGATTGCATTGAGTTGTTCATGGACGACCCCGAAACCGAAGCGATCCTGATGATCGGCGAGATCGGCGGTACGGCTGAGCTTGAAGCATGCGAGTTCTACAAATCCCTCAAAACCAAGAAGCCGATTGCAGGCTTCATCGCGGGTGCCACGGCCCCTCCCGGCAAGCGCATGGGCCATGCGGGCGCGCTGATTTCCGGTGCGGATGATACGGCTGCCGCCAAGATGGACGCCATGAAACGCGCCGGCTTCGTTGTATCCGACTCCCCCGCCGCTTTGGGCGAGGCGGTTGTAAAGGCAATGGCAGCGTAACCAGATATAGCTATCCGGCAAAAAATACCGGCAATAATTACCTAAGGCGGCAAAATTTGCCGCCTTTTTCTATGGGGGTGGCGCAAATCTTACGGAAAATTTGGCATGGGCGTTGCAACGCATCGATTACAGAATAACTCGTGTAACCTTGGGAGGATTAAAATGATTAATTACGTATACGGCGCGGTAACAATGGTGATGCTGACGACAATGGTTCAGATGATCGACAGCCATATTCCAAATTCCGTCTGGTATTACGTCGATCTGGCTCTTCCCTTTTAACGGATAACCCGAAACGAACAGAAAACCCCAAGAGAGGCGCTTTTTTCCCCCACCCCAAACCCAACCCTCGAAAGAGAGCGCTTCATCCCCATAGGCCCCTGGTATTCTTAGAATAAGAGTATCGGGGGTCTTTCCTTTTCAGGTATGCGGCCTCTGTTCCTGAAGGCCTGAAAAGTGTATGGTGGGGGCATGAGTTTTCTCAAAACCATCAGCCGCGATCAACGCATTAAGATCACCAGCCTGCCTTATCGCGTGGGGCTGTGGGTGAGCCAGAGCGATTCATCCGGCGGCGAGGAAGCGGATGCGCGCGAACGTCAGGTGCTGGAAAATCTGATCGAAGGCTTCACGCAGGAAGTATTCGGTTCGGAATCCGTGCAGCATATTATGACCGACACGCTGGCGCAGAAGGACAAATGGCCGGAATGGGCGGCCAAGCCCGGCAATGTGCTGGAAGATTGCCGGCAGGCGCTGTCCATCTTGCGCGATCATGTCGATGAGAAAGAAGTATCGGCTTTTTGCCAGAGATTACTTGAGATTGGCGAGGCCGTGGCGCTGGCGTTCGGCGAAGGTGAGACGGCCGGTTTTAAACACCAAATGTTAACTTCCGCCGAATATTATAGTGAATGGTTCTTTGCGAGGGTAAAGGGCAAAGATTTTATGAGTTTGGAGCGTTACCGCCGCATTAGCCGGGCCGAACGCGAGGCCTTGCGTGAACTCTCTCATGCCTTGGGAAAGGTAATGGGGGAGTATTGATCTGAGTGTATTGATTTTAGTGAATAACAGGCGTATCTCTTTGCAAAATTTAATCAGGAGCATCCTCTAATATGGCGCAGGAAATAAACAATCTCTCGTTTCTGACAGGTATCAATGCGGAATATGTGGTTCATCTTTACGGGGAATATTTGAAAAATCCGGCGAAGGTAGATGCCAGCTGGAAAACCTTCTTTTCGGGCCTTAGCGATGACGAGCTGATCATATTAAAGGAAATGCAGGGCGCCAGCTGGACGCCGGAGGAAAACCGCGCCTCGTCCCGCGCCTTTGGTAAAACGACATCGACAGCGTTGCTGGAAACGGGCGCCGGTGCCGGCGGTAAAAAAACCCGCCGCTAATGACCCCAAAACCATGCAGGATGCGAAGGCCGCAGCGATGGATTCCATCCGCGCGCTGCAACTGATTCGTGCTTACCGCGCGCGTGGGCATTTGATGGCTGATCTGGACCCGCTGGGTTTGAAGGAAATGGAGCATCACCCGGAACTGGATCCCGCCCATTACGGCTTCACAACAGAAGATTATAGCCGCACCATTTTCATTAACGGCGTTCTGGGCATGGAATATGCCACGCTGGCAGATATTGTGGCAGCGCTGCGCCAGATATATTGCGGAACGATCGGGCTTGAGTTCCTGCACCTCACGCACCCTGAGGAAAAAGCATGGCTGCAGCAACGTATTGAAGAGCCGCGCAACAAAACCGATTTTACACCCGAAGGCAAAAAAGCCATTTACCAGCGCCTTGTGGCGGGGGAAGTGTTCGAGCAATTCCTGCATAAGAAATATCCCGGCACGAAACGTTTTGGTCTGGATGGCGGGGAAGCGCTGATTCCCTGTATTGAACAGATTATGAAGCGCGGCGGACAGATGGGCCTGCGCGAAATCAATATTGGTATGGCGCACCGCGGGCGTTTGAATGTGCTGGCGAATGTGATGGGCAAATCCTTCACCGCCATCTTCCGTGAATTTCAGGGCGGCACATCCATGGCGGATGATGTTCTGGGCTCGGGCGATGTGAAATATCACCTCGGCACGTCCAGTGACCGGGAATTCGATGGCAACAAGATCCACCTTTCCCTCGCGCCCAACCCGTCTCACCTTGAATTTGTAAACCCGGTGGTGATCGGTAAGGTGCGCGCCAAACAGGTGCAGTATAACGATACGGATAATCAAAAGGTTCTGCCGCTTATTCTGCATGGTGATGCTGCCTTCGCCGGGCAGGGCGTAACAGCAGAAACGCTTATGATTTCGGAGCTTCCAGGATATAGAGTCGGCGGTACGATCCATATCGTGATCAATAACCAGATCGGCTTTACGACCACGCCTAAATTCGGGCGGTCCGGCCCTTATTGTACGGATGTTGCCAAAATGCTGGCGGCGCCTATTTTTCACGTGAATGGCGATGACCCGGAAGCCGTGGTGCATGCGGCGCGTCTGGCGATTGAATTCCGTCAGCAGTTCAGAAAAGATGTCGTGATCGACATGTTCTGTTACCGCCGCTTTGGTCACAATGAGGGGGATGAGCCAGCCTTCACCCAACCGCTGATGTATAAGAAAATCGGTGGTCAGGAGACGACCCGCGCGCTTTACGCCAAGCAGCTTGAAATGGAAGGCACGCTCAGCGAGGCGGAAACGCAAGGCATGTTGATGAATTCACGGCGCATCTGGAAGACTCTTTCAAGGCCACAGAAAGCTTCCAGCCCGGTCAGGCCGATGTGTTCGGCGGGGCATGGGAAGGTTTAAGTCTGGCGCCGGAAGGCGACCGCCGCGGTACAACAGCCGTATCGGAAGCGGAGCTTAAAAAACTGGGGGCGCATCTGACAAAAAGTGCCGGATGGCTTTACCATCAATAAAAAATTGCAGCGCGTGCTGGATGCCAAAACCGAAATGTTCAAAACCGGGCAAGGCTTTGACTGGGCCACGGGCGAGGCCATGGCTTTCGGGTCGTTGCTGAAAGACGGTTACGCTGTGCGTTTATCGGGTCAGGATGTCGGGCGCGGCACATTCTCGCAGCGTCATGCCATCTGGTATGATCAGGACACGGAAGAGAAATACATCGCGCTCCGCAATGTATCGCCTGACCAGCCCAAGTTTGAAGTCTACGATTCACCCTTATCCGAAATGGCGGTGCTGGGCTTTGAATACGGTTATACCATGGCGGACCCGCGCACGCTGGTGCTATGGGAAGCGCAGTTCGGGGACTTTGTTAACGGTGCGCAAGTGATCATCGATCAGTTTATCGCGGCAGGTGAGATTAAATGGCTGCGTATGTCCGGCCTGACCATGCTTCTGCCGCATGGTTATGAAGGGCAGGGGCCGGAGCATTCATCGGCACGTCCTGAGCGTTTCCTTCAGCTCTGCGGGGAAGATAATATGCAGGTGGCGAACTGTACGACGCCCGCTAACTACTTCCACATTCTGCGCCGCCAGATGGTGCGCGAATTCAGAAAACCGCTGATCCTGATGACGCCGAAATCATTGCTGCGCCACAAGCTGGCGGTTTCCAGCATTGATATGTTCACCGGCAAAAGCACGTTCCACCGCGTTTTGTGGGATGATGACAAGGATCAACTGGCCAAGCCGGATAAGATCAAACGCGTGGTGCTGTGTACGGGTAAGGTCTATTACGACCTTCTGGAGCAGCGCCGTGAGCGGGGTATCAAGGATGTCATGCTGGTGCGTGTGGAACAGCTTTACCCGTTCCCATTCAACGCGCTGGCGGAAGAGCTGAAAGCCTGTAAGAACGCTGAAATCGTCTGGTGTCAGGAAGAGCCGAAAAATCAGGGCTACTGGTTCTTTGTCGAGCCGCTGATCGAAGAAGTTCTGGCGGGTCTGAAACGTAAGCAAACACGTCCCGGTTACGTGGGCCGCCCGGCAGCAGCAGCCCCGGCAACGGGCCTTATGAAACGTCACCTGGAACAGCAGAACAAGCTGGTGGATGAAGCTCTTTCCTAAAAGCTTCGATCTCTCTCTCTACTTCATCGCCGACCCGGCTTGTTGCGCGAGCCGGGATGTGGTGGCGATAGCGCGGACGGCAGCGGAAGCAGGTGTAACGCTGATCCAGTACCGCGATAAAATCAGCTCCAAAGAACATGTTTGGGAAACGGCACGGCGTATGAAAACTGCGCTGGCGGGAACGGGCGTACCGCTTCTAATCAACGACTACGTGGATATTGCCGCCGAAATCGGTGCTAACGGTGCGCATATCGGGCAGGGGGATACCATCCCGGCGGAAGCGCGGGGCTTGCTGGGGCCGGATGCCATACTGGGCTTGACTGCGTTTACGGAAGATCACATCTCTGCCATTGATCCGGCTATCGTTGATTATATCGGCACCGGGCCGGTTTATCCGACACTGACGGATAAAGGGAAACCCGTGCTGGGGCCGCAGCGTTTTGCGGAACTGGTCAGTTTATCGCCCGTACCTGTGGTGGGCATTGGCGGTATTACGGCTGATAATGCCGGGGCCGTGCGTGAGGCCGGGGCTGACGGCATCGCTGTTATGCGGGCCATCGGCGCGGCGGATGATGTTTTCGCTTGCCGTGCGCTCATTTTTTAACAGTACAAAAATAGTTATGATTCCCAATGTTCTTTCCATCGCAGGCTCAGACCCTTCCGGCGGAGCCGGGATTCAGGCCGATCTTAAAACCTTTTCAGCGCTGGGTTGTTACGGTATGGCGGCATTGACCGCGCTGACGGCCCAGAATACCAAAGGCGTGGCGGCTGTTCATGCTGTACCGCCTGAATTTTTATATTCCCAGCTGCAGGAGATTTTCGTCGACATCAATGTGGGGGGCCGTGAAAATCGGTATGGCGGGCACGGATGATAGCATCGGCGTGATTGTCGAGATTTTGCAGCATCATAAACCGCCGCATGTGGTGCTGGACCCGGTGATGATTGCACAAAGCGGTGATAGTTTGTTATCACCCAAGGCCATGACGGCGCTGCAGGAAAAGCTGATCCCACTCGCCAGCCTGATTACCCCGAATATCCCCGAAGCGCAGGCGCTGCTGGGTGGGCATCCGTCAGACGATCCGGAAACACTGGCCCGTGCGCTGCACGATACCGGGAATGAATGCGTTCTGGTCAAGGGTGGTCACGGGGCGGGGGACGCCAGCCGTGATGTCCTGATGGCTTACGGATCGTTTTATGATTACGAAGCGGCGCGGATCGATACCAAGAATAACCACGGCACGGGCTGTACGCTTTCGGCTGCTATCGCCTGTTTTCTGGCGCGGGGGCACGATATGCCGGACGCGGTGGGGGAGGCGAAGGCGTATATTACGGGCGCCTTGAGCGCATCCGACTTGCTGGATGTCGGCGGCGGGGCTGGGCCGGTGCATCATTTTCACGCCCTCTGGAAGAATTAATGAAAGAATTTGATATCATTGAAAAGCTGAAACCGCTGGCGCTGGGCAAACCGGAAGCCGCAGGGTTTGCCAATGATGCGGCATGCTTGAACGTGCCGGAAGGATATGAGCTGGTCGTGACATCCGACTGCGCCACGATGGGTGTGCATTTTTTGGCTGATCAGCGCCCGGCACAATCGCGCAAAAAGCCCTGCGGCGGAATATATCAGACCTCAACGCCATGGGCGCAAAGCCCTATTGCTACCAGATGTGCCTGTTACTGCCAAAGGCTGATGAAGCTTGGCTGGATGGGTTTATCGTAGGGTTGATGGATGATCAAAAACGCTACGGTTTGTTTTTATCGGGCGGGGATGTCAGTTCCACGCCGGGGCCGCTCTCCATCGTGATTACCGCGTTCGGGTTGGTGGAAAAGGGGAGGGCTTACACGCGTTCCGGCGCGAAGGCCGGGGATCTGATTGGGGTAACGGGGGCGGTGGGCGATGCCGTTTGCGGCCTCAAGGCCTTGCGTGAAGGGATAGAGGCGCCTGACTTAAGCGCTGCTTACATGACCCCGGATGTGCGACTGTATGATGCTCTCCCCGTCCGCGCCGTGATCGATATCTCCGATGGGCTGGTGCAGGATTTAGGGCATATTTGTAAGCAATCCGGCGTGTCAGCTAAGTTGCGATGGGAAGATATACCCCTCTCATCCGGCGTTCAGGGCTGGTTGACGGCGGGGCATATCACGCCGGAAGATGTTTTAAGCGGCGGCGATGATTACCGGCTTTTAATGGCGGTGCCACCTTCCGCCATGATGGGGTTTTTGGGCAGGGACCCGGCCTTTCGGATTATCGGCGAATTTCAGGAAGGCTCGGCCCATGTAAGCGTTATCAAAGACGGGCAGGATTACCCCTTGAAAAAAACGGGATGGAATCACTTTGAATAGCGGATAGCCTCTTGTCTTTCCGCCACTTGGGGCGTAAGTTTTAAGAAACTTCACGTTCGCACATGAAAGCGAAATTATAATAGCAGAATCTGAAAAATAGAGAGCGACATAAAATGGCAAAAATCGTTGTCCCTACATTGGGTGAATCCGTTTCCGAGGCTACCGTAGCCCGCTGGCTGAAGCAGGAGGGGGAGGCCGTGAAGGCTGATGAGCCTCTGGTTGAGCTGGAAACCGATAAGGTGACGCTGGAAGTAAACGCGCCGGAATCGGGCGTTGTTTCTAAAATCATCGTGGGTGAAGGCGAAAGTGTTGCTGTGGGCGCTCTGCTCGGTGAATTGAAAGCGGGCGCAGTTGCCAATGACAGCGGCAAGAAAGCCGAAGCCCCCAAAGCGGAAAGCGCGCCAGCCAAGGCCGCGGAAGCACCGAAAGTGGCAGCTTCTGTTGATGAACCCAAGCTTTCCCCCGCCGTACGCAAGATGCTGGCGGATAATAATATTGATGCCTCTCAGGTCCCGGCTTCCGGTAAGGATGGCCGCCTGACGAAAGAGGACGTGCAGAATTACCTGTCATCCAAGCCGGTATCAGCTCCGGCAGTATCCAGCGCGCCGTCTGCTCCGGCTCCGGCCCGTGCTGTCGGTCCGCGCGAAGAAAAAGTGAAAATGAGCAAGCTGCGCCAGGTGATTGCCAAGCGTTTGAAGGAAGCTCAGAACACAGCCGCCATGCTGACCACGTTTAACGAGGTTGATATGGGCCCGGTGATGGAGCTGCGCAAGGAATACAAAGACGTATTCGAAAAGAAACACGGCGTGAAACTGGGCTTTATGTCGTTCTTCGTGAAAGCGGCTATTCAGGCGTTGAAAGAGTTCCCGGCGGTGAATGCCGAAATTTCCGGCGATGAGATCATCTACAAAAACTACTACGATATCGGTGTGGCGGTTTCGACCCCGCAAGGTTTGATCGTGCCTGTGCTGCGTGATGCCGATCATATGAGTATGGCGGGCATTGAAGCCAAGATTGGCGAGCTGGGTGCGAAGGCGCGTGATGGCAAGCTGTCCATGGATGAAATGCAGGGCGGCACGTTCACCATTACCAATGGTGGCGTATTTGGGTCTCTGCTTTCAACGCCTATCCTGAACGCTCCGCAATCTGCCATTCTGGGGATGCACAAAATTCAGGAGCGCCCGATGGTCATGAAGGACGGTTCCATTCAGGCGCGCCCGATGATGTATCTGGCGCTCTCCTACGACCACCGGATTATCGATGGTCGTGAGGCGGTAAGCACGCTGGTGCGGATCAAGGAAGCAATCGAAGACCCGCAGCGTTTGTTGCTGGATGTCTAAGTCATAGCGGGTGATATACCGTATCCATTTTTCTTGGCAAATTCCTCAGCGCTCTCTGGTGCCGGCTTTTCTTCGTCCAGCGCGATATAGGCGTGCGTCCAGCTGCTATAGGCTGCCAGTTTTGCCGCTAATGTTGTGGTGAGGGCCAGCTTGTTGCCCGTTGCCATGGCGAAGGCGGCTTTTAAAGCAATTCCAGCACCTGTCAGGCCGTAAGCTGTGCTGTAAGCGGCATTGGGGGTTTGGGTAAACCGTTTTAGGAAACGCGGGGTATAGGCCTCAATTTTTCGTGAGGCAGCTTCCGAGAAAGATTTACTCAGCCCTACCGAAACAAAGAACAGAGGCGCAAGGGATTCCCAACTCATTAGGGATTGCCCCACATTTGCGACCACGGCTTGTAAATCCTTGCCATAGGCGGCGGCATTCAGAATGGCCTCCATATCGGCAACGCCATAGCAGATTTGAAATTTAGCCAGCATACTTTTCAGAGCGGGGTCTTTATCCAGCTCTTTTTGTATCTGCTCCGGCGTGTATCCCTTTTTTCTGCTCTGCTTCTGGATTTTTTCAACCCGCTTAACGAAGCGATTGAGATAAAGGTGGCCGATACCCCATGTGGCAAAGGCGAGTGATGAAAAAGCCGCCAACCCCAGCCCCAGCAGGGTGCCGGATGTGATTCCGGCGATCATCATCGCCCCGGCTGTCGTCAGGTTGGCAATCCCGAGCGTAAGCATGGGAGCGTTATAATCCTTGCCCTTATAGGTGGCATGGATCTGTTGCCCGGCAAGTAATACGGACAATCCCCCCTGAATGGCCACGGCTGGAATCGCGCCCAAAGAAAAACCACCGACAACGCCGGTGGTTCCTGTAAATGCTGTATTGCCGAATCCGAAGAAGAGGGGCGAACAGCGCCTGAGATCATTTAAATAACGCCTGGGGCGCCTGGCTATATCCCGCCAGAGGGACGTAATTTGAGGGGGGGATGCATTAGGGGGTGATAGTTGTACTGGTACTGTAGTGGTTACATTAGTCATTAAGTTCTCCTTGGTTAGGGAGACCTTAGGAAGCAATAATTAACAAGACGTTAATGGAGGAAAAGCCTAGTTTTTCAGGGCCGCCAACCCCTTCCAGTCTTCAATATCCTGGTCGGGTTTTTCGGATCGGTATTTCTGGTAGAGAGCGATTCCTTCCGCATCTTCCAGAATCTCAACCTTCACGCCTTTTGCGGCAATCATCTCTTCATTACCCCCGGCGGAGGTAACATCCCCCACCACAACGCGGGCAAAACCGCGCATATAGATCAGTGTGGCGCACACATCGCAGGGGCTAAGGGTGGTGAAGATCGTTGTCTTGCTGAAATCCACCCGGCCCGCATCGCGGATGGCTGAAGTTTCCCCGTGATTATAGGGGTGATTTTCCTGCACCAGTGTGTTGTGTCCTTTGCCCAGAATCAGCTTGCTGACGTTGTCTACCACCACACCGCCGATGGGGCACCCGCCTTCCTCATACCCCTTCAGAGCCAGAAGCACGGCGATGCGCATGAACTGCGCATCGTTCAGCTTTTGGAAAAATGCGGGTGCCGCGATACTGGCAAGGCTGGCTGTCGGCGTACGGGCGATAACATCCAGCACACTGTCTGTCACCGGCGTATCGGCGGTGAATAGCGGAGCAGGTTTCATGGTCGGAAATGCTTTATTTGGCGTTGCTGAGGAGGTCGATCTTCATAATGATCTTGTCCTCAAGGATTTTCAGCGTTTTCTTGCCCTTGGCAGGAAGGGGAATACCGCTGCCTTGACAGAAGAAAACAAGACCGAGTGCAAAAAATGTGCGTTCATATTCAATTTTTTCCGTGCCGGATTCGGTTTTAAGATGCAGGAAAATAGGAGCATGATCGGATGTGTCATCGCCATCCATCTCCAGCTTTAAGGGGGTTCCTTTCGGCGGCATCTCAAGCTCCTCGCGGATGCAGCGCATCTGCACGGATTGATAAATCTCCGGCAGGTCGAAAGTGATATAGCGTTCTTCTAAAGGCATGTCAGGCTCCTGTAATTTATCCTGTAAGTTATTTCCCCACTATAACAGTGATTATTTCGCTTTCCGTCAATTGCTTTAGGGCAATGGGGCCAAAGATATCCCGTGCCGAATTCATATCACCCACCGAAAGGCTGGAAATACCCGCCCCCACCATGTTCACCAGTTCGCGGGAGGTTGGGATGCGGCTGCTGTGAAGCGTACCGGGCATGATATCCAGCCCTTCGCGTCTGGCGATCATCAGAATGCGGGTCAGGGGTTCCAGCACGGGGGTATATTTCCCTTGTTCCGTATCTCCTTCAAAACTGAAGAAGGTTAGGGCGTTGGCGGCGATCAGGTTAATGCCGTTTTCACCGCGCGCCAATATTTGGGCGTAGGGTTTATCTTTGAGTGATTCGGGGAGCTCTTCTCCCTCCGCGATAATGTGGCAGCCTTCTGCGTGCAGACCGGCAGGCCCCCGCCCCGCTTTTTGGAGGCATGTTAGACGTTCTTCCTTACGGCGCACCTCATAAACGCCAATACCGGCCTCACGGCAAAGGGGTAATGATAGGGCCTCAAATTCATGACCGCGGCGCTGGGCGAAATCCTTGTCAAAACCCTTATGGTCGATAAAGACTTTATGAATACCGGCCTCTGCTAACGCTTTTACACAATTAGGGCAGGGGGGATCGGTAATGAAAATTTGCGCTTTGTTGGTTAGCGGTGCTTTCAGGATGCAGGCGATTTCGGCATGAATCGTGCCGCTGGCATTGCCGATTTTATGGTCATGCCCAATCTTTTGACTGATCGCTGAAGGCCAGATATTTGTCGAATATATAGAAAAGGACTGCCCGTTTCGGTCGTTTCCCCATAGCCCCGCAGCTATCTTGTTGGTGGGGTGAAGGCTGCTGCCGACGACATCGACCGTGGCTTGCATTATGTTGAATACATAAGCGTTCATTGTGTATCAGATTTTTCTAAAGAAATAGAATTGTTTTTTTTCTATTGTCCTGTTTTATCAAGAAAAGAGCAATGGAGGTTTCTGGTATTAAGTGTAATAAATTATGAATATTGTTCTTGCTTTTTCATAACTTATTAGTTAAAACTCATATTGCTTCCCTGAAACCCTTCGAACGGAGAGAAAATCGGTGGCTGAGGAACATGATAATGGAAGGATATGGATCGGACGCGTTGGCGGCGAGCTTACTCCTTTTACCATGGATGAAATTAAATCCGGCAAGGTTAAAGAGTCAGGCGTACTGCCTGAGCTGTTCCAAAGCGAGTGGCCTTCTGTAACATCCGGCGTTCTTGTTACCGGTGTGGATCGCAAATATCAGGAACATCTTACAGCCCTCGACATTGGCGGATACGATTTCCCGCTTTTCCTCCCCCCGATGGTATTTCCCAAAGTACGTGAAGATTCCAAAGAAGCCGAAACGGGCAGTTCCTCCATCGCTCGCGGTAAACTTTCCATCAGTTTTCTGGACCCATTCCGGGCAGAATATAGCGCTCTGGACGAAGCCGGGAAAAAGAAATTTATCCGCCGGATCAAGGAGCGCATGGGGGTGTCCGATGAGCGGGCCATTATCGCGATTTCCGATGACCGCAGCCAGTATATGGATGATGTTTTGAAATGGCCGGTTTATGGTCATCTGGTTTCGCACTCCAACCCGCAAGTGCGCGTTGTGCTTGAGCCTGACCACGGTACGCCTGCCGAACGCGTGAAAGAGACCGGTGGTGCGGTTTATGGTGTTATCAATGATGTTTATAACCGCCAGAAAGCGATTGAAGCTTTAAAAGCTCAGGGCGTGGATGTCGATGATTGGATCCGTCTGGAGACAACATTATGTGTCGCGCCGGTTATTCCGGGGCTTTTGCCGTTGCCTGAAGAAGGCATAATTATTAAAGCGGAAGGGGCGCCGTTTAAACTGCGTTGCCTGATTGAAGAAGATATAGCAGAAGCCAAGGCAGGCCGTATCTTCACGTATGATGATATCAATTTTACGACGCTGGTTGATGTCCCGGAAGGAACGGATGAAGGGATCATTATCTCCAAGCTTAAGAAATTCCACCCCAAACACCGCTTCTTTGTTGACCAGTTTTCACCGGGATTGGCTATGACTGCGTTTGCAGAGCTTACGGGCATTCCTAAAAAAGGCGTGATTGGTGATTTGCGCCGGGCTTGGAACGGTATCAATAAAACGGAATATGTTCCCAGAACTGTTGTTTCCAGCGCGTCTTTGCTAACGGCAACGCCGCTCCATAAAAAGGTGGAAGCCAGCCTTGATCTGCCATCCGGTATGAAATTGTCCAAAGCGCGCGGCCCGTTCGAAACGCTGCGTGATCTGGAGGCGTTGGTTCATAGCGGGCAGGCGTTTGTTATCCAGGACCCTGATAAATTCCCCATTCCGGCCAATCATGGTTTGAAGGATAAAAACGGTAACCCTGTAAGTGATGAACAAATTCGCCTGCTACGCCGTCTGGAAACCGATCTGATTTTTGCCTATCTGATCACCATGTCCACGCAGCAGGGTTCCCCCAACCACTTTGGCCGCCAGCACATGGTTGAGAAAAGCTATTTCGATAAATACGGAAAATGGCACCCGGATCTCTGTAATCTGGGCCTGACAGGGGATGTTGAGACTGAAGCTTATCACGTTTTTGAAACCAAGGAAGAACTGGAAGCGGGGCTGGAGTGCTGGAGTCGTGATTTCTATAAGCACAACGTGCCCACCCCGGCGAATGATTTCATTCGTTCGGAAGAGGAACTTATGCGGGTGTTGGATCTTGAAGGACAGGATCTGGGTATGGTGGTTTCCCTCTATGGCAGCGCCAGTTCCTTTATCGATGAAGCCTACACGGATGCCGAGGAAATTGCCTATCAACTGGCTAAACGCGGCATCACTGTGGTGCATGGCGGCGGTGGGCGTTCAGCCATGCGCGGCTTCTGGGATGGGTTTACCCGTGCGGTGAAGGAAGGCTCTAAAGCCCTGAGCATCGGTATCCGCTCCGCCGATGTATCGCCGCTGGAAGGTAATGTTGCCAAAATGGCTGAGGAGCTGGGGCAAAAACTGAAACCCGGTCGGGATCGGCGCCATGCCACTTTCATGAACGGTCAGGCGCATGTTCTGGAATTGAACCGTCTTCTACAACGTCAGCATCCGATTGCGGCACTGTCCGATGTGTCGGTGATTGTACCGGGTGGTAAGGGCACCGTTGTGGAAAAAGCCATTACCGCTCTGCATAACGCACGTGTGCAGGTGTTTGGTGAAGGTCTGTTCCCCGGCTTTGATACGCACACGAATTTAGATCCTATATTGATGTCAGATCACGAGTTTGATTATCTGGGCGGCACGCGCCGGATTTTTGATGCCTTGGTAGAACCCCATGCTGATTTTCTGAATATTCAGAAAATTTCCGGGCCGGCCCGCATTAAAAAGATTGTGGAGCAGATCGAGGAATACGCCCGTCAAAAAGGCTATAAGCTTCAGAAAACAATGCCTGTGGCAGGTACTGTGTCCGGGTATGCTTTTACACATCCCGAACCGGCATAGGTCTTTACCAACTTACCGGCGCGCGGTATAAACCTTCTTGAAACAACAAAAAGAGGGGTTAAATCATGGCTGATAAATTCGATGTTATCGTGATCGGGGCCGGACCGGGTGGTTATGTTTGCGCCATTCGCTGTGCACAGCTGGGTCTGAAAACGGCTGTGGTTGAAAAACGGGAAACACTGGGCGGTACCTGTTTGAACGTTGGTTGTATCCCCTCTAAAGCACTTCTTTCTGCTTCTGAGAAGTTTGAAGAGGCTGAACATCATCTGGCCGATATGGGCGTGGAAGTTGCCAAACCCAAGCTGAACCTCAAGAATATGATGAAATTCAAGGACGGTGTGGTGGAAGCCAATACCAAGGGCATCGAATTCCTGTTCAAGAAAAACAAGATCACACATCTGCAAGGCGAAGGCTCCATCCCCGCTGCCGGTAAAGTGAAAGTCACGAACGGCAAGGGCAAAGGTGATTATGAAGCGGACAGCATCATCATCGCCAGCGGGTCGGATGTTATTTCCCTGCCGGGTATCAAGATTGATGAAAAGCAGATTGTCAGTTCCACCGGCGCGCTGGCGCTGTCATCCGTTCCCAAATCCATGATCGTGATTGGCGGCGGGGTGATCGGGCTTGAGATGGGAACTGTCTGGCGCCGTCTGGGTACGGATGTAACCGTTGTGGAATATATGGATCAAATCCTGCCCGGTATGGATGAGGAAGTCCGCAAGGAAGCGAACAAAATTTTCGCCAAGCAGGGTATCAAATTTAAACTCTCCGCTAAAGTCACGGGCGCAAAAACATCCAAGGCGGGTGTTGAGCTTTCCGTGGAGCCGGCCGCGGGGGGGGAAAGCTGAAACCATGAAGGCCGAAGTGGTGCTGATGGCGATTGGGCGTAAGGCCTATACGGACGGTCTCGGACTGGAAAAGCTGGGCATGAAGCTGGATGCGCGGGGCCGTGTTGAGGTTGATGAATTTTATGAGACATCCATCGAGGGCATTTACGCGATCGGCGATGCCATCAAAGGCCCGATGCTGGCGCATAAGGCGGAAGATGAAGGTGTCGTGCTGGCTGAAATGCTGGCGGGCGAAAGCGGCCATATTGATTATAATTGCATCCCCGGTGTGGTTTACACATGGCCGGAAGTGGCAAATGTGGGGATGACGGAAACGCAGTTGAAAGATTCCGGCATTGCCTATAACGCCGGTAAGTTCCCGTTCATGGCAAATGGCCGCGCCCGTGCCATGGGCATGACCGAAGGCTTCGTGAAAATTCTGGCTGATGCCAAAACCGATCGTATTCTGGGGGGCCATATTATTGGCCCCAATGCCGGGGACTTGATTCAGGAAATCGTTTCCGTTATGGAATTTGATGGCAGTGCTGAGGATCTGGCCCGGACATGCCATGCGCACCCGACTTTGACGGAAGTGGTCAAGGAAGCGGCGCTGGCGGTGCATAAACGCCCGATCCATATTTAAGTAACTGTAACGAACACACGGAGATATAACATGCCTGGATTTGGAAGCGGCCCCGGCCGATTTGATCACCTGCTGGATACAGATAACCCCCTGCCGATGGACAAGGATGCCGCCAAAGCAAAGGCTTTTTTCGCAGCTGTCGCAAAAGCCGGGATCATGCAGGATGTCGATTCCACGGTTCTGGAATTTTGTAATTACGATTACGATAAAGCCGCCGAGCTGATGGGTATAAAGCTTGAAATCGAATGATTTCAGGCGGTTCGTGTATCACTGGAGTAGAGAAAAGCCATGTCCGAGGATAAAAAGTCTGATTTCAATATCCAGTATGATCTGGACGATATTTTCAGGGAATCCGCCGAAGCCAAGGCGTTTTATGCGGCGGTTGAAAAAGCGGGCATCAAGCAGAGCAGTGCCAACATCGCGCTGGGCCTTTACGGTCTTGATTGTAGGCGGACGGCTGCATTTTTAGGCATAAAGCTCGAAAACGATAAAGACTAGGCCCGTGGATGGGCTTTCTTGTAAATTGCCAGTAATTCCTTGGCATTAATCTCGGTGTAACGCTGGGTGGTGCTTAAAGAAGCATGGCCCAGCAATTCCTGAATTTCCCTTAAATTCGCGCCGTTTTCCAGCAAATGCGTGGCGAAGCTGTGCCGCAGGGCATGCGGTGTGGCTGTTTCCGGCAGGCCCAATGATACCCGGATCTGGCGCATGGATCGTTGTGCCACGCCTTGGTGCAACCGCCCGCCGCGTGCGCCGATGAAGAGCGGCATGTCAGGCCCGCTATCAAACGGACGTGCTGCCAGATAATTATCAATCGTGCTTTTTACAATCGCCAGAATAGGCACTTGCCGCTGCTTGCGGCCCTTTCCTGTTACAATCAGGAAATCCCGCGAGGCGGCAAGATCGCCGATGTTAAGCGACAGCGCTTCATCAATCCGCAGGCCCGCGCCATATAATAATGTAAACAGGGCTTTATCGCGTAGGGCCTGCCAGTCATTATCCGCCCCGGCCATGTCCAGCAACTCAAACGCCTGTTTCTCCAAAATCGGCTTGGGCAGCTTATGTGCCAATTTGGGTGTGCGTACGACCGAGACCGCGGCGTTGTGCAAAATGCCTTGTTTATCCAGCCAGCTCAGGAAATTTTTGACACCAGATAACGACCGCGCGCGGGAGGCATTCGACAGACCATCCATCGCTTTTCTTGAGAGCCAGCTTCTGAAATCACGAATGCTGACGGCAGAAAGATCATCCAGCCCCGGCGGTTTACCCAGATGCGCCATCAGGAAATCCAGAAAATGATGAACATCGCTTTCATAGGCACGCAGCGTATGGCGCGATAAAGCCTTTTCGTATTGCAGATAATCGCGCCATTGTGACAGGCGGCTCGGCAAGATCGGGTTTTGTTGTGGTCATGGTTTAAACAGGCAGTTGCAGCCAGCTGCGGAAACAGCGTTCAATCACGCGGGTCAGGAATAAAATCTGGTCGGTGGCCTGGCCTTCCTGGAACATGATCGGGTCACGGCTGCCAAAAGCCAGAATGGCAGGCGGCGTATCCATCGCGATATCCACGCGCAGCAGAATTTGGGACTGTACTAACGATGCCCCGCCGCCGTAGATAGCTTCGATGCCGATGATATCATCCTGCATCATCACATTTTTGCCTTCCATCCATTTGTCGATCGTGCCTTGCGGAATGATGCGAATGCCGGATGTATGAATATGCGGAATATCATGCCCGTTTGATTCAACAATCAGCGCCGCAATATCAACATCCAGAATGGCGGCCAGATCCATGGTGATCGTATGAATGAAATCTTCAAAGCTAAGGCATTCCAAAAGGCGCAGTACGGCGCGGTGAATGCGTTGCTGGTTATTCATATTGGCGCGTGCGTTTTCGACAACGCTGCGCGTGGCTTCAGTGATCTCCTGCTTATCCGTCTTTAACCGCTGGATCATATAATTCTGGAAGTCCGCAACGCCTTTGCCGCCTGTGACACCGGGCGGCATAAGGTAATCAAGCCCTTCCGGGTGTTTTTGCAGGAATTGAGGGTTCTTGCGCAGAAATTCCAGCACGTCCTGCGCCGAGATCGGCTCGGCCTTGGCGGCGGGTTTTTCTACATCGGTCAAAACATCACTCATCCTTTTATGGTATCACAGGAAAAAGCCTTTCCAAAGCGGGTAATGCTTGGCATTGCAGCAAGAATGTGATGGACTGATAAAAAAATACATAAAACAGGGATGGATTGATATGTCAGACGAAGCCAGACAATCATTGATTGACAGATATTACGCTCGTGCCAAGAGCGAAGGGCGCTTGCCGGAAGTGCAGGAAAAAGTTGAACACCTTACCTCCAATTTCAATAAGCTGATGCGGCAGGCATCGAAAGATCAGGCACTGTTGAAGATATTCATGTCGCTATATGAGGACGAACCGCAGGCGATCCGCATGACCAACACAATCGCCTGGCGCGAGGGCGGGCAGGCCATTCGTGATGCCTCGCAAGATGAAGATTTCTTAAATCCAGAACAGCCGGATTTATTGCATCAATAGAAGCAAAGTCATGGCGCCGGGAATTGTGCTGCGGCGCTGTCCGTTGATATGCCAAATTTATCCTGAAAGTCCTTGAGGGCTTTTTCCCGGAATTCAGCGCGCTGGTGGTAAGCAACGCCAGCATAGGCCATGGCATCATTCAGCATGGTGGCAACCTGCCGGGCTTCATCCGCCGTCAACGGGCAAGGCAGCAGCGTGGCCTCACGTTTTTTATTAACGAGGCAAGGAATCGCCGGGCCATCTGTGCCGATCCGGTATATATCGGCGGTGTAATCGGCAGGATTGAATGAAAAACGCTCAAGCTCATCAAGCGTATCCTGACGCCGCACGACAATGCTTAGCGCATCTTCCGTCATGCTGACCCGTGTATAATATTTTAGCTGGCGGTTATCGGCATGGCGGGCAAAAATATAAGCAATCCCGGTGATGCCGGATAGTGTCGCGCCAATGCCTGTTGCAAGCATAGCTGAAGATATATCGGGTGCGGCGCCAGCGCCTATAATGCCTATGGCGGCGAATCCAGCACCGGCCCAAGGCATGATTTGGTATATAGGGCTGTGCTTAACGATCGAAACCGGATAAAGATCCAGCGGCAAATGGGGGGGAGAAAACTCCGGCTCTTGTTCCGTTGTGTGTTCTGTCATGGGGTCGGAGCGGTATCGTCTATCGCCTGATTATGGCGGGCTTCATCCTGCAGGTGGTATGGCATGCCCTGAAAGTTCAGGGCTTCCTGAAGAAGCTTTAGCAGTTCTTCCTGTTCCGGCAGCGATAGGAAGGCGCCGATGGGATATGCTTTTCGCTGACCGTCCGGGCCAGGGCCGTGCGCAAATATCCGCAGGCCCGTGTCAACATCACCTTCGCTGAAAAAGCGGGTTTGCCATGCGGGCAGAGTGATATGTTCAACCACTCTGTCCCATTCATCAACACGGGTAATTTCAAAATCATTCTCATGAAAGCGCAGAATTTCATGCGCCTTGGCGCTTTTGTTGCTGGCGGAAAAAGCAAATTGCAGGGCCAGAGGCATGGCAACCAGAAAAACACCGATGGGCCACGCCCCGGCATAAACGGCAAGGCCTGCCCCCGCCAGAGTAGGTACATAGGCGCTGGTCAAAAGCAGTGCTGTGTTATCCGGCGAAAGGCTGCGTTCGGCATAAACGCTCAGCCCTTCTTCAGAGCAGAGCGTTAACGCGGCTTTTGAAATTGTATCGGCCATTAAAGAATGCTCTGCCCTGTTTTTTTCCAGTCCTCAACAAATGCCGCGAGGCCCTTGTCGGTGAGAGGGTGGTTGTAAAGCTGTTTGATCACGGAAGGGGGGGCCGTCATCACATGCGCGCCCATCTTGGCGCTCTCGATGATGTGGAGAGGGTTGCGCACAGAGGCCACCAGAACTTCGGTGTCGAAATATTCGTAATTATCATAGATGCGCACGATATCGGCGATGAGTTGAAGGCCATCAGTCGAGATATCATCAAGGCGGCCCACGAAGGGGGATATAAACGCTGCGCCCGCTTTGGCGGCCAGCAGCGCTTGCCCGGCGGAGAAGCACAAGGTTACGTTTACGAGCGTGCCTTCATCGGAAAGCTCCTTACAAACCTTCAAGCCGTCCGCCGTCAGGGGCACTTTCACCGCCACGTTATCGGCGATGGCGCGCAGCACATCGGCTTCCTTGCGCATGGTCGCGTAATCAGTGGCCGCAACTTCGGCGGATACGGGGCCGGAAACGATTTCGCAGATGGATTTAATCAGCGATTTGAAATCCTTCGCGCCGGATTTGGCAACCAGCGAGGGGTTGGTGGTAACGCCATCCAGCAGACCCGTGGCGGCAAGGTCTTCAATTTCCTTGATATCTGCCGTATCGACAAAGAATTTCATTTTATAGTCACTTTCTTTTGCTTTTTTAGTTCGTTGCTGCGTTCCTCGCGTATATTTATACGCGTCGTCGCTTGCGCCTGCTAAAAAAAGCAAAATCAAGCGACTATAAATCCTTAGACTTCTTACAGGATGACGATACAGTTAACGGCATGAGCGACCTTTTTCAAGCAAAACAATCCTGTGTGGCCGTGCTCGTGCCGTACCCGGTCGATAAGGCCTATGATTATATTGTGCCGGAAGGTATGAGCCTTCAGCCCGGTGATTATGTCGCCGTGCCGCTGGGTGGGCGCGAAGTGCAGGGCGTTGTGTGGGGCGAAGCAGCAGGTGATGTGAAGCCGGAGAAGCTTAAACCCATTCTTGCGCATTACGATATGCCGCCGATGCCCGAAGTCGCCCGCAAGTTCATTGACTGGGTTTCACATTACACGATGGCCGAGCGTGGCTCGGTTTTGAAGATGAGCCTTTCGGCGCCCAAGGCTTTGGAGGCTGATAAGCGCGTTCCCAAAACCCCTGTGCCGCCGCCTTGTTCGAACCCTGATTACAGCCGTGCGGGGCCCAATCTTTCCCCCGATCAGCGCGCGGTGGCGGATGTGCTGATGGCGCATAAATCCTCTAAGCCCGCGCTGCTAGACGGTGTGACCGGGGCGGGAAAAACCGAAACCTATTTCGAAGCGGTGGCGGAGGCGCTGAAAGAGGATAAACAGGTGCTGATCCTGCTCCCCGAAATCGCACTTTCTAATGCCTTCCTTGACCGGTTTGAAAGCCGCTTTGGCTGTCACCCGGCGCTGTGGCATTCGCATTTAACCCCGGCGCAGCGGAAACGCACATGGCGCGGTGTGGCGCGCGGGGAAACTAAGGTGATCGTAGGCGCGCGCTCGGCGCTGTTCCTGCCCTATGCTGATCTGGGCCTGATTATTGTCGATGAGGAGCATGACCCGGCCTATAAGCAAGAAGACGGCGTTATGTATCACGCGCGGGATATGGCGGTGGTGCGCGCGCATCTGGGCGGCATTCCGATTGTTCTGGTTTCCGCAACGCCCGCTTTGGAGACTATGCATAACGCGTGGAACGGGAAATATGAGCATCTGCATCTGCCTGATCGTTTCGGCGGGGCGCGGCTGCCGGATATCCATTTGATCGATCTGAAATCAGATAAACCCGACCGTCAGCATTTCATCGCGCCCACTCTGGCCCGCGCGGTGAGCGAAACGATAGAGCGGGACGAGCAGGCTTTGCTGTTCCTGAACCGCCGGGGCTATGCGCCCCTAACATTATGCCGCGCCTGCGGCCACCGCATGGGATGCCCCCGCTGTACTTCGTGGCTGGTGGAGCATAAGAAATCCGGCACGTTGCAATGCCATCATTGCGGCTATGGGCAGAAGATCCCCAAGGCTTGCCCGGAATGTGCGGCGGAAGAATCCATGGCCCCCTGCGGCCCCGGTGTGGAGCGCATTTTTGAGGAAACGAAAGCGTTGTTCCCGGAAGCCCGCGTGATGATTTTAGCCAGCGATACCGCCGAAAGCCCGGAAGAATTGAAGGAGATGCTGGCCCAAATCCGCGACCATAAAGTGGATATCGTGATCGGCACGCAGATTATCGCCAAGGGGCATCATTTTCCGGGGTTGACCTGCGTGGGGGTGATCGATGCTGATCTGGGCCTTGCCGGGGGGGGATTTGCGTGCTGCTGAAAGAACATACCAGCTCCTCCATCAGGTTGCGGGCCGGGCAGGGCGGGAGGAAAAGAAGGGCCATGTGTTCTTGCAAACCTTCATTCCCGAACACCCGATTATGCAGGCCTTAACCCACGGCGAGCGCAATGCCTTCTTCGAGGCCGAATCGTTTGAGCGGGAAAGTGCGCACATGCCTCCCTATACACGCCTCGCGGGGGTCATCATTTCAGGGCGTGAATTGCCGCTGGTGCAGGCCGCCGCCAAGGAACTGGGCCGCACAGCGCCGCATGCCGAAGGGTTGCAAGTGTTAGGCCCGGCTCCGGCCATCATGGCTATGCTGCGCGGCAAGCATCGCTACCCGTTTATTAGTGAATGACCCGATAAAAAAATCGATATCCAGAAGGCCCTCAAGGAATGGGTCTCCCTCGTGAAACACCCCTCTACTGTAAGGGTGCAGATCGATATCGATCCGCAGAGTTTTTTTTAGGGGGAGTATTATTGACATCAACGTGGTTTGTCTCTACAGGATGATAATGATTATCATTACCGAGTGGAGATTGTTTCTATTGAGTAAAATACTAAGCCGTTCCTTTTATGTATCAGCAGGGTTTGCCGCCGGATTGGGGCTGAGTGCCGCTGTTACGCCTAATGTAAATAATCATCCGTTGGGGGCAGCTTTTACGCAGTCCCTGCAAAAGCCGGTGTTTTACGTTATGGATGGTATCGCTGCAATTAGTGGCTATAACGGCGAAAAAGTGAATAACGTCAATTTTCTCAGTGAGCATTGTCCGCCCGTTTTGGATGAAATGGGCATTCCTGTTCCTTGCTCGGAATAGCGGGTGACAGAAACGCCTATATTAGAGAAAACGCGGGGTAGGGATATCGCGCGTTTTTGTATTCAGCTTTTTATGGGCGGGCATATTAAATTATTGCCCTAAACCTCTTGCCAGTGCCGTTTTGCTATGCTAAACGCAAGGTCAGTTCAAGAGAGAGCAGGTTTAATATTTTATGAGCGCATCCCGCGAAACATCCCAGATTGTTGCCCTTCGTTACGCCAAGGCCCTTATTGATCTGGCGGAGGAATCAAAGAGCCTGAAAAATGTGGAATCCGATCTGGCGGCGCTGGAAGACATGCTGGAAGAATCGGCTGATCTGCGCGCCATGATCGCCAGCCCCGTTATCAGCCGCGGCAATCAACAAGCGGTGATGACCGAAATTTCCAAAAAGGCGGGCTTTGATAAAACCACGCTGAACTTCCTGAAAACACTGGCGGAAAACCGCCGTCTTTACGCCCTCAAGAAAATGATCGATGCCGTGCGTCTTGATCTGTCCAAGCGCCGCGGCGAAATGAAAGCGATCGTGAAAGTGGCGCAGGACCTTACCGATGCGCAGCGTAAGGAGCTGGAAGCCGCTCTCACCAAATCTGCTGGCGTGGATGTCAGCGTGGAAGTGAAGGTTGAGCCCTCCATCCTTGGCGGGATGATTGTGACGATGGGATCCCACATGATTGATGATTCCGTAGCGCGCAAGCTGGAGAAACTGCGTATCACGATGGAATCGGGTGCCAACGAGAATGCAAGCGTGCAGGAGCTTAAGCCTGCCGCCAAAGGCAAAAAATAACTGTAATTCAAAACAAGAGGTGTAAAAACTATGGTCAGTGCCGCAGAAATTTCAGGGATCCTGAAAAAACAGATTACAGACTTTGAAGCGCAAGCCGATGTCGCCGAGATCGGGGAAGTTCTCTCGATCGGAGATGGCGTGGCCCGCGTGTATGGTCTGGATAACGTGCAAGCCGGGGAAATGGTTGAATTCCCGTCCGGCATTAAAGGCATGGCGCTGAACCTGGAAGCCGACAATGTCGGGGTGGTTATTTTCGGTTCCGACCGCGACATCAAAGAGGGTGATATTGTTAAAAGAACAGGCAAGATCGTGGAAGTGCCCGTGGGTAAGGAACTGCTGGGCCGCGTGGTCGATCCGCTCGGCAATCCTATCGACGGCAAAGGCCCCTTAAAAGCCAAGCAAACGCGCCTGATCGAAGTAAAAGCCCCCGGCGTTATTCCGCGTCAGTCCGTGCATGAACCGATGCAGACAGGCCTGAAAGCCATTGACGCTCTGGTGCCGATCGGCCGCGGTCAGCGTGAGCTGATCATCGGTGACCGTCAGACCGGTAAAACGGCTGTGGCGGTGGATGCGATCATCAACCAGAAATATCTGAACCGCGCAACGGATGATAAAAAGCATCTTTACTGTATCTATGTTTCCATCGGTCAGAAGCGCTCCACCGTGGCGCAGCTGGTGAAGGAACTGGAAGATCAGGGCGCGATGGAATATTCCATCGTTGTGGCGGCAACCGCCTCTGACCCCGCACCTTTGCAATATCTGGCGCCCTATGCCGGAGCGGCGATGGGTGAATATTTCCGCGATAACGGCCTGCATGCGCTGGCTATTTATGACGACCTTTCCAAGCAGGCTGTGGCTTACCGCCAGATGTCCCTGCTGCTGCGCCGTCCGCCGGGCCGTGAAGCGTATCCCGGTGACGTGTTCTACATTCACTCCCGCCTTCTGGAGCGCGCGGCGAAAATGTCGGATGAGGCTGGTGCAGGATCATTGACGGCTCTGCCGATCATCGAAACGCAGGCGGGCGATATTTCCGCCTACATTCCCACGAACGTGATTTCGATTACGGACGGTCAGATCTTCCTTGAAACAGGCTTGTTCTACAAAGGCATCCGCCCCGCGATTGACGTGGGTGCATCCGTATCCCGCGTGGGTTCTGCCGCTCAGATCAAGGCGATGAAACAGGTTGCCGGTACGCTCAAGCTCGAACTGGCTCAGTACCGTGAGATGGAAGCGTTCGCGCAGTTTGCGTCCGACCTTGATCCTGCAACCCAGAAACTGCTGGCACGCGGTGCCCGCCTCACGCTTCTTCTGAAGCAGGCACAGTATTCACCTCTGTCAGTGGAAGAGCAGGTTTTTGTAATCTTCGCCGGTACGAAAGGTTATCTTGATAACGTTCCCGTATCGCAAGTGGAAGAGTTCGAGCATCGTCTGCTGGAAGATATGCGTGCGAATGCCAAGGGCATCCTTGAGAAAATCCGCGATGAAAAGAAAATCGATGATGCGACTGAGGCTGAGCTGAAGCGTTACATGGAAGAATTCGTTGCCGGTTTTGCCGCCAAGAAAGAGGCTGCATAACCGATGCAAGGGATCAAGGTTGAATTGACGGTAGTGCCTTCGTTTCGTCAGGCTGTCGAAACGAAAACAGGCATATACCATCTGTTCAACCGCTTGCTGGACGGTCTGGGGGCTGGCGTCCCTGAGGTTGTTTCCGGTCAGGACAAAATTGAATTTGAAAATGTGGCAACAGGCAGAAAACGACCTTCGTCATTATCTGGCTACTGATCCGGCCTTTGCCGGGCAGGTCATAAACATGACAACAACGCCGTGCCCATAGGATGTAATTAGGAATGCCAAGCTTACGTACCTACCGCGACCGGATTAAGTCGGTCAAATCGACAAGAAAAATTACTTCTGCCATGAAAATGGTGGCGGCGAGTAAGCTGCGCCGCGCGCAGGAACAGGCGGAAGCCTCTCAGCCCTATGCTCAGGCGATGGCTGACATGCTCTCTCGCGTGGCGAAGAATGTGGTGATCAACGCCTCTTCCTCCAAATTGCTGGTCGGCACGGGCGATGACAAGCGCCATCTGATCGTAGCGGTAACGGCTGACCGTGGTTTGTGCGGCGGTTTCAATGCAACCCTTGTCAAAGCAGTGCGGGAACAAGTGCGTTTGCTGCAGGCGGAAGATAAAGAAGTTTACCTTGTGTGCGTGGGCCGTAAGGCGCGTGATCTGCTGAAGCGTTCTTTCGGTCAGCGTATCTGGCAGAGCTTTACAGGCATTACCGGAAAATCCCGCGTGGAATTCGTGGAAGCCAATCAGGTGACGCAGTTCATCCTCGAAAAATTTGAAGCGAATGAATTTGATGTCTGCACATTGGCATATAACAAATTCGAAAACGTGCTGAGCCAGCCGCCCGTGCTGCAGCAGATCATTCCTTTTGATCTGTCCGCTGAGGAACCCGTGCAGCAGGACAATAAAAAAGAACAGTCTGAAAAGGTGGAATTCGAAGGGCCAAAATCGCCTTATGATTTTGAGCCGGAAGAAGAGCGTATTTTGAATGCCCTGCTGCCGCGTAACATCGGCGTACAGATTTACCGTGCGTTGCTGGATAGTTCCGCCGGGGAACAGGCCGCGCGTATGACGGCCATGGACAACGCCACAAGAAATGCTGGCGAGATGATCAAGGATCTGACATTGCAATATAACCGTGCCCGTCAGGCCTACATTACGAAGGAGCTGATCGAGATTATCTCCGGCGCAGAAGCGCTCTAAATAAAAAGGCCTGATAAACAGGCCAATAAAGGAACAAGGGAATGAACTGGGAAAGAAATTTGGCGCCGGGGTACCGGAAAGCCACGATTGAGGATTTGGCGATTATAAAGCTGACCTCTGATCAGCGTTCGGCGATGGCGGCTTTCGCGCGTAGCCGGGGGCAGGAATATGTTGATATACCGGATGTTCCGGCGGCGGGTAATACCGGCCCTTGGAAATCCGGGCAAGAAGAAGGATACGGCGTTTTGCGGATACCGCTTAGCGTCCTGGAAATGAAACTGAATTAAGAACTGTTTTTTAAAAAAGAGGAAAAAATGGCAACAGCAACGAAGAAAAAAGCAAGTGCAGATGGTGCAAAGGGCAAGGTTCTCCAGGTGATGGGGGCCGTTGTGGACGTGCAGTTCGAAGAAGGGCAGGTCCCGGCTATTCTAAACGCGCTTCACACTGAAAACCAAGGCAACTTGCTGGTTCTGGAAGTAGCGCAGCACTTGGGTGAAAATGCAGTTCGTGCTATTGCGATGGACATGACCGATGGTCTGCAGCGCGGTGCCGCAGTGGTTGATACCGGTAACGCGATCTCCGTTCCCGTGGGTCCCGAAGTAAAGGGCCGTATTTTTGACGTTGTTGGTAACGTGATTGATGAAGGCCCGGCTGTTAAATCCAAGCAACGTTGGCCCATTCACCGTGATGCCCCGGCTTTTGTCGATCAGGCAACGGAAGCGGAACAGCTTGTGACGGGTATTAAGGTTGTTGACCTTCTGTGTCCTTACGCAAAAGGCGGTAAGATTGGTCTGTTCGGTGGTGCGGGCGTTGGTAAAACCGTTACCATTCAGGAGCTGATTAATAACATCGCCAAAGGTCACGGCGGGGTTTCTGTGTTCGGCGGCGTGGGTGAGCGTACGCGTGAGGGTAACGACCTTTACCACGAGATGATGGATTCCGGCGTTATTAAAGAACACGATTCCGAAAATTCAAAAGTGGCGCTTGTGTATGGCCAGATGAACGAGCCGCCCGGCGCGCGTGCCCGCGTGGCCCTGACGGCGCTGACCATGGCGGAATATTTCCGCGATGAAGAAGGTCAGGACGTTCTGTTCTTCCTTGATAACATCTTCCGTTTCACACAGGCGGGCGCCGAAGTGTCGGCCCTTCTTGGCCGTATCCCGTCTGCCGTGGGTTACCAACCCACCCTCTCGACCGACATGGGCGCGATGCAGGAGCGGATTACTTCCACGAATAAGGGTTCGATTACATCTGTTCAGGCCGTTTACGTGCCTGCTGACGACTTGACCGACCCCGCGCCGGCAACGACGTTCTCTCACCTTGACGCAACGACCGTTCTGTCCCGTCAGATCGCGGAACAAGGGATTTACCCGGCGGTGGACCCACTCGATTCTACATCCCGTATCCTTGATGCCCGTGTGATCGGTGAAGAACACTACAGCGTGGCTGTGGGCGTGCAGAAAACTCTGCAATCCTACAAAAACCTGCAGGACATTATCGCCATTCTGGGGATGGATGAACTCTCGGAAGAAGACAAACTGGTTGTGGCCCGTGCCCGTAAGATCCAGCGTTTCTTGTCCCAGCCGTTCCACGTGGCCGAAGTGTTCACCGGTACACCCGGCGTGTTCGTCCAACTGGAGGACACGATCAAGGGCTTCAAAGGCATTGTAAACGGCGATTACGACCACCTGCCGGAACAGGCGTTCTATATGGTGGGTACAATCGACCAGGCTGTTGAAAAAGCCAAGAAAATGGCAATGGAAGCGGCTTAATGACTGACAATAGCGCCGTGCAGGACTGGGAGTGCATTGAAACGCAGAGTGTTGATGGTATGACGCTTGAGATTTCGTATTCCCCGCTCAAGCATCAGTTTAAAGTAGCGGTCGAGAAGGCCGGTGTTGTGAAAGAGCAGTGCTTTGAAGCTTCCTTTGAACCCATTTTTGGGATGGATGTAGGGGATAGCGGCACGGCGTATGCTCTGGCTGAGAGCTTGGCACAGCAATTGGATATAGAGGTAAAATGACAGATAATCTTCTTAATTTCGAACTCGTCTCCCCAGAAGCGCGGCTGGTGTCCGAGCCTGTTAAGATGGCTGTTATCCCTGGTGAAGAAGGGGTAATGGGCGTGGGCGTGGGCCATGCTTCGTTCGTGGTAACGCTCAAGCCCGGCGTTGTGGGCCTGTTCGCCGAAGGTCAGGATTTCACGAAAGATATTCCCGCCCGCCGTATTTTTATCGCGGGCGGCTTTGCCGATATTTCTGAAGCCGGATGTTCCATTCTGGCGGAGGAAGCGGTTGATGTCGTGACTTTCGATGCCGCCAAGCTGGAACAGGAACTCAGCAATCTGAATGAAGATCTGGGAATCGCGCAGGAAGAGACCGACAAAGCCCGTATTCAGGCGAAGATTGCCATGACAACGTTAAAGCTTCAGGCTGTCGCAGCCTAGGCGTCTTTCGGGGCGGGGGGTTCGCCCATTTTTCCTTATGGAGATCAATATGAGCCGGTTTCTGGGCAGCCAGAAGCCGGTTTAATTCATCGCGCGTGGGCGCGGCATCATAAAGGGTCAGGCATTTTTGCGTGATGAAGGTTTCTTCTGCGGCTTTTTCGAACCATGCCAGCAGGCCATCAAACGCACCGTTTTCATTTAAAATGCCGATGGCGCGGATATGCTTGCCGAGCTGCTTTAACCCCAGCGCGCAAACAAGGTAATAGGTGTTTTCCACGCTGGCTTTATCGACCAGAATGGGCTGGTCCGTTGCCCGGCTGATCTCATCTTCGAAATGCGGGAAATGTTCGGGCACGGGCACTGATGGTAAGGGCTGCCAGTCATCAAGTTTATGCAAGGCATCTTCCGGGCTATCCGCCACCACTAAAAAGCGCGGGTCAAAATCAGGCAGGGTTTTGAGGTAGCTAACCAGCCCATCCCAGTAACCTTCGATATTCACGAGAACCAGCGGTTTGTTATGCAGGCCTAAATCGCCCCAGTATAAAACTTCCAGTGACTCATCCAGCGTGCCGAAGCCGCCGGGCAGAGCCAGCACCGCATCGGCATGGGTGAAGAGCAGGCGTTTTCGCTCCCATAAATCTTGTACAAGAATGGTTTCGGAAAGGTTGGTGAGGATGCGTTCGCTATCCTTTAATTTCTGCGGGATAATCCCGGTCACATGCGCGCCGTGGGCAAGCGCGGTGGAGGCGATGATGCCCATCAGCCCGGCATCCATCCCGCCGTAAACAAGGCGTTTGCCGCGCTGGGCGATCAGGCGGCCCAGCTCTTCCGCCGCTTGTTTGAACACAGGGCGGGCATGGCCGGAGGAACCTAAGTATACGGTGAGGGTATTGTAGTTAGACATTCCGCTTCTAATATAGAGCGAAATCCTTATCAATTCCTAAAGGAAGTGAGGGCGGGTATGTTTTATTATCCAACTGGCGCAGGCCTTGCGCCCCCCGGATGGAGTTAGTGAGGATCAGGCTTTCGGCGGCGAGCAGGTCTTCCGGTTTTAACGATAGCTCGCGCACCGGATATTTTTCCATGAACACCTGCCGCGCCACGCCGTCGAGAACACCATCATGCAAAGGCGGGGTGAATATCTCGCCGTTCAGCACGGCAAAGATGTTGGCGGATGTGCCGCAGGTAACATTCCCGGCATTGTTGAGCAGAATGGCTTCTTCTGCTCCCGCGGCTTTTGCTTCGTTCAGCGCCAGAATGTTATTGCCGTAATTGCAGGATTTGATGCGGGAGAGGGGGCTGCCTTCATTCCGCCGCACGCTTTGGGCGATGATGGCGCGGGCCGGAAGGAAGTCAGCAGGCACGGGGGCGGCGCGCATCACGATTTGTAATTCAGGGTTTTCCGGGGCGGCTAACCCGCGCACCGAGGGCCCGCGGGAGATCACCGTGTTAATCGCAAAACGGCCTTCTTGCCCTTCAATCAATTCATGAGCGATGGTTTCAAAATCTAGATCAAACGCGATATCCAGAACGGCGGCATTACTTTGCAGCCGGGCGAAATGTTTGGCCGGGTGGATCAGGCGGCCATCGATGCTGAGCATCGTATCGAACACCCCGTCGCCGTAACGAATGCGGTCGTTGGCTGTAAAGACAGCTTCATCATCCCTTTTCCAAATGCCGTTATGCCAGAGCTTGCCCATCAGGCGGCCTTCCTAACACTGTGCCACGCAGCGGCGATATTCACGAAGTTTTGCAGCAAATCGAGACCGCTTTCGGTGAGGATTGATTCCGGGTGAAACTGCACGCCGTAAACCGGGTGGCTGGTGTGCTGCACGGCCATGATGATACCATCATCCGTGCGGGCGGTGGTGCGCAAGGGGCCGTTTTCCGGCAGCTTGTAACAAGCGAGTGATAACGACCGCCCATCAGCGGGCTGGGCAGGCCTTCAAAAATGCCGCTGCCATCATGCTTGATAGCGCTGGCCATGCCGTGCATGGGTTCCGGCGCTCTGATAGTTCTGCCGCCATAAACTTCGCCGATGCATTGATGCCCCAAACATACGCCGAGAAGGGGGATGGTGGGGCCGAAGCGGCGGATCACCTCATTCGATATTCCGGCCTCTTTTGGTGTGCAGGGGCCGGGGGAAATAAGGATGGCTTGGGCCTTAAGCGCGGCAATTTCATCAAGCGTGATGGCATCATTCCGCACCACCTGCGTTTCGCGGCCTGTCAGCCTTATATGCCGGGCGAGGTTGTGCACGAAGGAATCGTAATTATCGATGAGGAGGATCATCTTTGCATGCCTCCTGCCTTGGCCAGCGTTTCTTCGTATTCGGCCTTGGGTTCTGAGCGGCCGTTATGCCGCCGCCCACATTCAGCCGTGCTGTGCCATTTTCGTATATGATACTGCGGATCAGAATGTTGGTATCCATCGCGCCGTCAAAGCCGATCCAGCCCAAGGCGCCGGTATAAGGCCCGCGCTTCGTATCCTCCAGCTCCGCAATAATTTCCATGGCGCGGATTTTGGGCGCGCCGGTGATGGAGCCGCCGGGGAAGCAAGCCGCCAGCAGATCAAGCGCATCCTTGCCCGGCTCAAGCTGGCCGCTAATGGTGGAAACAAGGTGATGCACCTTGGCAAAACTTTCCAGCGCGCAGAGTTTTTCCACCTGCACGGATGATGTTTCGGATACTTTCGAAAGATCATTCCGCAAGAGATCCACGATCATAATGTTCTCCGCGCGTCTTTCATACTGGCGAGCAGGCTCTCAGCGCTGATTTTATCTTGCACGCTGTGAGGGGAGCGGGGGGATGTGCCCTTGATCGGCTTTGTTTCAATGCGGCCCGTATCGTATAATTTTAAAAACCGCTCCGGTGAGCAGCTGGAAATTTGCAAATGCCCGGTATCGAAATATCCGCCAAACGGCGCGGGGTTGGCTGTTCTTAAGCGTAAGTAATGATCCAGCGGCGCGAAGTTTTCGGGCAGCTCAGCGGTGAAAAC
>JAJOJU010000049.1 GCA_021208265.1 Alphaproteobacteria bacterium | reverse complement strand
TGACAACCAGAGTGATATCGTTCAGGGCTTCAATGCCGATGAGGGCGATGTTCTGGATATCTCTGCCCTTCTGGGTGATGACTTCGATCCGCTGCAAGATGCCATCAACGAATTTGTGTTTGCTACGGCGCAGGATGACGGTTCCACCGTTCTGTCCGTTGATGCCACAGGTTCCGGCAGCGCCGAGACAGCAACACAGTTCGCAACACTGCAAGGCGTAACAACCTCGATTGAGGAACTTAATAATCAAGGTTCCTTCGTTACAGCTTAAGTATTTTAACGAATATGAAACCCCTTCGTCTTATAGTGAGGCGAAGGGGTTTTTTCATGGGCAAACCAACACTGCGCTGCAATATGCATTTTTTGATATATTTTTTGCCAACCCCTTAAACAAAGGTCTATAGTGGCAATATGGTAAAATTTGATTATTCGGGGCTTGAAAACCACATCCGCCAGCAAGGTAAAAAATATCTTGCCGATCACGGTTTTTCTTCTGAAGAAGCCCGTAAGCTGTTAACCGATGCAGAATCTCTTGGCATGGAGCAAACAGCTTTGGAACACTTCCATGCACGCTATTTTGAAAACCCGGATGGCAGCCTTGATCTGGATAAACAAAAAGCCTTTGCCCGCGTGAACGCCATTCAGCGAACTGTGGCAACATACCGCCCAGTCCTGGAACGCCGCGCTCTGGCCGATAATCAAACAGAAACAGATATAAAGGCTGCTGTTCAGAACATGAAAGAATCCGGCTTCACGCTGGACGAAACAACCGATTTCTTTAACCGCTACGTCAAAGACGCCCGCGCCATGACCCCCCACCCCACAGAAGGTCTAAGCCCCGAAGGTGTTAAGTTGTCGCTGGATCTTATGAGAGCGGCAGAGACATATACATCCCGTCAACGTACCCACGCTTTAAAAAGTGCGATTGACGCCATGTTCGCTGCCGAAACATTCGCAGCGGTCAAAAAAGCCACCATTCTGGAAGAAATTGATCAGGATACGCTTTATTCAAAAATTCATCTGGCCGGCGCCAACAAACTGGACCGCCTAATTGAACAAGCCATTCACGATGCCTATGATGAAGATACCATCATCAGCACCAACACAGCCCCCCGCACCATGGGCTTATGACGCCGATGGCAAACCGAATGCCGATGGGTTTGGCATGCTGGCAAAAATGGCTACATCAACCATGGAAAGCTTCCGCCTGCTGGAAAGCCAGCTTGATGAAGCCTTGGAAGACGGCTCTTTATCCGGCGCGCATCGCCGCAGCGTTAAAGCCTTACGTAAGAACATCAGAAAGCTGGCCCGCACGCTGGAACCTGTTTACAAGCAATCCCGGCATATTGTGCAGAAACTGGCTCTGGCTGACCCTGCGGAGCGTGAAGCTGTTTACCGGGCTTTCTACCGGGGCCGCGCCTCTAAAAAACTAAAAAGTTTTAAAGAGCTGAGCCGAGATTTTGCCAAACTTTATCAGCAGTCGACAGTCGCAATGGCGGGCTCGACTTCTTCCACAAAACCAAGACCCGGCTGGATGAAATCCGCCATGCCTTGCCTGATATCACAGCGCTGGATGAAGCCTTCCGCAATGTCGTCCGAACCGGGTTCGTGCTGGAAAAAGGCCAGACCCGCCACAACGACCTGATGTATAAAGACATCATCAATAATCTGTTCCATTACATCGCACGGCAGGATGATCTGCCCGGCTGGATTGCCCAAGCCTTAACCCCGGAAGAAACGACCAAACTGCGCGAACATCCTGACAAGCCGTGGGACCGCATGATCAGATCCCGCCGTCAGGCCGGCATCTGGGAAGATTTGATCCACAGCATGAAGGAAGGTAATACAGCCCTTCATAAAAAACGGCGCAAACAGCTTCAAAAGCTTTTATACGCTTCCAATCCGCTTACATTCCGTTCCGATGGATATCCGGAGCAAACCTATTCCCTGCTCGACCGCCTGAAGCTCCGTAGCGTCTATCCACTGAAATTCGAGGAAGGGATTATTTCAGACTCTCAAAATCTGGCCCCATTCCGTCAGCGTTTTCTGGCGGAAGCCTTCGGCATGCATGCCATGAAGCACATGCCTTTGTTTGAGGATCTGCTGAATTTTGGTATCTCTCAGACCCTGATGAGCCGTTTTGGGCGCCATGGCGGTGCAGAAGCTGCCGAAGAAAAAGCCACATTGCTGACCAGCCTAGGCGTTGGCACGGGGTATAAAGGACTACATGTGATTGTTCCTGCCAGCGACAGCGGCAAGGAAGGTGGTCCCGGCGCACGCCTGAAAGCCCTGCGTCAATACCGCAAGCTGATCCGTAAGGCTATCCAGACACACACGCCCATTCAAATCATGCTGGGCGGTGGTCTTTCACTGGGGCGCTTTGGCGGTGATGTCGGCATCGTCCGCCGTATCATCGCGCAAGAACTAAAAGCCCATGGCGTTAAACGCGGGAGGGACTATGACTGGCACAATCCGGAAGATGCCGCCATGCTGCGCATGATCTCCGCCGTGCTATATACCGAACAGGGCCGCGCAAACCGCTTGCTGAGCGCTACGCCGGGGCAGATCTGCGATACGATCGCCGGGCGGATTGTCGAGAGCGCAGAAGACCTGCTCGACCTGACAGGGGCCGCTGAAATAATTGACCCGCCTGCCAAACTGACACTGCTGCAGGAAAGAATGCTGGATACGCTGGCCGACCGCAGCCTTGCCACTTTTAATATTCTCCGCCACGTTAAAGATGAAAACGGAACACGCATTCTGGATACGCTGGCAGAAGGCATCCGCCCCGCTCTGTCCATGCCGTTTGCGAATAATGGCGCCAGACCGGCATCAAAATCCGGCAACAAGGGGATCACGGAAGAGCGTGCCATCGGCAACGACCAAAGCCTTCACGCCGCACAAACTTTCCATGGCGGGTTTTACGGGCTGGGTCAGGTTATGGCCCAATTGAAGGAAGAAAATGCAGATGATCTTTCACATCTGCTACGGAACAACCCTGATGTGGAATACGGTAATATTATCTCCGGCTTAACCGATGCCCTGCGCTTTAACGCGCAAACCCTTTTTGCCAAGGCATCGCCTGATAAAGACTGGAATTTTGACAAAGCTCTGCGCCTTGGACATGAAACAGATATCGTAGATGGCAGTCTTGTCTGCCATGACCCGGCTGCCAGCAAAGAAGAAGCCTATCTCGCAAAAATATACTATGACCGTGTGCTGTTCTTTGCCGTTTTGGAAGGCGCTGCCACCGGCAAACTTGATCAACCTCTTGATAAGCTGATAAAAACCATACGCCCCAAAAATGGCCAGCTTGATGTATATCCCGGCCCTGCCACGTTAGCCCGCTGGCCCGATGCGCTGGATATAGCCGTTGAACATGATAAAAACGGCCCCGGATATGCCCTGATCTGGGGCATGGAAAAAGCCCTGAAAAACGGGCAGGACATTCCGGAAGATCATAAACGCGCAATCATGGGATCGTGGCGCGCAGGAACTGCCTCTCACAGTGCCATCTGGGCAGCCAATGCGCAGCAGGGCATTACGCCCTATGCTCAGCCGCAGACGCAGCCTCAGAGTGCCTAAACCAGCCACGAAACCGGACTGTCAGCATCACCCGGACTGCACGGCCGGGTAAAATCATCAATAAAACAGAAAAAGGAAGGCACTATGGTAACACGGTGGTGACCACGGTGGGATTCGAACCCACGACAACTCGATTAAAAGTCGAGTGCTCTACCGGCTGAGCTACGCGGTCCTTCCGTGAGGAATTCTTAAAAGCATGGCCTTTAAGATCGTCGCACAATATGGATTTATGCCAGCCACGTCAAGACTTTGTATTAGAACTAGCTGAATTTTTTCTTGAGAGCCTCAGCCACCAGCGGTGTTACGAACTCCTCAATATTACCGCCGAGGGAACAAATCTCCTTCACGAAGGATGCTGAGACAAATTGCCACTTATCCGCCGCCATCAGGAACACCGTTTCAATATCGGGGTCCAGCTTGGCATTCATACCGGTCATCTGGAATTCATATTCAAAGTCAGAGACGGCACGAAGCCCCCGAAAAATGCAGCTGGCATGCATATCGGCGGCAAACTGAACAAGCAGCTTGTTAAAGGGCTGCACATCGATATCGCACTGCTTTTCGTGAAGGTTTTGAATATCTCGCCGCACCATATCGCAGCGTTCCTCAAGACTAAAAAGAGGCTTTTTGCGTTCATTCTCTGCTACACCAACAATTAATTTATCAACCATTCTGGAGGCGCGGCGGATTAAGTGCAAATGCCCCTTGGTAATGGGGTCAAACGTGCCGGGATACACCCCTACCAGATATTTTCCCTGACGATCGGTCATATTATTCCACCCCCGCGCCGCTGCCTTGCGCCACCGCAAAAACCTTGAACCCGTATATGGCCAGTGCGAAAACGGTAAGCCCTAATATACGCATATAGGCTGTCCATGCGGTTTTGTATTCTTTATTAGAAAATCTCTTCTTAATATCACGCGCGCAAATACCGTAATTAATCAGTGCTACAACGGGCATCACTGCCACAAGGAATATACTGACCACCCATGCGCCAAACATAAGCAGGCGCTTGATCCAGATATCGGTATTACCATAGAGATTCTGATGTTGTGTCAGGATATGAGCGCCCAGAATGATATAGATAAGGTTCATGCCGGCAACACTCCACGCCACATCGTTGAACAGCATAAGAAACGTCACCAGCACGATAGACGCTATCCACGCCCCGTCATGGATATAGAGCTGACCGGGTGAGAATTTACGTTCAAAATTGTCGAAATTGAACATAGGAAGATCCTGTTATGCCTCAGAATCGCTGTCCTCGGAAGAAATCTCGATAGCTTCTTCGGCAACAGCGCCCTCGATTATATCAGCATCTTCGCCGACATCACTTTCATCTTCATCCTCGACCAGCCAGGCGATGGAAACAACGTTTTCATCATCGCCCACCTTGAAGATGGTAACGCCCTGCGCCGCGCGGCCCGTCACACGCACTGTTTCCACAGGCGTGCGGATCAGCTTGCCCTTGTCGGTCACCAGCATAATCTGGTGCGCGTCAGTCACGGGGGAAGGTTGCCACAACCTCACCGCCATTCTTTTTTAGTAAGCGCCATATTGGTCACGCCCTGCCCCCCCGCGGCCTGATATACGGTATTCGTAAGCCGATGTCCGCTTGCCAAAGCCCTTATTGGTCACGGTCAGCAGAAGCTGCTCATTCTCAAGGAAATGCATAAATTTATCCTGCGGCAACTGAACATTGCTTGAGGGAGCCTCTGGTGTGAAACCTTCCTCATCACTATCAATAACCTGCCCCGCCGCCTTCATATAGGCATCGCGCTCTTCCGGCGTGATTTCAATATGCTTCAGGATCGACATCGAAATGACTTCGTCATTCTTGTTGGCGAGCTTGATACCACGCACCCCGGTTGAGGCCCGGCTGGCAAACACACGCAAATCATTGACCGGAAAGCGGATGGCTTTACCCAGCTTGGTCGCCAGCATCACGTCATCTTCCGGTTTACAAAGCGCCACGGAAACCAGTTTTTCGTGCGGCTCCAGCTTCATCGCGATAAGGCCGTTGGAACGGATGTTTTTGAAGTCAGACAGCTTGTTCCGGCGAATAGAGCCGTGGCTGGTCGCGAACATGATATCCAGTTCGTTCCATTCCTCCTCTTCTTCCGGCAGACGCAGGTAAACGGAAACACGCTCGTCCTGCTCCAGGGGCAGCATGTTTACAATCGCCTTACCGCGCGATGTCGGATTACCCAGCGGCAACTGGTAAACCTTCATCCGGTGGACAATACCGCGTGATGTAAAGAACAAAATCGGCGTATGAGTGGATGCCACAAACAGGTCGGAGATGAAATCATCATCCTTGATCGCCATGCCACTGCGGCCCTTGCCGCCGCGTTTCTGCGCGCGGTAGGTATCAAGCGGCACGCGCTTGACGTATCCGCCGCCCGTAATGGTCACCACCATTTCTTCGCGCTGGATAAGTTCTTCAATATCCATTTCAAACTCAGCGTCACGGAGTTCGGAGCGGCGCGGCGTATTAAACTTGGCCTTAATCTCCAAAAGCTCATTCACCAGAACTTCCAGCATTTTTTCACGGGAAGCCAGAATGGCAAGCAGCTCACGGATTTCATCAGTAATGGTTTTTAGCTCATCACCGATCTTGTCGCGCTCAAGCCCGGTCAGGCGGTGGAGGCGCAGATCGAGGATCGCCTTAACCTGCACTTCGCTCATCTGGTACGTATTCGCCTCATCCAGACCGTATTCGGGGTCATCAATCAGCGCGATCAATGGCGCCACATCCAACGTGGGCCAGCGCTTGGCGAGTAAGCCTTCGCGGGCTTCCGCCGGGCTGGCCGCATTGCGGATAAGCGCAATAATCTCATCAATATTGGCGACAGCCACCGCCAGACCTGCCAAAATATGCGCGCGTTCCCGCGCCTTACCCAGCTCAAAAATCGTGCGGCGGGTGATAACTTCCTCGCGGAATTTCACGAAAGCCTTGATAAAATCACGCAGCACAAGCGTTTGCGGCTTATTATTATTCAGCGCCACAAAGTTACAGGCAAAGTTGGTTTGCAGGGATGTGTGCTTGAACAGCTGATTCAGCACGACATCGGCATTGGCATTGGTTTTAAGCTCGATCACGATTCTAACGCCTTCGCGGTCGGATTCATCGCGGATCTCTGCCAGATCTTCCACGATCTTCTCGCGCCCCACCTCGCCCAGACGCTCCAGCAACTTACCCTTATTCACCTGATAGGGGATTTCATCGACGATAATCGCCTCGCGCTTGCCCACTTCCTCGATATGCGTACGGGGCGCGCAATAACGAGTCGACGTTGCCAGTGTGATAGCGCTGCGGATACCGTTTTTACCCAGAATCAGCGCGCCAGTGGGGAAGTCCGGCCCCGGAATGATCTCGTTAAGCTCTTCATTGGTGATATCAGGGTTTTCCACGAAGGCACAGCAGGCATCCACAACCTCGCCCAGATTATGCGGCGGGATGTTGGTGGCCATACCCACGGCGATACCGCCCGCGCCGTTGACCAGCAGATTAGGAATACGGGCCGGCAGCACTTCCGGCTCGGATAAAGATTCGTCATAGTTCGGGCGGAATTCGACCGTGTCCTTATCGATATCCTCCAAAAGTGCCTCGGCGGATTTCGCCATGCGCGCTTCGGTATAACGCATGGCGGCAGGGTTATCACCATCCATGGAACCAAAGTTCCCCTGCCCGTCAATCAGCGGCAGGCGCAGGGACCAAGGCTGGGCCATACGCACCAGCGCATCATAAATCGCCATATCGCCGTGCGGGTGATATTTACCCATAACATCCCCGACGATACGGGCGGATTTCTTATAGGGCTTGTCAGATGAATAACCTCCTTCGCGCATCGCAAAGAATATCCGGCGGTGAACGGGCTTTAGACCATCGCGTACATCAGGCAAAGCACGGGATACGATCACGCTCATCGCGTAATCGAGATAGCTCTGCTTCATTTCCTCTTCAAGGGAAATGGTGGGGAGTTTCGGACCTTCGCCTTCCGGCGGTTCGCCAGTATCGTTAAGCTCTGTTGCCATGTTTATTCACCCGTCCTTAATTTCATCATAGCCTTATCGATCATGTGAATGATCTCCGGCCCTACTTTTCCTTGATATTCCGGCAATTTATCGGCCGCGCTGCGCGCCTCCGGCTTGGAATAATATTCCACCATGGCTTCCAGCTCTTCTTCGGTAAACGTTTCCACCATGGCATCGATCGATATTTTCTCAATCGCCCGGTGATCCAGAACATTGTTCAGAGCCGATTCAAAATCCATACGCTTGTCTTCCGGCACGCGCTGCGCTACCACGGCAATAGCGGCCTGCACCTGCGCCTTGGTAGGACGCAACTTGTGCATTTCCTGCGCCAGTTCCTGTTTGTGCGCTTCCACTTCATCTGCCAGCACAAAGCCTGCAGAGAATGTAAGACACAAGACAGTAAGAAACAGACGCAGAGCCATCAAATTATCCTTTAGAACGGAATTTCGTCTTCCATCATATCGACGGATGCCGGAGCTCCGCCGCCGGAAGCTGCCATGGGCGCACTGCCATAATCGTTGGAAGGAGCAGAATCAGCATAACCACCGGAACCGCTGCGACCGTCCAGCAGAGTCAATTCACCGCGATAAGGACGCAAGACCACCTCGGTCGTATATTTCTCAACGCCGGACGCATCCGTCCATTTACGAGTTTCCAGCTGGCCCTCGATATAAAGCTTGGAGCCTTTTTTGACGTAGCTTTCGATAATTTTCACCAAACCCTGGTTAAGCACGGACACACGGTGCCATTCGGTTTTTTCTTTCTTCTCGCCGGTGGCTTTATCCTTCCAGCTTTCAGACGTCGCCAGCGAAAAATTCGCTACGCGGTCACCGCTTTGAAATGTACGGATTTCGGGGTCTTGCCCCAAATTACCCACCAAAATAACTTTATTGACGCTTCCAGCCACAGTAAATACTCCTTCTATCCCTTGGAAAATGAGAGTCACACTATAGACAGCCCGTATCCAAACCTAAAGGCTTTTCTTCACAAAAAAAGCGGTCTTGTGGGCAATTTTTAACAGCGCATTTACCTTTCTTGTGAGATGCTAGTGAGCGAGAAATAACAAGAGCATTCAGACAAAATGGAAATTCTAAAAGTTAAACTCCAAATCGTTCTCGGCCTCATTATCTGTGTGCTGGCATACAAATACATTGTAAACCCGCCATCTAAAGCCGAACCGGAAGTCACGATGGAAATGATCCAGCAGCAAGCCGCCAGCGGCAATATAAACGGCAACGCCAAAGCCGCCGCTGATCAGATGATGGCTACTGGCGACCTTGGTGATTTTCAGGAACAGCTCAATGCCAGCGGCATGCTGGATAACTAATCAGGCAGCAGCCTTATATTCCACTTGCTCCGCCGCCAAAGCCTTCTGATAGGCAGGGCGCGCCGTAACCGCCTTGAACAAAGCCTTGCATTTCGGACCGAACGTGTAGTTCGTGGTGTTCCAGTTGGCTATCACCGTCAGCACGATATCCGCAAGCGTTACGCTATCCCCGCACATATAAGGGCCGCCCGCCGCCAGATGCGCTTCCACTTCATCCCACATGCCTTGGGCCACAGCGCGGGCTTCCGCCAGGGCTTTATCCTTGATCTCACCATCAGGCAAGTTGCGGTTAACAAATGTAGCCCGCGCGTAGGCCGGATGCAGGGATGCATTGGCAAACATCAGCCATTGCAGGGCTTGCGCTCGCTCCCAGCCGCTTTGGGGAAGCAGAGGGGATTTATGCTTGTCGCACAGATAAATCATCTGAGCCGCGCCTTCGCGCAGAACCTTACCATCTTCCACCAACACCGGAATTTGCCCGCGCGGGTTGAGCTTCAGGAATTCCGGCGATTTTATCTCGTTCGTTTCACGGCTCAGCATATGCAGTTTCACATCCTTGCCCCAGCTCGTTCAGGACTGATATGCGGCGGCCATCAACACGCGCCGGACAGACAGTAAAGTTCGTAAGTCATGGAAAATTCCCCTCAAGGTTGGTTTTTGGTATGAAATCACCTATTCGCCGCTTTCCTTTTGGCAAGGGGGCTTCTATATATTTTCCCATGCTGACTGAAATTTCCATTCGCGGGGCGCGAGAACATAACTTAAAGAATGTGAATGTGGATATCCCTCGGGATAAGCTTGTGGTTATCACAGGGCTTTCGGGTTCGGGGAAGTCATCCCTCGCCTTTGATACGATCTACGCAGAAGGGCAGCGCCGTTACGTTGAGAGCTTGTCAGCCTATGCCCGTCAGTTCCTAGAATTGATGCAAAAACCGGATGTGGATAGTATCGAAGGGTTATCCCCAGCCATCTCCATCGAACAAAAAACCACGTCCCGCAATCCGCGCTCCACCGTGGGCACGGTCACGGAAATTCATGATTATATGCGCCTGCTCTGGGCGCGGGTCGGCATCCCCCTATTCCCCCCGCCACAGGCCTGCCCATCGAAGCCCAAAGCGCCACGCAGATCGTTGACCGCATCATGGCGATGGGTGAAGGCACGAAGCTTTACCTGCTGGCCCCCATCGTGCGGGCCGCAAAGGCGAGTACCGCAAGGAATTTAAAGAGCTGCAAGCCAAAGGCTTTCAGCGCGTGAAGGTGGACGGAACTCTTTACGAACTCCCCGACGTGCCGGAACTCGATAAGCAAATCAAACACGATATCGAAGTGGTAGTGGATCGCCTTGTCATCCGCTCCGACCTCGGTAACCGTCTGGCGGATTCCGTCGAAACGGCCCTGAAGCTGGCGGATGGCCTTGTAATTGCCGAAAATGCCGATAACGGCGAACAAACCTTGTTCAGCGAGAAATTCGCCTGTCCTGTATCGGGCTTTACGATTGCCGAAATCGAGCCGCGCCTGTTCTCCTTCAATTCCCCGCACGGGGCCTGCCCGAATTGCGACGGGTTGGGGGCCAAGCGCTATGCGGACCCTGACCTGATCGTCCCCGACCCCTCTAAAAGCATCATGCAGGGCGCGATCGCCCGTGGAGCGGTGGCTTCGCCCGTTCTACATGCAGGCCATGCAAGGCGTGGCCGCCCATTACGGCTTTAAAACGAACGTGACCGTGGGAGAAAATGAAAAAGGCGGATCAGGATAAAATCCTCTATGGCTCGGGCAATGACGTTATCAAAATCGTTTACACCTCCAAAAGCGACAGCAACTGGAAATCCAACAAGCCATTTGAGGGCGTGATCCCTAACCTGGAGCGCCGCCTGCTGGAAACCGACAGCAATTCCCAGCGTGAAAAACTAGAGGAATATCTCTCCTACAGCCCGTGCGAAGCCTGTAACGGCAAGCGTTTAAAGCCCGAAGCTTTGGCCGTGAAAGTGGCGAAAAACGATATTGCCGAAGTCTCTCAATACAGCATTGAAGAGGCGATGAACTGGTTTGCTTCCGTGAATGATACGCTCACCGACCAGCAGCAACAGATCGCCGAAAAAATCCTGAAAGAGATTAACGAACGCCTGCAATTCCTGATGAATGTCGGGCTGGATTACCTCAACCTCTCCCGCAATTCCGGCACGCTTTCAGGCGGGGAAAGCCAACGCATTCGCCTCGCCAGCCAGATCGGTTCGGGCCTGACAGGCGTTTTATATGTGCTGGATGAGCCCTCGATCGGCCTCCACCAGCGCGATAACAACCGCCTTTTGGAAACGCTCGTGCGCCTGCGTGATCTCGGCAATACCGTGATCGTGGTGGAGCATGATGAAGACGCCATCCGCTCCGCCGATCATTTGATCGACATGGGCCCCGGCGCGGGCGTTCACGGCGGGCGCATCGTCGCGGAAGGCACGCCGGAGGAAGTCTTTAAATCCGCCCGTTCCATGACCGCCGCTTACATGACCGGGAAGAAGGAAATCCCCGTCCCCGCCAAACGCCGTGCAGGGAAAGCCAAGCAGTTTCTGGAGTTGATCGGCGCGAGCGGTAACAACCTGCAAAATGTTTCCGCCAAAATCCCGCTTGGTACTTTCACTTGCGTCACAGGCGTTTCCGGCTCCGGCAAATCCACCTTCACGCTGGATACGCTGTTTGCCGCCGTCTCCAAAATCCTGATGAAATCGAAAGCCGCTCCCCTGCCCTATAAGGATTTAAAGGGGCTGGAGTTCATCGATAAAGTGATCGATATCGATCAATCCCCCATCGGGCGCACACCGCGTTCCAACCCCGCCACATACACAGGCGCGTTCGGGCCGATCCGCGATTGGTTCGCGGGTCTCCCTGAAGCCAAGGCGCGCGGCTACGGCCCCGGCCGCTTCTCCTTCAACGTAAAAGGCGGGCGTTGCGAAAGCTGTTCCGGCGATGGCGTTATCAAGATTGAGATGCACTTTCTGCCTGATGTTTACGTGACGTGCGAGGCCTGCAACGGCAAGCGCTATAACCGCGAAACGCTGGAGATCAAATACAAGGATAAATCCATTGCCGATGTGTTGGATATGAGCGTTGAGGAAGCGGGAGATCTGTTCAAGGCCGTGCCTTCCATCCGCACCAAAATGGAAACGCTGATCGATGTGGGTTTGGGCTATATCAAGGTGGGGCAGCAAGCCACGACTTTGAGCGGCGGGGAAGCGCAGCGCGTGAAGCTCTCGAAAGAGCTTTCCAAACGCTCTACCGGCAAAACGCTTTATATATTGGATGAACCCACCACGGGTCTCCATTTTGAAGATGTGCGGAAGCTTCTGGAGGTTCTCCACAAGCTGGTCGATCAAGGCAATACGGTCGTGGTGATCGAACATAATCTGGATGTTATAAAAACCGCTGATTATCTGATCGATATCGGCCCCGAAGGCGGGCATAAGGGCGGGCGGATTCTTGCAACAGGAACCCCGGAAGATATCTGCAAGGTAAGCGATTCTTACACCGGGCATTTTCTGAAGCCTATTTTAGAGAAACACCGCGCCCCGAAAGGCAAGGCTGCGTAGCAACGTAGAAGAAAAGTTTGCATCAGAATTAAGTTTTTGTTAACATAAATTCCATAATTAAAACAGAAGGCATGGAGTTTATACATGGCAGATGCACCAGCACCAGTCGCAAAAGCAGCAGGATTTTTGACCAAACTTGCAGGACAGCTTTTTCATCCCAAAAACTGGGTGCGTAATGCCGGTGTTATTGCCTTGGGATATATATTCCTGCCCGCTGTTGCCACAATGGCTTCCGGCACGGCAACAAGTTCTTTTCTGGGAACGGCATGGGCTAACGCTTGGGAACTGACAAGCACAGTCGTGACAAGCGTGCCGGATGTGTTATCTGCCGGAGCGCATGGCATTAGCGAACTGTCCGGAATGATTCCCACAGCTGCCTAGACGTATTAATCTTTAAGAATTATTTGGTGCGGGTGGCGAGACTCGAACTCGCACTCCTCTCGGAACCGGATTTTGAATCCGGCGCGTCTACCAATTCCACCACACCCGCATATTGGTAAAGGGGAAGTTATAGGTTGCAACATATCTAAGACCTTGTGTACCATTTTGCAAGAACGTTTGCTCTTTTACCTCACTGAATTAATCAAAAAAAACCGATGTATATATTCTCATACCCCAAGCCATTCTTTTCCCTGATAGTCATTATCTCGGCGCTATCTCTTGCCGCGGCATTTATCGCTGAAAACCTTTTCGGGCTGGAGCCGTGTGTTTTGTGTATATATCAGCGCTGGCCCTTCGCCATTGCGATTGCCTTGGCATGATGGGGCGCGGTGGGCGCAATAATTCGGTTTTCACCGTTGTTACGGCCCTGCTGCTAAGCCTGACATTCTTTGCTAATGCCGCCCTTGCTTTTTATCACAGCGGTGTGGAGCGCAAATGGTGGCCTTCCATGTTTGAAGGCTGCACTGTGCCTGATTTGGGCACTAACCCCGATACGCTTTTAGAACAGATTATGAGCGCCCCCACCGCCCGCTGCGATGAAATTCCGTGGGCTGACCCGCTGCTGGGCCTGTCCATGGCGAATTACAACGTGGTGCTGTGCGCGGGGCTAGGGCTTTTGTGCCTGATATTTCTAGCGACCCGGAAATAATTCATATCCATAATCTTTTGTTAAACATATCCTTATAGACTGTCTTTATGATTATGAAAACAGTAAAGCATCTCGACAGATGTAATTTATACACATGGGACACGCAAACAGAAGAAAGCCGCGCCGGTAACTGGCAACAACAGCGCCCCTTGGCTAGATTATTTTCACAAACAACCAAATATTCGTGCGGTGCCGCTTCGCTTTGTTCAGTAGCCTCTATTCTCGGAATACACCTAACGGAAGAAAAAGCCGCAGAGATATGCGGCACAAAACCGGGAAACGGCACCTGCAACCAGATACTCCACGATATGGCATCTCAATTCCTGCCCGTCAAAAATTGCGGCATGGGGGTTTACAGCGGCGGATTAGCCATCGCCAACATTCGCAACCAAATTAGCAAAGGCGGTCATTATGTCGTGCTGCTAGGCATGAAAGAGGATTATTACCGCTATTTCTGCCCTAAAATCGGCACAATCGTCATCACGCACAGAGACGATATTCGCTGGGTTAATGCATCAGAAACTCTTAAAGAATGGGCTTTGTGCTTTGACGCAAACTTTGATCCGGCTGATAAAAGCTATACCACTCAGGGATTAATGAGCTAGATCAACTTAATAAACGCCATCACACAGCTGGCCAGACCGCCGTGGAACAGGAAAAATCCGATGGATTGCTTCAGGGTGCGCTTTTTGGAAAAATCGAAAAGATCGTCAAACATGATAATGAAAAGTCCTTGGCTTTAAATGTTAAGATCTTCTGTTAAACAGAAAACCCGCTTCAGTCAAGGCTTTTCGTATAAAAACGTGGGAAAACGGCCTTTTTGCGTGGGCAGACAACCCGAAAAGAAAAACCGGGCCATGACAGCCCGGTCCTTCATTTGTTAGACGTTATTATTTACCAACCGTGGTCAGGTATGAAACCACAACCATACCAGCCAGTACGTCAACGCTGTACGCCAGATACACACCAACACCAGCAATCAGAACGGACATAAGGTCACTGGTCATTTTACGTGACTGCAGGATCATGGCAGACATCACCATGACCCAGCCTGCACCGATCATGGTGTGAGTAGCACTGCCTTCAAAGAAGCTGCCGGTGCTTTCCCACAAGCCAAAGGTGCTCATGTAATGACCCAGGAACGTAGACAGACCTACCAGAAGGATCGTATAGAATAAGAAGAATCCAAACGCCTCCGTAATAGACCGTGTGTGTGCGAAGTTTGTAATATGTGAAAACATAGTTTACCTCCCTTGTTTCACCGGATACCGCTATTTTTAACGGTATTTCCGTTTCTTCGTTGCACGCGCCTTTTTTAAGGGCGCTTTTTTCAGGGACCCAACCACGCGAGATATTTTCTAAACCGTTCTCAGTGGCGAAACCCTAAACCTTATAAATTTTTAATCCTCCAGCTCCGTATCCCAGTACAGGAAATCCCCCCAGCTTTCATGCAGGAAGTTCGGTGGAAATTTCCGGCCATGATCCTGCAACATATGTATCGAAGGAACCCGTGGTTCCCGGAGCGGATACATCTCAACCTCGTGCGGCATACGGCTGCCTTTGCGTGTATTGCAGCACTGGCAGGCTGTCACAATATTTTCCCATGTCGTGCGCCCGCCACGTGACCGGGGAATAACATGGTCAAATGTCAGTTCATGCGTTTTGAACCCGTCACCGCAATACTGGCAGTTCCATTGATCGCGCAGGAACACATTAAACCGCGTAAATGCAGGCTTACGGGCCATCGGCACATATTCCTTCAGGGCCAGAACGGATGGTAATCTCATCTCCCACCCTGGCGATCTGACCACCCGGTCGTATTCGCTGATCACCGTGACACTTTTACGAAAAATGGCCTTCACAGCTTCCTGCCAAGGCCATATTGAGAGAGGGAAATAACTTAAAGGTCTATAATCCGCATTCAGGATAAGCGCCGGACATCTGTCCAGCGGCCTACTTCGGTCGATATTTTCGAGCTCCTGAAAGGGGCGCATCATCGCGCTTGCTGGAACTCCCTCCTTAATACTACCTTGGTGTATGGCACACTCCATAAACAATCCTCCGTATTATGTCGTTGCAACATCGTGGAGGTCTTATATGAAGCGATCCCGGCGTTTTTATTGTTATTTAGACTAACGCGAAAGGATCTTAAGACCTCGCGAATCTATACTTAAAATATACCACAAATAGGCATATTTTCCGAGATATTTGCATTCTGCGCCGCAATGTAAAAATGCTGCACTATGTCAAATAAATCAGGGTAATGGATGCACCGCCATCGTTTGATCAAGCTTGAGGGCATCAGTTATCTGCCGCACAAAAATGCTATAATCATCCTGTGTATTCAACAACCTAATAAACCGGCCTTGAGAATCCATTAAATACGCGAACGGTGAATGATGATCCGCATTCATCGCCCGGAACTGTGACAACACGCCATCAATTTGCTGCACTCTGGCCAGAGCAGTCCGATCGCCCAGCAAGGCCTCTATCCCCTTCTGCGCGCTTATACCAATAAAATCAGGATGAAAATGCTGCAGGAAGGAAGCAATCTGGTCCGCCCCTTCATGGGTAGGTTGTGTCGTCATAAACAGTAAATGAGGGACTTTATCCTTACCGTAACGTCTTTCGAGTTCCTCCGCCGCCAGCGTTATTGTATTGAGAGCAGTGGGGCAGATGCTGCCGCAGCTGATAAAACCAAAGAACACCAGTGTCGGTTTACCGACCAGCTGGTTTTGGTTAAACACCGTTCCGTCATGGCGCATTAATCCATCCAGCTTGCTGCCTAAAGACAGAGTTTGCTGGGCCGTTGTTTGAGGCAAAGCCGGTGCGGGAAGCGCTGTGGCGGTTACGAAGGCCGCCATGATGGCAGCCGTGATATTTGAAATTTTGTTGGTCATGATATTCTTTCCATTAGGGGGATAATGTAACGCCGCTGCGCGTACACCAGTCTTTCACGTATTGATCCAGAGATACGCCAAAAAACGGGGCATCGTTGATCATGCCGCTGCGCGTAGCATCGGGCAGGCTGGCAAACCAGTCCCATTCATTGGCAAAAGATGCGGCGCCATGTAAATGACCCGCCGCTGCCGCCCCGGCGTGTGAACCACCAGAAACGGCAGCATTCCACATATCACCCAGATGATTGGGCAGGATGTCGAGGCCGATCGTACTCTGAACAATATTCAAAAGCGGATCACCCCCCGCCCCGATAAACTGCATCGCGCCATTCAGCATGTGCATCGGCACGCCGATAATCCAGTCGAGCAATGTCGGGTCCGGATATACGCTCATCGTGCCTAGAACCATGCCCGCCATAGCAATCCACATCAGCGGGCCGTGAAACAGGCTTTTTAAATTGAATACTTTTTTTGAGGCTTTCCATCTGGTCCTCACCTTCTTGTTATATGGGGAAATATCAGCCGGGGGACAGTAAGCCTGCGGCTAATCTAAAATCATATAAAAAGAATGGCGGGGGGGGCCCTGTGGGGGTGGAACCCCAAATCAGGCGTGCTGGCGAAGACAACACTGCCGGGGCCAGCTGTTATAAACGCCGTTAATACCGGCGCTTCCAGCATTTCAAACGCAGGCGTAGCTTGCGCCTTCAGGGAAGAAAAATGAAGACAGAACGGGCATTTGCCGGAACCGGATTTTGAATCCGCGCGGGGGCTTGTTCATCCACCGTGGCAAACGGATCATATTCCGCAGGCAGCGACACTGTTTTGATTGTGCCATCCGCGCCGCAAATTTCCATCACACCTGCCTGACCGGACATAAACGCGCAGGCGGGCGAGATAGTGGAAAACACTAAACCCAAAATCACCAGCATGTGAACGAACGACCGTATCATAGGGGCATCATTGCGGCGTAGGCATTGTGAAGTCAAGCCAATATGGTTGACAAAAATTCATTACCACTCTCCACCCCCTGCCCGTCAATCGAATGCGGCAGACCGGGCGTGGTATGTCCGCTGACATCGAAGCCGGATTTCTCCAGAACCTCACGGGCCATGCGATAGCACTCACCGGCACGACATCATCTGCCTCGCCGTGGATCAGGCGGATGGGCAGTTTCTGCAACTTGGCGGCATCGGTTTCCGGGGGCCAGACAAGCGCGCCGGAATACCCCAGCACCCCGGCCAGTTTTTCAGGATAATGCAGCCCGGCATACAGGCTCATCATCGTGCCTTGTGAAAACCCAATCAGCGCGAGTTTAGACGCAGGCAATTTATATTGTTCCAATTGCTCGGCGATGAACGCGTTCAATATCGGCGCCGCCGCCAATACTCCGGCCAGAATTTTATCGGGGTCGCGGTCTTGCAGGCTGAACCACTGATATGAATCCGGATATCCCGGCGGCACCATGTCGCACGCAAACGGCGCATCGGGCGATATGAACAGCGTATCCGGCAAGGCCTGTTCCCAATAGGGGGCTAGCGATATCAGATCACGCCCGTTCGACCCCAGCCCGTGGAGCAGTAAAGCAATGCTGGCGGGCGGTTTATCACTGCGCTGATGAGTATAGAAATTGGTGATGGCGGAACCGGTCATACAAACTCCTTGCTTGAGGCTTTCTTTATATGCCAAATTGAGGCCCATATGGCAACCGGATGGAAGTAAAGAAGAGATGACAACGGAACAAACACCCGAGGAAAAAAATTGTAGAAATTCTGGAACGCATGGATACAGAAGGCCCGAGCGAAAAACTTCTGACTGAAGTTGGTGAGATTGAAGCTTCTATTACAGATCTGGATACTTATAAATCTGTCATGACAGCCGCCTTTAATCATCTGAGTAAAAAAGCGGAAGCATCACGTCAACGCGTTAAAGAAGTGATTGCTCGTGCTGATGAAACTAACGCACGCGCCAGAGAATCTATCAAGAAATCGCAGGAATTACGTGCTTCACTTAACAGACCTGAAACTGATCTGGACTCCGGCCCTCAACAATAAAAACAAACCAGCTTTTATCGTAGCTGCTTGAACCCCTGATCCAGATCGGCTTTCAAATCATCCGTATCCTCAAGGCCGATCTGCAGGCGCAATACCGCGCCTTTATGATCCCATGACGGGTGCTTTCTGAATTTTTGCGGGAATTGCGGCTGGAGCAGGCTTTCATACCCGCCCCATGACGACCCGACCGGGAACAGCTTCAACGCATTCACAAAACGGCATACCGCTTCATAACTATATTCTTCCTTCAGAGCGATGCTGAGCAGGCTGTTCGCCCCGGAAAAATCGCGCTTCCAGATATCATGCGTCGGGTGATCCGGCAGTGCGGGGTATAACACGCGCTCCACCTCCGGGCGATCTTGCAGCCACAGGGCCATATCCATGCCCTGCTCGCCCGCTTTTTTTCATGCGCAAGGTCAAGGAGCGAAGCCCCCGCAAACCGCCGTACAAATCATCGCCCGATGCACAAACGCCCAGATCCCAGGTCGTCTGGCGGACAATCCCAAAATGTTCTTCCTTGCCGATGATAATCACGCCCAAATTAACATCCGCATGCCCGCCAACATATTTCGTGCCGGACTGGATGACGATATCCGCCCCATGTTCCAGCGGGCGAAATAACAGGCCCGCCGACCATGTATTATCGATCAGGGTTATAATGCCCTTGGCTTTCGCTACTTGGCAGATAGCCGGAACATCCTGCACTTCAAATGAACCAGAGCCCGGCGATTCCATATAAACCATCGCGGTGTTCGGTTTAATCAGGGCCTCAATACCGCTACCCACACAGGGGTCGTAAAACTCAACATCAATTCCCATGCGCTGTAAAAGATGATTACAAAATTCCCTCACCGGGCCGTAAACATTGTCGACCATCAGCAGATGATCACCCGTTTTCAGGAATGAAAGTATCGCCGGCGTAATGGCGGAAAGGCCGGAACCCGTAGCAATCGCCTTATAACCGCCCTCCAGTTCCGCCATAGATTCTTCAAACGCATTACTAAGCGGTGTTCCCATGCGGCCATAACGGTACCGCGTATCCGGGTCTTGATAAGCTTCCAGCGAGGGGTAAAGAATGGTCGAGGCCTTTACCAGCGGCGGATTAACGATGCCGTAATATTCCTCAGGCTTTCTCCCCGCATGGACCAGTTTTGTATTTAGTTTGTGTGAGTCCGTCATACGGTGATGACATCAAACTCCCGGTCATGTTGCAAGGCCGGAATGGCCTGCCGTGCATCATAAATGCGCTGCACCGCAAGATCAGCCATAATAATGCCCGGCCCGGCCTCCGCACGCTCCGCCAAAACCTCGCCCCACGGGCTGATAATCAGCGAATGCCCGTAAGTTTTGCGCGCCCCTGCGTGATCGCCACCTTGCGCGGGGGCTAAAATAAAGCTGCCTGTTTCAATCGCCCGCGCGCGCAGCAGCACCTCCCAATGGGCTTGCCCGGTCGGCACGGTAAAAGCTGCAGGAATAGTAATAATCTCCGCCCCTTGTTTAGCCAGAGATCGCGCAAGATGCGGGAAACGGATATCATAACAAATTGTCATCCCCAGTTTTGTGAGGCCTATATCTACTACTGGGGCTTCTCTACCCGGCGTAAAAATTCGGCTTTCACGGTGAGACTCACCCGTGGGTAGATCCACGTCATAAAGGTGGATTTTATCATACCGCGCCTTGATACCCCCGTCCGGACCAAACAGGAATGAGCGGTTCGCCAGCTTGCCATCATCGCGCCGTACGATCATGGACCCAATCAGCAAGTATATTTTTAATTCCGCAGCCAGAGCGCTAAAAAACGGGACACCGGGGTGGTCGCCTTCCGTATGCGTCTGATCAATTTTATCAGCGCGGTTGGAAATCACCTGATCGGTCACTTCGGGGGTGGCAATCAGCATTGCCCCCTGCCCGGCAGCTTCACGAATATGCACCTCGGCAGCGCGGATATTGCTATCAATATCCGGCCCGCTATCAAGCTGTATGCATGCGGCCTTAAGAATATCAGCCATTCAAAAGATCATCCAGCTTCCCGGCATCATTCAGGGCATATAAATCATCACAACCGCCGATATGGGTACCATCAATAAAAATCTGCGGCACTGACGTGCGGCCGCCTGAACGCTGAAGCATTTCAGCCATACGCGCCGGGTCGGCCTGTATGTTGAATTCCTCCCATGTGGCGCCTTTCAGTTTCAGAAGATTCTTTGCCTTCACGCAGTAAGGGCACACATTGGTGCTGTATATCTCTACCTTTGCCATTTTCTTGTATCCCTTCTATATAAGAACGAGAGAAAGACTAGCACGATGCGCACAAAAAATCCAGAGCGGGAAAATTTACGATATCGCAATTGCCGGTGCCGGCGCCGCCGGGCTTACGCTGGCCTGCCTGCTGGCGGGGGCTGGGTTTGATATAGCGATGATTGACCCGGCGCCACCACTGAGTGACCGCAAACCGCTCCCCCCATCAGGGCGCACCGTGGCGCTCATGAATTCCAGCCTGAACATTGTGAAAGCCGCGGGGCTGGATACACCCGAAGCGCTCGGCACAGCTTTGCGCATCATGCGCATTCGTGATGAAAGCATGACGGGCGGGATGCGCTGGAAGCCCGGTTCGATGCTGCCGATATGGGGCTGGAACAATATGGTTTCAACATTCCGGGTGATGTGCTGGTCAGCGCCCTTTATGAACATGCCACCACCCGCCCCGGACTTGATATTATTTTCAGTGATAGCTTCACGGAGTCGCTCGTTGAGGGCAGTCAAATAAATGTCGTGCTAAAATCCGGTACCTCACTATCAGCACGCTTGCTGGTGGGAGCGGACGGGCGTAACTCTGCCGTGCGGGAGGATGCCGGTATTACGGTTAAAAAACACGATTACGGACAGAGCGCCATTACCTGCCTGATCAGCCATACCCGGGTGCATGATAACATCTCCACCGAATTTCACCGCCCCGCCGGGCCGCTGGCTTTCGTGCCGATGCCGGGTAATACATCCAGTATTGTCTGGGTAGAGCGCACAGACAAGGTGGATGAAATATTGCGCCTGAAGAAAAATGAATTTACTGCCCTGCTGGAAAAACTGTCGGGTAGTTTTCTAGGCGCTCTGACACTCGAAAGCCCCCCTGCCAGCTGGCCGCTTTGCGCCATCACAGCCGGAAATCTGACAGCCCCCCGCACGGCTCTGATTGCTGAAGCCGCGCATGTTATGTCCCCCATCACAGCGCAGGGACTTAACTTATCTCTGCGGGATGTCGCCGCACTGGCTGAAGTTCTGACCGATGCTGCCCGCGCCGGAATCGATATCGGCAGTACAGCCGTGCTGGATTCCTATGCCCGCCGCCGCCTGCCCGACATGACCATCCGCACCCAAGGCGTGGATGGCATGATGCGTCTGGTCAGCACGGAACACGGATTAATTAAAGCATTACGGCGCACAGGGTTAAAAGCTGTCTCAGGCATTCCACCCCTGAAAAATCTTGCTATGCACCACGGACTAGCCCCGGCGATCGACCGGGGCCGTTTATCGAAAGGTGGAAAGCTATAGGCCTTCCGTGGTTTCTTTTTTAAGGGTTATTCAGCGCTTTTATCGTCAGAGAGACCGGCAAGAGCATCTGCTGCTTCCTCATCCGTTTCCGGCCCGGCCAGAAGGGCATCAGCCACCATTCCGGCGTTAGCACGAATCTGGGCTTCCAGCTTGGCTGCCAGTTGCGGATTATCCTTCAGGAAAGTTTTGGAGTTTTCGCGCCCCTGCCCGATGCGCTGCCCGTCATAGGAGAACCACGCGCCTGATTTTTCAACCAGATTTCCAGCCACACCCAGATCCAGAAGTTCGCCCAGTTTGGAAATGCCTTCACCGTACATGATATCAAATTCCACCTGACGGAAAGGTGGCGCCATTTTATTTTTAACAACCTTCACCCGCGTCTGGTTACCAACGATATCTTCCTTGTCCTTGATCTGGCCTATACGGCGAATATCAAGACGAACCGAAGCATAGAATTTCAGAGCGTTACCACCGGCAGTGGTTTCAGGTGAACCGAACATAACCCCGATTTTCATACGGATCTGATTGATGAAAATCACAATACAGCGGGATTTAGAAATGGAACCTGTCAGTTTCCGCAGCGCCTGAGACATCAAACGAGCTTGCAGACCCACATGAGTATCGCCCATTTCGCCTTCCAGCTCAGCCCGCGGCACCAACGCGGCAACGGAGTCCACAACAAGAACATCAATCGCCCCGGAACGCACCAGTGTATCGGCAATTTCCAAAGCCTGCTCCCCGGCATCCGGCTGAGAGATCAGAAGATTATCAACATCCACGCCCAGCTTCCTTGCGTAAGACGGGTCCAGCGCATGCTCGGCATCTACGATCGCGCATGTGCCCCCCAGCTTTTGGGCTTCAGCAATCACCTGCAAAGCCAGTGTAGTTTTACCGGAGCTCTCCGGTCCGTAAATTTCAGTAATCCGGCCACGCGGTAAACCGCCGATGCCAAGGCCGATATCCAACCCGATTGATCCCGTGGAAACTGCCTCGACCTGCATAGGGTTGTGTTCTCCGTTCAGCTTCATAACGGAACCTTTTCCAAAGGCACGCTCAATCTGGGCCAAGGCAGCATCGAGAGCTTTTTGGCGTTCGGGGTTTCGGTTAGCGGCAGCTGGTTTCATATCTTTATCTTTCCGAAGTGGTGTGACTGACATAATTCTCTCCCTTCATCGCATACCGTGCGATGACTTGTAAAGTTGGTTTTCCCTAAGTTGCATGATGATTCACATCTCTATGATGCTTATTATTCACTTTTTGTTCTCAACGTCAACAAAAAAGAACAAAAAAAGAACATTAATCTTCTAGAACTTCCTTCACCTTCGCCGCCAGCTGCTTGAGCGTAAAGGGTTTGGGCAGGAAATATATCCCCTCGCCCATATGGTCTTTCAAGCGGTCTTCCGTGTAGCCAGACACAAAGATGATCTTGAGCTTGGGTGAGGTTTTACGGATATGCTGAACCAGTGTGGGGCCGTCTATGCCGGGCATGACAACATCCGTCACCACCAGATCAAGCGGTTTACCTTCCAGATTTTCCAGTAAGGTCATGGCCGATTCTCCGCAATCCGCTGTCAGAACCTCGTACCCCTTGTTGGAAAGCGCGCGCTGGCTGAAGGTACGCACCGCGTCCTCATCCTCCACCAGCAAGATACGCTCCGTCCCGGTGAGGTCCTTGGCACTTTGTTCATGGTCATCAGCAGGGGAATCATCCTGATCATCCTGCGTTTCGGTAGCACGGGGGAGATAAAGCGTGAAGGTTGTGCCTTCCCCCACCTTGCTTTCCACATCCAGATACCCGTCCGTCTGGCGGATGATGCCATACACCGTAGCAAGACCAAGGCCCGTTCCCTGCCCGATGCCTTTAGTTGTAAAGAACGGCTCAAAAATGCGGCTTAAGATATCCGGTGGAATGCCGTGCCCGGTATCAGTAACATGAATAGCGGTCCAATGACCGGGCGGCAGTTCTTCGCTCAGCAGCTTCTTGGCCTTGCGGTTGGTAAAGTTTTCAGTACGGATGGTAAGCTTACCGCCATCTTGCATGGCGTCCCGCGCATTGACGGCCAGGTTGATCAGCACCTGTTCCATTTGCCCACCATCAACCTTCACAAGACCAAGATCGGCGCCATGGATCATATCCAGCTCGATATTCGCGCCGATCAAGCGGCGCATCAAATGCGATAGCTCGGTCAGAATATCGGTCACATCCTGCACCTTGGGCCGTAGGGTTTGCTGGCGCGAAAACGCCAGAAGCTGACGCACCAGATTCGCCGCGCGGTTTGAATTCTGCTTGATCTGCATAATATCAGAGAAAGATGGATCGCCCGGTTTATGCCGCAAAAGCAACAAATCGCAGAACCCGATAATCGCCGTCAGCAGGTTGTTGAAGTCATGCGCCACACCGCCCGCCAGCTGTCCGATCGCCTGCATCTTCTGGGATTGAACGAACTGTGCTTCCAACGCCTTTTGCTGGGTCAGATCAATAAAGTGCAGCACTACCGAACCGCTGGCACCAAAACGCCGTGCGTGCATCTGGGTTTCGACAATCTTATCCCGGCCCTTGAGGGTTATTTCCAGCGGGCCGGAAACCTCTTGTCCTTCGCCGATACGTTTTACAGTTCTTAGCACCTCTTCCCGGAATTCCGGTTCGATGAAATGCTCGAAATGCCGCCCTTCGATATCCGGTGGCTGCAGCCCCAGAATATCGGCAAATTGAAGATTGCAGTCCTCAATAATCTCTTCGGTATTGATCAGAGCGATCCCCAGCGGCGCTTCCTCGAAGAAGCGTTTAAAACGATCTTCCGATGCCTCCAGCGCGCGGCGCATCTCACGTTCGAATGTGAGATCATTCACGACCCCCCCGCGTTCGCACCCGCCCATCAGATTCTTTCACAACAGCCTGATTGATTGCCGCCTGAAACGTGCGCCCTGCCGGACCCTTCATCCGGAGTTCCGCTACCTGACGTGCCCCGCCGTTTTCAACGATATCAAAAGGCCGGGCTTCAGCCCCCGGCACATCGACAAGATAGGTATGCAAATGCGTGGTAGTCAGAAGCGTCTGGATATCGTCCCCCACCCAGCGGGCAAAGGTAGCGTTCGCAAATACGAACCGTCCGTTTTCATCGACCGAGAAGAAGCCCACCGGAGCATTATCGGTAAAGTCGATCAGCTTTTCACGTTCCTCGCGGATAGCTCGGTCAACCGTATATTTCTCCGTCACATCATCGATACGCCAATGGATATAGCCAGCCCAGCCGGCAACAGGCTGCGCCGTTACCGCGAACCAGCGATCCAGGTCTTCGAATTTCGAAAACAACTCAATAGAATCAGTTAGACCGCGATGCGCCTGGTCCGCCAGCAGACCAAAATGCGATCGCGCTTCGTTGTTATTATCGAACAGCTTCACCAACGCCTTAAACCCCGGCGGCCCCAACCCCTTACACAGCTCATCAAATTTCTGGTTGGAATAAACGGTATTATCTGAGGCATCGGTAATCAGACGCGCGCCGCGGCTGCCCTGCAAAACCTCGCGCAGCAAGTCCAACTCCCGCATCTGATCTTTATGCTGACCGTAAAACCGGTGCGCCACAAAAGCCAGAACCGCGGCCATCAACACAGCGACCAACGCCACAATAATGCTGGCTTCCTCAACACGGGCAAACGTGATTACCGCCATCATCGCCGCCACGTAAACCAGAATCAGGAGCGCCGTGAACCCCACCAGATAACGCGAACGCGGCTTGCACTTCGGCGGTGCCACCTGCGTTATCTTATGATGCCGGGCAATGAATTCATGATAATCGATGTTCATAGCCAACAGGATGCCACAAACCAGCCATCACCAAAAACCCAAAAAGATTGACACTCACACAAATATTCATTATGAAAATAAATATCAAAACCAATGCAGGGATAATAATATGACCTCCACATACGGGCTTATCGGCGAGCACACTGCCCTGATCGAAGATCTTCACAAGAAGGTTTCAGCGCAGGCCAATCTGCTAAACCAGTCATCAGTAAGCGGTCAGCGCGTGGGGCCCCTAAACTTGTGGATAATAACTTTGCTGATGTTCTTGCTCTTCTAAAAGCCAAGATCCCCGGCAAAACGCTTCCTCAAATGGAAGAAGGGCATGTGGGCACGCTTTATCTGGCCCATGCCAGCAGCCCCTATTACGTTCTCCCCTCAAAAGCACTGGAGGACAAAGTCGTTATCCTGAATCTATGGACAGTTAAAAATATCGGCACGAAAGAATCTCCCGGTCTACATCTGGAACCGCATGAGGCGTTTGATCCCATACGCATTGAATGCGAACCTGACAGCAACACAGTCCGTATTTTTCAGGATATCAGAGGCGGTGAGGAGCTACTGCTGGGCAAATTTGAAATGTCGCATCCGGATACATCCCATAAAATCATGCAAATTATTAGCAACCGCGTTGCAGCCAAACGCTTTACGCTGGCGCGCAATCTGCAGGCGGCATCTAATAAACCCACCGGTATTATCGATGCCGGCACCAACCCGGAGAAAGATAGCCTGATGTATCGCAAACAGGTGATCGACACGATTATCCAGTACATAACCTTCGCATTTCCGACACGGGAAACCGTAAAGATGGAAACAGGCAAACATCCCGATGCAGAAGCAACAAAGTTTATCTATCGCGAACGGGGTGGTTTCCGCGCAACACCTGCACTGCGCGGCTGTACACTGGAAATAACCATGAACCCCCGGACAGGGGATCGCCAAATGGCTGTATTGAAACGCCTCGGTGACACCGGCAAAGAGCAAATGCTGTTCAGCGTAGCACACGGCGCCACTTTCATAGACCCGAAAACGGGAGAATCATCCTATGCGGAACTGAAAAAAATAGCCTCTAAACTACCCGTTCAGGCACGTCTGGATCCGGATTTTGCTGTAGAACCATAGAGACTTCCGGGCGCTGTTGCAGCGCAACTTGACACTCTATGAAAAATCGTTAAAACACCTCATCCGTCAAGGCCTGAAAGGATATCCGGTTGCTAAAACGAAACCTAATATACGCACTAACGGGAGCAACGTCCGGTTTGGCGCTCGGCTTTCAGATGGCCGCAGCGGAGCCCGCTGACCCCCGCGCCGCTTATGTTGAAAACACAATTCGAGCTATCTGTACAAACCCGGCGAAACCTCTGGTAGTTGATACATTTGCCTCCTCCACCGGCGATATGTTTACAACCGTACGCCATGTAGTCGGTGGAACTGCCCCCGAACCGGCCGCCATGGGGTTTGGCTCACACGGCGATCTGGTTGGCACGCTCCTGAAGCGCCCCTATAATGCGTACAACGTTCCCCAAGACGTGCCCTTATATACTCTGGTCCGCATTTTCAGGGATATTGCGAGTGATATTCTGAGCGGTAAAATCGAAAAACCGTCCTTTATTAATCTATCCAGCGGCATCTTTATTCATATGGATGTCATGAACAGAATAGCCCCCGACCTGGAACTAACGCCCCAGAATTTACAATCAAAAAGAAAAAACGCACTGTTTTCTATCATTGGCTCTCAAGGATACATCAATCATTACAAGGACCTCTATGATGTCTTTAAGCAACTTGATGACATGGGGATCATTACCGTTACGGCATCAGGGAATAACTTCTCACCGTATATTATCAATTTTATCAGCTTGCTGCCGGGCGTTATCACCGCAGGCGCGCTTAGCCCTGACCACACAACCCCTGCCCCGCTTTCAAACACCAGCGGCGTTGATTTTTACCGGCCCGGCGATGTCTTTGGCAAGAAAGCCGGAAGCGGCATGGATGTCACAAATGATGGTATCCGTGATTTTATAAGGTTCTCCGGGATATCTCAATTAATGCGGCAGTATAACGGCGTAAATCCGGAAGAGATTATAAAAACACTGCCGCCCGACCTTGAACAAAACAAACGCTTTCCTGCCCTGCTTGAAATAAAACTTAGGCATTCACCGCCGGAACCCGGCATATACAGGACCACCGACATATATGAAATTATGTATGGGGCACCACTTAATGATAACCACCATAAGGATATCGCACTATATGGTGAGTACATCCATTACCCCAGCCTGACCCCGTTCCGGACGGATGCTGAGGGCAAACTGATATATGATCCGGCAAACAACGGGGGCAACCCCTCTATCATCGCTGATTACCGGGGAACATCTTATGCCGCCCCCCGTGTTTGTGAATTGCCCTAAAGCTTATTTTTCCGCATTTTGAAAACGTAGGAAATGACCTCCGCAACAGCCTTATACTGTTCAGGGGGAATGGTTTCATCGATTTCAACCAGACCGTAAAGTGCCCGCGCCAGAGGCGGTGCTTCATAAATCAAGATATCATGCTCTTTTGCCACCTCGCGGATTTTAAGCGCAATCTCATCCACCCCCTTGGCAAGACAGACCGGGGCCTCCATCGTTTCCGGATCATACTGCAACGCTATCGAATAGTGTGTCGGGTTGGTAATAACCACATCGGCCTTCGGCACGTTTTGCATCATCCGTTTGCGGGCTTTTTCCGAACGCAACTGACGCAAACGCGCCTTCACATGCGGGTCCCCTTCGCTTTGCTTGTATTCGTCTTTGACTTCCTGCTTGGTCATACGCATTTGCTTGTAATGCTGATAACGCTGATAAACGAGATCCACCACGGCAATGATAAAGAGCACCACCAAAACCCCAATCAGCATTTGCAAGACCATGGTTTTCAGCTCGTCAAGAAAACCCTGAAAAGACACCCCCATCAGATGATCCAGACTGTTGAAATACGGCCTGACAATAATCACCCCCACAATCGCGATCAGGGCGAGCTTTAAAACCCCCTTGGCAAATTCCATCAGCGAGTTCATGGAAAACAGACGGCTAAACCCCTTGATGGGTGACACTTTGCTAATGTCGGGCTTTATCTTCTCAGTCGTAAATAAAGGACCAATCTGTCCGAACGGCCCAATAAAAGCCGCCAGAACCAAAGCCAGCAAAATCAAAGCCATCATCAAAAATACTTCCCACGCCGTAGAGGAAAGCAAAATAGTGAGGCCGTTTACCCCGCTCGGGAAGGCATAGGATTTTTCAATAAACTCCCTCATCAAATCACGCAGATTGCTGAAAAGAGTATTTGATACAGCCGCGATCAAAACCGTCCCGGCCAATATCATCAGCCAGTTATTAACCTCGCGCGAAAGAGGCACCTGCCCTTTCTTGCGGGCGTCTTCCAGTTTCTTCGAAGTGGGTTCTTCGGTTTTCTGGGCATCATCTGGCTGGTCACCATCGGACATATTACTATTTTACCTTATTCCGTAGGCTGACTTAAGAAATAAACCATACCCGCTTCGTATTCCCGCAGCCAGAAAAGCATTCCAACCGATAACACCATAGTCAATGTCGTAAGCGCGAGCAGGATCTGTACCGGCAGCGTCAGAATAAAAACCTGAATTTGCGGCATAACACGGGCCAAAACCCCCATGCCGGTATATAAAATCATTGTGATCAGAAAGAACGGCAAACCGATCTTGATGCCAATCATGAAGCTGTGGGTGACTGCACGGGACATTAGTTCGGCCATTGATCCGGCATCGGGAATACTGCCCAACGGAAACAGCTGGTAACTCTCGAACACACCCAGCAAGATCAGGTGATGTAAGTCAGTGGCGAAGAGAAGCACCACCCCCGTCACGCTTAGAAAAGCACCAATCAGGGACCCTTGCGATGCCAGCGATGGGTTAAAAATCTGGGCGTTGGCAAGGCCGGATTGTGTAGAAACCACCATCCCCGCCGTATCCAGCGCCGTCATCATCACCCGCGCCACGCTACCAATAAACAACCCCACCACAAATTCCATGATCAGCAACGAAAACAACATAAACGTGCCAGGCACAGGGTTTGGCACAAGCGGCATAAGCACGGGGAAAACGGCAAAACTCATCGCCACGGCAAACAGCAGTCGCACATTCATCGAAACAAAAGAATCCCCAATACCCGGCACAATCATGATCGCCGTGCCGATTCTGACAAAAATCAGCAGGAACGCCAAAACACCGGTCGATATAAACTGGGCGAAAGTATCATACATACCCTTATGTCCTTATCATGACTTCACCGCCCGTGCCACCGCCAGAACATGAACGGCGGCCGCTCCGGCCTGAAGCAACACGTCCGCGCATTCATCCGCCGTGGCGCCCGTTGTTAACACATCATCCACCAGAACGATTCGCTTATCGCGCAGCTTGCCTTCATAAACCGGGTTCAGGGCAAAAGCGCCCTTAACATTTTTGCGGCGTTCCCCCGCTTTCTTATGCCCTTGGCTGGGCGTAGCCCGCACGCGTTTCAAGCCGTCAACCAGCACCGGTATATTAACAGCCTTTGCCAGATCAAACGCCATCACGGCTGCCTGATTATAACGGCGGCTTATCAAGCGCCAGCGATGCAATGGCACAGGTATAATAAGACCCACATCACCCCAGAAATCCGCCCCGGCCTTTACCAAAAGCGGCGTAATTGTTTTTACGGCAAACATTTTATCGGCATGTTTGAAGCCCATTATCAACCGGCTGCTGGCATCGTTATATTTCAGCGGCGCACGAGCGGATGTATAAACCGGGGGACGTTCGCGGCATGCAAGGCATGTTTCCCCTGGCTGGGCCGCGTATTCGAAGGGAATACCGCAATGGTGGCAGTATGGCGCCGCAATGAATTCCATCTCCGACCACACGGATGAAGAAAGCATCCCCTGTTTTTCCACAATATCCCCACTGACCGGGCATCGCGCAGGCAGCACCAGATTCGCCGCATGGCGCGCGGCTTTCATCAGAAAATGTTCTTGCGGGGCAGTCTCAGGCATTTAGGATGAGCTTGCCCCCGGCATAATGGAAAAGCAAGGCATACCCTTCGGCAGATCACGGGATATATTTGCACAAACGATGAAAAGATTTTATAAACAAGGCTTATTCCCAAGGTGAGACAGAGTTTTAATCCTATGAAAGCCCAAGCAGGCAACGATACGGATGTAAATATCCTTGCAGACCTCGCCCCGGTCGAGGCGGCTGAGGTGCCGGATTCTGCGACCATCAACGCCAATCTTGAGGAATATTTCGAATGGCGGCGCGAAACGCTGAAAGATATTCCCTATAAAACCGTACGCAAAGCATGGTTTACACTGTCGCATCTGCTGCTGCCGGAAGGGGCGTACATCGCTGATATCGGCTGTGATGACGGCATGCTCACGTTCTGCATGGCGGCGCTGGCACCCAAGCTGCGGTTTATCGGGATTGATAAAAGCAAGCGCGCCATCAACAAGGCCCGCCAGACATACGAGTTGCATAATCTTGAATTCCGTCATGGCGATGCCGCCCTGCCCGGTATGGGCGGCGCGCTGGAAGACGGATCGGTTGATGCCGTTGTGAATGCCTTTGTGCTGCATGAGGTATTTTCTGATTCCCGCTACAGCGAACAAATCGTCAGCGATTCCATTAAAAATCAGTTCCGTGCCCTTAAAACCGGGGGGCTGATGTTGATCCACGATTACGCCCGCATCATGCCCGAAGAATTCGCGCTGCTGGAATTCCCCGACAAACCCAGCACAGGGGAAGATCTGGCGCAGCTTTCAGAAGCCGACCTACTGGTCTGGTATTCAGAGCAAGCCCGGTCCAAACAAGACCCCGGCTGCGGCGGTTTCTTTCTGGAAGAATTGCCGCCCCGCCGACCGCGCACACGCCTTTTCCGCCTGCCCTTTAAATGGGCCTATGAATTCATCATGCGCAAGGACGACCGCAAAAGCTGGGAAAGCGCCCTGCCCACAGAATTCACTTACTTCACCATGCGTGAATTCCGGCAGGAACTTCGTAACCGCGGCGCGCGTGTACAGTATTCCGCCCCCTTGTGGGATGAGGAAATGATCGAAGAGAAATTCGAAGGCAGTTTCCGCCTGCTGAGCGATGACGGGAAATCAATGGGCCCGCCCCCTACATCGTTCATCGCGCTGGCAACAAAACTGCCGGAACGCCGCAGCCTGCTGATTGAGGAGCGCCGCCCCTCCGCGCAGATATCCGACTTAAAAATAAGCTTGATGCGGAATGAACAAACCGGCGCGCTGACCGATGTCGTTGTGCCGAAAGAAGATATTGCGGAAATGCTGCCCTACCGCATTTCCGATGAAGGGCGTCTCAAAATTTACCTGCATGACGGCGTGGCACGTGGCATCGTAAACACCGTCCCTCGCACCGGGCTTAATATTGATGGTAAGCGCTGGTCGGGCCATATGGTCGAAGCCATTTCCGTTGACGAAAACGCCCTGTCCGGCGGTGAGGCGTTTGATTTCAAGCAAAGCGTGCTGTTCGCGCGTGATTATCTGGGCCTGATGCCCCGCACACATGCCGTGCCCATCCACGGGCCAGATTACTACCCCGCGCCCGATTTTATCGATGAACGGATCGCCACATGGTATCTGGATGTTGAAAAACCTTCATCTGCGCCGCAACCAAGGAAGGTTTTAGGCTCTCTCGCGCAATTCCAGTCCAAGGGTGAAATCCGGGAATTCGATGCCCAGCAAATCCTGAACGCGATTTCCGTGGGGATGATCCCCAATGCGCGGCTGGAACTTCAAGTCCTCTCGCTCTTCAACCATCTGCAAATTCCGCCGGAAAACTGGATCGCCAAAGACATCGCCTTTGAGGTATCCGAAATCACGTCCAACCTCGATGTCCGGCGCGACCTCTTGAGCCGCTTTGCCGAAACCGATAACCGCTTCAAGGAAATCAAGGGCACGGCGGGGCAGCTTCGTGCTATTCATTCCAACTTTGTGGAGGAAGGGCAAGCCGGCAGCGGCCGCGCAGGCCTGCATGCGGGCGATCTGGACTTTGTAATCCCGGAAGAAAAAACAGTCAATATCGCCCTTGTCGTGCCGTTTTCTGCCGATATCAAAAAGGATGTTCATGCCGGGTTCCTGCTTGATCATCTGCCCGTGCCGCAGCGCCATGAAGGTAACGGCCTGACCGCCAGCGTACCGGCCATTGAACTGCCGCCGGAAATCCGCGAAATCAAGCAGATGAAAAATTCATTGCAGAAAAATTTGGCGTGCTGCCGACATGGTCTTTAAACTGGGCGAAAGCTATTACACGCATCTAGGTGTCAGCCCCCAGCGCGTCTATCCATTTGGTGTGGCCTGCCCGCCCAACATGCCGAAAGACCCAAACACCTTCTTCTACCCCATCGCCCAATTCCGCATGCTTTGGGGGTCCATCGCCAAAAGCGTTCATTTCATGACCGTTCTGGCGCGCGGTTTTAAATATATGCAGCCGCATATCAAGGCGGAATACCGTATCAAGGTGAACAAGATCATGGCGGAACAACTGGCAGGCAAAGCGCCTGACTGGTCCGTTCCCATTTCATACGAACCGCCCCCCGGCAAGGACGCCCCGGGGCAGATCGATAAAACGCCAGCCCCAGCTGCTGAAACAGCGCCAGAAATTGAGGCCATTAAAGATCTCGCCGAAACGCTGGAATCATTTACGCAAGGCTCCCCCAAGCCGGAGCGATGGTAGGGGCAGAGTCTTGAATTCCCCGCATGCCATCTTCGACACTGCGCTAATCCGCCGCCATCATGACCGCGCCCTCAAAACACTATCCGACCACAATTTCCTAATCGACCGCGCGGCCCACGCGCTGGCGGACAGGCTGGCAGATGTTAAACGCGATTTCCCTATCGCTATACTAAACAGTCCCCGCGCCTCAGGCAGCGCGCAGGATGCCATCAACCATACTGCAAAAACTCAGCATATTTGGGGCTGGGGCAAACATTTTCAGGCGGATGCGGAATTTCTGCCCTTCGCCGCCTCAAGCCTTGATCTCTTTATCAGTAACTTTACCCTGCACAACACAAATGACCTGCCGGGCGCGCTTATTCAAATCCGCCGGGCACTGAAGCCGGACGGGCTTTTTATCGGGGCGATGGTCGGCGGCGAAACGCTCTTTGAATTGCGCTCTGTTCTGCAACAGGCTGAGATGGAAATTAAAGGCGGCATTTCGCCACGCGTTCACCCTTCGCCAGCAAACAGGATATGGGGGCGCTGTTGCAACGCGCCGGCTTTGCCTTGCCTGTTGTGGATTCTGAAACGCTCACCATCACTTACGAAAACATCTTCCGCCTGATGGCTGATCTGCGCGGCATGGGCGGAGGTAATGCTGTGTTGGCGCGACATAAGGCCAACCCCGGCAAGGCACTCTTTATGCGTGCCGCTGACATATACACCCGTAATTATGCCGAAAAATCAGGTTCAGGCCGCATTGAAGCCAGCATTGAGATTATCTATCTCATCGGCTGGGCGCCGCATGAAACCCAGCAGAAACCATTGCGTCCCGGCAGCGCAAAAACCCGCCTCGCCGATGCGTTGGGCACGCAGGAAACCAAGCTATGACCCATATTCACCCGATCCCCATCCTGAATGATAATTACGCCTATGTGATAGAAAACACCGGACAAGCCGCCGTTATTGACCCCGGGGAAGCCCCTCCCGTACTGACCTTCCTGAAGGAACGCGGGCTTACCCTCACCCACATTCTCTGCACCCATCATCATGGCGATCACATTGGCGGGGTTACGGAATTAAAAGCCATCACCCATGCATCGGTTATCGGCCCGGCAGCGGAGCAGGAACGTATCCCCGGCATGGATAAACTGGTGCGCGAAAACGATACATTCACCATTCTGGGGCAAGAATTTAAGGTGCTGGAAACCCCCGGACACACACGCGGGCATATCTGTTTTTATGCCCCATCATTAAAAGCGGCCTTCACGGGTGATACTCTCTTCTCGCTCGGTTGCGGGAGATTGTTTGAGGGCACGGCTGAAGAAATGTGGGAATCATTACAAAAGATCACAGCTCTGCCGGACGATACGCTGATTTATTGCGGGCATGAATACACCGAAAGCAATGCCCGCTTTTGCATGTCGGTAGAGCCGGATAACCAAGTTCTTGCCGCCCGCATGACCGAAATAAAAGACCTGCGCGCTGCCGGGAAACCCACACTGCCCGTTACCTTGTCTTCCGAAAAGGCCTGTAATGTTTTCTTGCACGCAAACAAAAGCGCCCGCTTTGCTGAGCTGCGGGCGCTTAAAGACTCCTTTTAGCGGAGAAAATTAATCCTGCCCGCCGCCGGACTTACGAGGGCCGCTACCTGAACCCAAACGACGGCGCATAGCCCCACCAGAGGATTTTTGCTGAGGCGCCGGACCATCATCATCCGATGCGGAATTACCAATATTGTCGTCACCCATATCATTATTACCGCCTTTTCCGCGGGCTGCGCGGTGAGGGGGAATGGGAATAGGCTTGGCAGCATTCTGGTCGCGCTCACTGATTGCCAGTTCAATTTCCAGACGGGATGCCACCTTGCGAAGCTCATGAATGGCTTCTTGCAATGTTTCGCGCACAGAGCTGCTTTTCTGGTCGGACGACCATTTTTCAAAAGCCTTCACACATACATCCGATGCCTGTACCAGCCGCTGCTTTATATCATCCATGATCGATTATCCTTTTCATTCTTCTTTGTTATCCGGTGTTCACACTACACAGCTTAGCGGTCACCGTAAACTGTATTCAGTTGTTGATTGACACGAATAAAGGTCGTGCGTTTTGAAAGCTCCTTCAGTCGCTTCGCGCCGACGTAAGTACAGGCCGAACGAATGCCACCCAAAACATCCTGCAACGTCACGGCAACATCGCCCTTATAAGGCACATGCACGGTTTTCCCTTCGGATGCGCGGTATTCTGCCACGCCGCCTTTATGCTTCTTCATGGCGGTATCGCTGCTCATGCCGTAAAACTGAACAAACTTTTCGCCGTCTTTCTCAATAACACGCTGTTCGGCCTGATCATGGCCGGACAGCATGCCGCCCAGCATCACAAAATCAGCGCCGCCGCCAAAGGCCTTGGCGATATCGCCCGGCACGGTGCAGCCGCCATCGGCACAGATAAGCCCGCCCAAACCATGCGCGGCATCAGCGCATTCAATCGTGGCGGAAAGCTGCGGGTAACCCACGCCTGTCATACGACGCGTGGTACAAACGGAACCGGGGCCGATGCCAACCTTAACCACATCCACACCGGACAGGATAAGCTCTTCCACCATTTCGCCGGTCACAACATTGCCCGCCATGATGGTGATATCCTTGCCGACCTTGTCACGGATCTTTTTAATGAAATCAACGAAATTCTGGCTGTAACCATTCGCCACATCGATACAAACTTTATCCAGCTTCTTGCCCGCCTTGCCTTTTATAAATTTCAAAAGCTTGTCCTGATCATCTTTCACCAGACCGATGGAATACCAGACGTTATCCGGTCCGTTTTTGGTGTAATACGCCTCCAGATCTTCCAACGCATAATGTTTGTGAAGCGCTACGGTCAGGCCGTTACCATCCTTTTCGAAGGCTTTTGCCATATCAAACGTACCCACACCATCCATGTTGGCGGCGATGATGGGCACGCCCTTGAACTTGCGACCGCTCCACTTGAATGTGAATTCACGGGCGATATCAACATCCTTACGGCTCGCCAGCGTTGAGCGCTTCGGGCGGATCAGAACGTCTTTAAAATCAAGCTTGGGGTCTGTTTCGATATGCATATCAGTTTTACATTCTGCGGCATGTCAGGATGAAGCCGCACCTTTCAGGATTTAAATAGCGCTTCAGCGGCAGCAGTGGAAGCTTTTTTCTTGGAAATATCAGCTTCGGCCCGTTCAATCTCGGCTTTCAGCTCGCTGATCAGCGCTTCCAGCTCGGCCACCGAATACTGGTCAAGCTTTTCGCCGAGCGTATATTCTTTCTTTTTGCGGATGGGCTCCAGATCATCGAACATAAAAAAAACCTCGCTGCTATCACTAAAAATTACTGGTAATTCCCAGCGCCCTCTTTTATAAAACGTTTATTCCCAACATAGAAATGAATTTGTAATCAAATCTTCCATGAGCTTTTAGAAGAGGATAAACCATGGCACAAGCCCTGAAACACGAACAAAAACTGTTAATGCCGAAAGCAACCGCTGTGTGGCTGATTGAAAACACGATCCTGACGTTCGGTCAGATCGCCCGTTTCACAGACCTGACGGAAATTGAGGTCGAAGCCCTTGCCAATGAAGAAATCGGCCGTGGCCTTGTGGGTCGTAACCCGATTGAAAACGGCGAATTAACAGCTGACGAAATCAAGCGCTGCGAAGCAGACTACAAGCTGGATCTGATCCTGTCCCGCCGTGACCTACCCCCCGTGAAAACACGCGCCAAAGGCCCCCGCTATACCCCCGTTTCCAAACGTGGCGACAAGCCGGATGCCATTGCTTACATCCTTAAGAACGCGCCGGACATCCCTGATTCCGCTATCTGCAAGCTGATCGGCACAACCAAGCCCACGATCAACAATGTGCGCGACCGTACCCACCCTAACCAGGCGAATATTAAACCGCGCCACCCGGCAGAACTGGGCCTATGCACCTATATTGAATTTGAAAATGCCCATAACAAAGCGCTGAAAGCCGCCGGAAAAGATCCGGAAGCTATTAAAGCCCAGAAGATGGCTGAAATGGAAAATGCGGCTGCCGCATCATCCGAAGAGGATGACAGCACAAAAAGTAGCGGCGGTTTTGATTTCTCCAACTTCCTCGGCACAGGCAGCTATGCCGGTAGCAGCAGCCAGGACGATGATAACTAGGATCAACTGATCAAGCTAAAAACAAAAGGGCGCCGGATTATCTCCTGCGCCCTTTTTTATCCTCGTGGAGGAAATCAAAAAATCATCTAACCAGCCGCGCCGGACTGGTTCGCCACCCTTCGCGGGTCGGATAACCTCATGATAGAATCTTTCAAAAGCAGTTTCTGTTTTTTTAGCTGCACCAGATAATAATCCGCGGTTGACGGGGTCTTAAGCGCGGTGTCCAATCTTTCTGAAATCGCCGCATGCTTGGCTTGCAAAGCTTTAAGGCGTTTAAGTTGTTCAGAAGACGTAGTTGTACTCATGACATATTACTCCTGGTTGATTGTTGAAGATGATTTCAGCGTACACGAAATCTTCGCTGCAGCGCAAACAAGCCCCAGGCACAAACATGTCTTTCACACTTTGAATCAATTAATTACCTGTTACCGTTAAAAGCGCCTAACGAAGCTGTCCTACACGCATTGAAAGGGCGCTGTCCGATTCGCCCCTTTTTATCATTATGGCAATGCAGCAATTAAAGCTGAGTTAAAACCGCAAGAACTATACATCGAAAACAACACCCTGCGCCAAAGGTAAAGCGCTGGAGTAATTGAGTGTCTGCGTCTGGCGGCGCATATAGGCCTTCCAGCTATCCGATCCGCTTTCGCGCCCGCCGCCGGTTTCTTTTTCGCCGCCGAACGCGCCGCCGATCTCGGCCCCGCTGGTACCGATATTCACATTGGCGATACCGCAATCGCTGCCTGTGGCTGATAAGAACCGCTCGGCTTCGCGCATATCGGTTGTAAAGATGGCTGATGAGAGCCCCTGCGGCACATCGTTTTGCAGGTCAATCGCAGCCTCAAGATCGGTATATTCCATGACATACAGAATGGGGACGAAGGTTTCGTGTTTTGACGATATCCGTCTGCCCCGGCATTTCCACCAGAGCAGGCTTCACGTAGTAGCCGCCATCCGGCACGCCGTCTGTGGCGCGTCCGCCGCCCGCCAGTATCTTGCCGCCCTGAGCCTTCGCAGCCTCAAGGGCCTTTTCCATGCCCTCAAAAGCGGCTTTATCAATCAAGGGCCCTACAAGCGTGGATGGTTCCAGCGGGTTGCCGATACGCACCTGCCCGTACACCTTTACAAGTTTTTCCAGCAGTTCCGCCTTAATGCTTTTATGCACGATCAAACGGCGCGTGGTGGTGCAGCGCTGCCCGGCGGTTCCCACCGCCCCGAACAGAATGGCCCTTACCGCCATATCCAGATCGGCTGACGGCGCAATCACCATGGCGTTGTTACCGCCTAGTTCTAAAAGTGAGCGGCCCATGCGTTTGGCGACAACTTCGCCCACAGCACGGCCCATGGCGGTGCTGCCTGTGGCGCTGATGAGCGGAAAGGCTTTATGGGCTGTCATGGCCTCACCCACATCACGCCCGCCGATGATCATTTGCAGCATGTTATCGGGAATTTTGTGCCCGGACTGACGGAAGCGCTCGACCGCTTTTTTGAATATCTTTTCACAAGCCAGCGCCGTTAACGGCGTCTTTTCGGATGGCTTCCAGACAAGCGAGTTACCACAAACCAAGGCAAGGGCCGCATTCCACGCCCAAACAGCCACCGGGAAGTTAAAGGCGGAAATGATCCCTACAGGACCAAGGGGCTGCCACATTTCACGCATATGGTGACCGGGGCGCTCGGACGCAATAGTAAGACCATATAACTGGCGGGAAAGACCCACGGCAAAGTCGCAGATATCAATCATCTCCTGCACCTCGCCCAGCCCTTCGGAGAGGATCTTGCCGCATTCCAGTGTGACCAGCTTGCCCAGCGCATCTTTCTGCACACGCAGCTCTTCACCCAGCAGGCGGACGAACTCACCGCGCACCGGCGCCGGAACAGCGCGCCATTCCTTGAAAGCCGCTTGCGCCTTGGCTGCAATCGCATCCACTTCCGAAACAGGCGTCATCGCCGTGCTGCCGATCAGGTCGCCGTCAATGGGGCTGTGAACCTCCAGCTGGCCTGTCGTTTCATCAAGATCAAATGTTTTCAGAAGTGCGGCGTGAGCGCTCATATGCGAATCCTCCCTTGTTCGGTTCGAACATTAAAATAGCGGATTCTTCAGATATTCCAACTCCTCGTCTGTGCTGCTCCTGCTAAGAGCGGCATTACGCCCAGGAAAGCGCCCGAAACGTTCAATCACCTGCAAATGTTTAAGGGCATGTTCATAACCCACAGGATCGTCATTCTTCATCGTTTCAAATAATTGTACGCTGCGGCGCTGATCATTCAGGTTTTCACTATGTTCAAACGGAAGATACAGAAAACGGCGCTTTAGGGGCGTCAGGATAATATCAAAGCCCTTATGGATCGCCTGCTTGGCCACCAAAAGCGCTTTTTTGTCGGTAGCAAAAGCCTCAGATTTACCCCGGAACATATTACGGGGAAACTGGTCCAGAATAATACAAAGTGCGAGCGCGCCATCGGAATCGGTCTGCCAGTCGTCAATCATCCCGGCGGCGGCGTTGTGGTAAAGCACGCCGTAGCGGCTGCGAACAAGGGAGTCAAACTCCTCGCTCACCTGAAACCACTGCTGGGGCAGTGTTTCTTTAAACCAAAAATCCAGAATTTCGTGCTTGCTGTTATACATGAGAAGATCAATAAAATACCTTTATTGATCTTTCATCATTTCCTCAAACTTTTCAAGCGTTTGGCGCTCAAGACGATTTGCCAGAAATGCCATAAAGGCCGCCGGTAAAAACGGGAAAAGGATAAATAGCACGTAATGCGGGTTCTCCAGCGCCAGCATTACATTCCCGCCTGTGATCCGGACATAAAGATAAATACAAACAGCCAAACCGCACAATGACAGCAGCAACGCTGCCATATGATAGGTCTTGGCTTTTATGTAGAGCTTTTTTAACGGCTTGCTTATCCAAACTGTACCCACCCAGTAAATAGTTTCACCTAAGCAAGTGTAGCACAAAAATAGTAAATATTTCGTGCTTACTTATGCTTTAAGGAAAGAAAATTCCCGGTAGTATTTTTAGTGCTGATCGGCCCATGTTTTACGCTTCACAGCATACATCACAGCAGCAAACGCCAGCAGGAACAGGATAACCTTGATACCTGTACGTTTACGGTCTTCCATGTATGGATCAGCCGCCCATGTCAGGAAGTGTGCAACGTCCTTAGCGTATTGATCAACCGTCTGCGGTGAACCATCCTCATAAGCAATCTGGTCATCCATCAGCGGTGACGCCATCGCAATGATATGGCCCGGCATATATTTATTGTAGTTCTGCCCCGGCAGAAGCTCTACATGCTCCGGCGCTTCTTCATAGCCCGTCAGAATAGCGTGAACATAATCAGCCCCGCCATGGCGCGCCTTGGTAATCAGGGACAGATCAGGCGGCAATGCACCGTTATTAGCAGCCTTGGCTTGCTTCTCATTAGCAAAGGGTGATTTAAATTTATCGCTGGGGCGGGCCGGGCGCTCAAACATCTCACCCTCATCATCAGGGCCATCTGTAACTGTGTATTCCGCAGCAATCGCTTTAATCTGACCTTCGTCATACCCCAAAGCTTCCAGATCGCGGTAGAACAAATGCTTCATGGAATGGCACACCGCGCAAACCTGACGGTACACCAGCAATCCACGCTGCAAGGATGCCTTATCATAGGTTCCGAACGGGCCGCTGAAGCTCCAGTCCTGCTCAGGGGCGTGCGGTGCATCACCCGCCGCATAGGCCATTGCCGGCGACAACGCCAGAATTACAAGGAAAAAACGGATTGCGTGTTTCATATTATCCATCGCTTATTTCTTCGCCGCCTTCGCAGCCTTGTGTTGAGAGAGAACGGCATCATGAATGCTTTTCGGCAGAGGCTTGCCCTGTTCGGTAACGCTCAGGATAGGCAGAACCACAACAAAGAAAGCAAAGTAATAGGCCGTAGCAATCAAACCGAAAATACTGAGCGGCAGTCCGACCAGCATCGCATCAGCCGGTTGAGAGCCCACATAGCCAAGGAAGATGAAGTCCACCACCAAAATCAGGAACAATGTCTTGAACACCGGGCGGAACATGGCGCTGCGCACAGGATGGCTGTCGAGCCACGGCATGAAGATCCAAAGTACAATCGCACCAAACATAGCCAAAACCCCGCCCAGCTTGGCTTCGATAATCGTAACATCCGTCAGCAGCGGAATAAGCCCGGATAGAGCAAACCCGGCACCGGCAACAACCAGACCGCCGATCAGAAAAGGCGCTTTGGGGGTCATGGCCTTAAAGCGCGGCAGATCCATCTTGGCAAATTGCTTCACCAGCATAGCCAGCACATTCCAGAAGAACGGCATGAACATCAGGCCGAAACCGCCCAGCATCACGAGATTGGTATCAAACGTAATCGCCCGCAAAATAGCGTAGAACGGCAGGAAGTACCATTCAGGCACGATATGCGCCGGGGTTACCAGCGGGTTCGCCGGGATATAGTTATCCGGGTGGCCCAGAGCATCCGGCATGAAAAACACGAATGCACAGAACAGGATCAGGAATACTAGCAGACCGAAGCTGTCTTTCATCGTGTAATACGGATGGAAAGGCAACGTGTCTTTCTTGTCCTGAGGCTCAATTCCCAGCGGGTTGTTGGAGCCGCATACATGCAACGCCCAGACATGAAGGAATACCACAGCAAAGATGATAAACGGCAACAGGTAATGGAGAGCAAAGAAGCGGTTCAAAGTGGGATTATCAACCGAAAACCCACCCCAAAGCCATGTCACAATCGGCTCCCCAATAATCGGGAAAGCAGAGAACAGATTAGTGATAACAGTCGCCCCCCAGTAAGACATCTGGCCCCAAGGAAGAACATAGCCGATAAAGGCCGTTGCCATCATCAGAAGGAAAATGATAACGCCCAGAATCCAGAGAATTTCACGCGGCGCCTTGTATGACCCATAGAACATACCACGGAAAATGTGGATATAAACGGCGATAAAGAAGAAAGAAGCGCCATTCATGTGAATATAACGAATCAACCAGCCGAAATTCACATCGCGCATGATCCGCTCGACAGAATCAAAGGCCATATGGATATTAGCCGTATACTGCATAGCCAGAATAATGCCGGTTACGATCATCGTAATCAGCATAAAGCTGGCAATCGCTCCGAAATTCCAAAAATAATTGAAGTTCTTGGGAACCGGGAAAACACCGTATTCCTTGTTCATCAGCGTAAAAAGCGGAAGACGTGAGTCGATCCACTCTACTACGGGGTTATCAAATGATTCTCTTTTTCCGGATGCCATGATGCTTACCCAATCTTTACCATTGTATCGCTAACGAATTCATACTCAGGAACGGCCAGATTCTTGGGAGCCGGGCCTTTGCGGATACGGCCCGAACTGTCGTAGTGAGAACCGTGACAGGGGCAGAACCAGCCGTCGTAATCGCCGCGCGGATCAGTTGATTTCTGCCCGGCGGGAACGCAACCCAGATGGGTGCAAATACCGACCAGAATCAGCCATTCCGGCTTTTGCACGCGCTCGGAATCGCTTTGCTTGTCACGGAGCTCCGCAACGTTTACATCCGCCGCTTCCTGAATTTCTTTAGGCGTACGGTGACGAATGAACACAGGCTTTCCGCGCCACATCGCTGTAATAGATTGCCCTACCTGCACCGGCGAAAGATCGACTTCCGTCGAGGCCAGCGCCAACGTATCCTTGGAGGGATTTAAACTGTCCACGAACGGCCATACGACCGATCCCACGCCAACCGCGCCAAATGCCGCTGCCGTCAGTTGCAGGAAATCCCTGCGGGTTTCACCTTTGTGCCCCTTGCCGGGCGAAGATTCTTTCGTTGCCATGATACGCTTTTACACTTGTGATGATTCTTGTTTCAGGTCTTAGTTACTGACAAGAAAAGTTTTTTTCAAGTCTATTGATAAAGACCCTACAGCGCAATCCCGTTTTGTGCAACTGACCAAAGTCAAGGAAGTGTAAAAAAATGCATCTGTCTCTCTATCAGCCCGACATCCCCCAGAATGTCGGCGCCGCCATCAGGTTATGCGCCTGTCTGGGGCTGGAACTGGATATCATCGAGCCCACCGGCTTCCCCTGGGATGAACGTAAAATCCGCCAGAGCGCGCTGGATTATATCAACGCCCTGACACTTAACCGTTACAGTTCATGGGAAAAATTCAAAGACGTGCACACCGGACAACGCATTATTTTACTTAGCACCAAAGCTGCCCTGCCCTATACCGAATTTTCATTCCGGAACGACGATATCCTGCTGGCGGGACGTGAAAGCGCCGGCGTGCCCGATGATGTGCATAACGCATCAGACGCCCGGGTTTTTATCCCGATGCGCCCCGGCCTCCGCTCCCTGAACGTCATCACGGCCTGTGCCATGGTGGCGGGAGAGGCGTTAAG
>JAJOJU010000015.1 GCA_021208265.1 Alphaproteobacteria bacterium | reverse complement strand
TTTCTTCCAAAAAATCACCGTATTTTTCTTTCTATCAAGACACTCTCCGAGATCGCAAAAAAATCCAGGGATGATAAAAAATAATGGCAAAAAGCTGCGCCAGCGAAACAGAAAATTTCCTTGATGCGCCAGTTTTTCTAATGATGTTCATAGATAAATCCTCAAAATGTCAGCTAGTTGCGGATTTGAAAAAACCCGGAGCAGTTATGTTTTTTCAAACCTCAGTTAAGTTCAGCCAGCTTGGCTTTTATTTCCTGACGGCGGCCCGCATCGGCAAGTTCACGCCCCGGACGGTCAGGCGCCATCAGCGCCCGCTCCAGATATGGTCTGGCCTCAGCCTCGCGGTCATCTTCAATCAGAAAATCGCCGTAGAAGAAATTGGGATCAATACCATCTGGATTCATCTGCAAGGCTAATTTAAGATGTTTCTCAGCCTCTTCATCATCACCAAACGCCACAGGCCAGCCGGGCACCTGATAATAAAGCGAACCCAGTGATGTGTGAGCAGAACCATCCAGCGCTTTAGGGTTAACACGCAGTGAGCCTTCCAATAGATTTTTGGCTTTCTCAACTTTGCTTAAGGCTGAAAGGCCTTTCACGATACCTGCATCGGTGGAAAGGATAATGGCTTCCCAGATCATGGGTTCAGCGCGGCTGGGGTTCGCTTTCGTAACCTGTTCGGCGCGTGTTTCCAGCACATGAATAGCCTCCAGTTGTTTATCCTTATCCGGGATTTGATACTTAATGCGCGCCCATTCATCTTGCAGCGGTTTAACAGCCGCCATAACGGGATCAATCATCTGATCTTCCGTATCCGCTGTTGCGCCGCTGGCCTCTTGCGCCTGCTTTTGCTGCATATACTCCTGATAGGTCATGTGCTGCTGTGCCAGTGCGGGCATGCTAGCCGCGGTTAACAGGGCTGTCAGTAATAGTGTTTTTTTCATGTCTCTCTCCTTGATGGATATTTTACGGTTTTAAAAATGCGAGGAATTTTTCTTTATGAATGGCCAGCAGCGCCGCGTAAATTGCGCTCAGCACAATCCCGATACCAAGCCCGGCCGGATTCAGGAACACATCATAAAGTATGATGTTCAGAACAATCGGCCCCAGAAATAAAAGCGCCAGCGGTATAAAGCGGCGCAGTAAAAGAAGCGTGCCTGCGATCACTTGCGTGCCGTATACAAGGGGCATAACATAGCCCGTGTTTTGTAAGACTTGCGAAAATTCAGCACCTGCGGTGGAAGGCTCCGGTGTGGAGAAAAAGTGTAAAAACCCGTTCAAACCAAAGACCATCCAGAAAAGCCCAAAAAGTGGCCCCAGCAATTTTAAGAGCGTTTTCATGCGGCCTCCCGAAGCTTTTTGGCTTTGTCAGCATCCAAAGCCTCTTCCCCGATTTTACGGTTTTTTTGTAAGCCCTTATCGATGAGGGAAGGGAAGTTAGCGTGAATGAAGGCAAAAAGTCGTTCGGGCCAGCCGATACGCACTTCCGTTTCTGCATTCAGAATGGCGTTGAAAATACGCAGCGCTACCGCCTTCGGATCGTCGTAATTGACCTTTGTGCGTTCATTCACCTCCGCTTTAACGCCCACATTCATGGGCGTTTTAACAGCGCGCGGAGAGATATAGGTAAGCTTTATATTGGTGCCCCCCCAGTTCCCGCCGCAGCGCATCGTTAAAGCCTTTAAGGCCTGCTTTCGCCGCAACATAGCCGGTTAAATGTGGCAGGGGGATGAGCGCCGTCATCGAACCGATATTGACGATCCGGCCTGAATTTCTAGCTTTCATGCCCGTTAGAACAGCTTGTGTAAGCCGCATCGGCACCATCATATTGAGTGCCACAATCGCATCCAAATTCTGGTTTTCGCAATAATCCAGAACGTTATAGCCCGCCATGTTGATCAGGATATCGGGCGTATTGTGCTGAAGGTGGTTACAGGTTTTATCAATATTGGCGACAAGATCGCCCTCCTTTTCGATGTCATAGGCGGTGACAAGCGCCCCGGCATCTATCAAATGCTGCACAAGGGGCGCACCGATGCCCCCCGTACCGCCTGTGATGTAAACGGTTTTTTCCTTAAGCGGCATGCTTCACCTGCCCTTCATGGGGGATCGCCCGCAGCACATTGGCAAATAAACGGAAGGTGTTTTGTGCAACCTCAATGATCGCTTTTTGATCATCGGCATCGGTAATCTGGTTCACCGTTTCTTCAAAAAATTTCATGTGTGAGATATCAAGCTCACCATGCGAATAAAGATAAGAAAACGCCTTCTTGGGCAGGCCCAGATTTTCCTTCACAGCATCCGCGCCTTTATTGGCAATTTGTGTAGAGGTGCTTTCCAGCATGAACACCATGCCGAAGAATCCCACCGGGTTTTTACGCGTGATGTAATCATAGTTATAGGCAATCAGGGCTTGTGTTTCCAAATTAGGTGTGGAGGCACGCGCTGCCTCTTTATCACCCCCGGCAGCGGCAATATCATTTAAAATCCATTCTTCGTGACCTACCTCTTCTTCCAGATATTCGATAATAGCTTTGTGCATCCATTTTTTGGATTGCGGCAATTTTGAGCCCATCGTCATTAAAAAAGGCACCGTGTGCGAAACATGATGATAAGCTTCGGTTAAATAGGCGATATAAGTATCACGGCTGATCCGTCCGCCCAGACCATCAACCAGTTGCGGCACGGTATATAATTCATTCCGCGCGGCTTCGGTTTGCTTAACTAACTGATCGTAAAAACTCATGGTTTTTCTCCTTTTGTGCGTAGAGGTTCATAATTTTGTCGCGGCGGGGGCGGCCCGTTCCTGTGAGCGTGCCGTCCGCCACCGTGAAGGGGGAAACAATTTGAAAACTTTTGATTTGTGCGTAATCCGGCAGCGTTTGATTGGCAGCAGAAACGGCGCTTTCAATATCTGCTTCTTGATAAGAGGGAACGATCAATGCGCTTAAATGCGGCGCAGCATCACCATAAACAATTGCTTGCGCAATCGCCGGCTGAGCAAGCAGGGTTGCTTCCACCCATTCCGGTGAAATATTCCGCCCATAAGATGTGATCAGCACATTTTTGCTGCGCCCGGTGATGGAAAGAAATCCATTTTCACCCATCGCGCCCAGATCACCCGTTGGAAAAAGTATGGGAACACTTTCGCCGATATATCCTAAAAAGCCGGGGTTTTTTATCTGGATTTCCCCATCAATAATACGTGCTTTCACATGCGGTAATAATTTTCCAACTGTGCCGGGTTTATCGTTGTGAGGGGTGTTGAGCGCCACAACAGAAGCACATTCCGAAAGCCCATAACCTTCATATACGGGAAGCCCCATAGTCCGTGACTGAGTAATCAATGCGGGGGCAATTTTGGAGCCCCCCACAGCGATGAATTTCAGATCAGGCAGTGAGCCTTTTAACAAAACTTGCACCATTAAAATTCGTAAAATTTCCGGCACTAAAATGACCGATGTTGCGCCCGTGCTCAAAAGCACTTCATGTAAATGCTCATAATTTTTGCCGAAAACCTGCAAGCTGGTTAGCTCAATCGTGCACCCCGCCATGAGCCCGGCATAAACCCCTGCCACATTTTCCAGCAGAACGGAAAGCGGTAGAATGGAGGCATGAATGCCGGCAAATTCCGCACCCAAAATATCCACGATGCCGACCGCAACATTTTCCATCGCGATGACAGGCAGACATACTCCCTTGGGTGATCCTGTGGTGCCGGAGGTGAACGTTACCTTCGCCGTTTCTTTCGGCAAAGCCTTTGAATTTCTCTCACCGGCGGTTCGCAATCCTTCCGAAGAGAGGATATGCGAAACACCAGCTGATAGGAGAGAGTGAAAAACCTGTTCCTGCGTGAAGAAAGGCGGCAGCGGTACGGAAGGAATTCCGGCCATTAAGGCCGCCAGATCCCACAATACCCACTCCACGCTGTTATCAAGCGCGATTGCTAGAACCGATACACCGTCTAGAGCCTTCACGCGTTTCTGAATTTCAGAATCCAGATTGCCGTAAGTGATCTCGGACATACTATCACGCAGGGCGATTTTCGCCGGGTCATGGCAGGAAATCTGTTCGAATAAAAATCACGCGGGGTGTCCCCTTATAGTGCAGGCGGGGGATAAAGACGGGGGCGGCAATCGGTATATTCCGCGCCCAGTTTTTTCTGCAAAAGTTTGTAGCCTTGCGCCACAGAACCGGAATCACGTGTGGCTGGGTATCATAATATGTGCCCCAGTTTTCACCTTCTTCCAGCAGCAGGGCCGGGTCAGCCTTTGCATGGCGCCTCGGTTGCAACCCCATTTGGCGGAAACGGCGTTCCAGAAAATCCGTGCTGGTAACGGCGGCCTTTGTAAAACCTTTGTGATTTAAATAGGCAGAAAGCGCAGCAAATAGATAAAGCGAAGCCCCGCCGCCCTGTGAGGCGAGATTGCCAATTTCGACAATCTCGCCTCGGGGGGCTTGTAAAACCTGATCAATGGGGGACGTTAAATATTGTTCCAGAAACAACGGCTCATCGTCGGCACAACGAAATCCGGTGGCAGCCAGAATCTGCCCGGCATCATCACGCACGCTCATCAAAACGGGGTAATGCACATGAATATAGGCGCCATAGGCATAGGCATAGATAGTGGTGATGAAATTTTCGACTTCAGCCCGGCCTTGCGAAAAAGCCGGAACAATCGACACAACTGACGGCTTTGCCTTGATATGGCTTAACCATGCGTTTTTGCGGAAAGACAGGCGCGCCGTTTGCAGGCCGTTTTCACTATAAGATAAATTCAACATCGAATAATGCCCTTTTGAACTGTGACATTCTTCGATTATGCGTCATCAAGCTGAAGCGAAGCTGAAGAGAATCCTCCCAACACTCCTTCTATAAAAGAATGTTGGTTTAGTGACCTTTGAGGATTCTATAGCAGGATAAAAAGACTTGGGCTTGCCGGAAAATCGTACCGGCTTGTCAAGCAGCAAGGATCATATCAGCTAAGCCGCTTTCTTCTTACCGCGGTGAAACCGCTTTACGAAGTTAGACTTACCGGATTTTTCCCCGTGTACATCTTTTTTGCGCGCATCAGGCTTCCGCGTTTCATGAGGACGAGAAGGCTTTTTGCGAGATGAGGAAGAAGAAGCACCACGACGAGTAACAAACTTGTCATTGGCAGGCTTCCTGACCGAATCAGGGTTTAACAGCAGCTGAATAGCATGCCATTTACGTCCATCCTGACCCGATACAAAACTAACGGCAGAACCTTCAGCGCCGGCACGTGCCGTACGGCCCATACGGTGAATGAAATCTTCCGCTACTTGTGGCAAATCGTAATTAACCACATGTTCAATATGTGGCACATCAAGCCCACGCGCGGCGATATCAGTCGCGATCAGAACACGAAAATTCTGCTCCCGAAAATTTTTCATCACCTTGTCACGCTTATGCTGACGCAGGTCTCCATGCAAGGCATCGGCTGTAAAACCATCCTTACGCAGGTTATTTGCCATGCGGTCGGCGCCATATTTCGTTTTGATAAAAACGATGACCGAGCCCTGGCGTTCGTGCAGCTGCACAATCAGTTCCTTATATTTTTGATCCTGTTCGATGCGGATGACATCTTGCTTGATGTTTTTGGCAACAACATTCGTTTCACCCACAGCAATCCGCTTCGGCTCACTCATATATTTTTGCGAAAGTTTCAGGATATTTGAAGGAAGTGTGGCCGAGAACATCAACGTCTGGCGCTTTTCAGGCATATATTTGAAAATCCGCTCCAGCTGTACGGTAAAACCCATATCCAGCATGCGGTCGGTTTCATCAAGCACCAGAAAATGCGTATCGTGGAGCATAAGAGTACCGCGCTCCAGATGGTCATTGATCCGCCCTGGTGTACCCACGATCAAGCGTGGGCGGGCACGGAGCTGGGTAAGCTGTTTACCCATGGACTCGCCGCCGATAATAAAGGCGGTTTTAATCGAGCTTTTAGGTCCTAAAAGCTGATGCATGATATCCATGATCTGCTTGCCAAGCTCACGCGTGGGTGTCAACACAAGTGCAGAACCGCGCGGATTGCTAAGCAGTTTTTCCACCAGCGGAATGGCAAAAGCGGCTGTTTTCCCCGTTCCAGTCTGAGCAGAGCCCATAATGTCATGCCCTTCAAGCGCCAGCGGAATAGCCTGCGCTTGAATGGGGGTGGGGGTTGTATATTTCATATACGCAAGCGATTTCGCAAGCGTAGGGGATAGGCCGAAGCCTTCAAAATTTTTCATGTATTTTCTCTCTGTAGGGAGGGGTGTAGCTTTACGCTACAGCCGTCAGGTTAGCAGCGCTGTCTTTACCCTTTTTCGGGTCGCGCTGCAGGTCGAAGCTGATTTTCTGGCCTTCCTGAAGCGTACGCATGCCGGCTTTTTCTACGGCGCTAATATGCACAAACACATCGGCTCCACCGTTTTCAGGCTGAATAAAACCAAAGCCTTTTTGATCGTTAAACCATTTTACTGTACCAATTGTCGTTGTCATATTTTTTTCCTTTTGTTCAAATATGTAAGTTTGCCTTACGTCCGGCACTATGCAGGAACGCAGGTCATAGCCTGAAAAAGGCGCTTTGCTATAATTTTGAACTTTGCGGAAAAGAGTGAGGTTTTGACGTTCACGTATCAACACAAATGACTGATACTTAATTTTCTGTAAGCTCGTATCTCATAGAGAGCATTAGTCAAACTTGGGCGCAACATGACAGATTACAGGCAGTATGTCAAATTTAATCGACAAACAGCTTGCTATCCGCCGGTTTCCCGCTCTATAAAACCTTCGATATCCTGACGACTGTAATTGCTAAATGCTTCATAGTGAGACTGAGCCATATCAGTTGCCGCCGAATGACACCCTTCCTTAATATGATCAGAATCGAGCTTGTACTGAATACGGTATCGTCTCTCCAAAATCTTGCTCCTGATATATCTCGGATCTAATCCCGGACTTTCGTTTCTGGCTTCCGCAAATAATTCATTGGCTACAAAGTCCAATACCTCCATAAATTGGGGGCTTATATTTTGTGATGTACTCAAACAATGCCGATGATAAGCAAACGCCGCTTCGTTTAAATCAAAGAGACGCATCAAAAAATCCAGTTTCTTGGTTTGGGCAGCGCTGGTGACCGGGCAAAAAGCCACAATCAGAAAAAGTAGAAGCACAAGGCGGATGAAAGCTCTTTTCTGTAAAGTCCTATCTTTATACACTAAAAACCGAATAATAACCAGAAAACTTGGAATCCAAACCGCATCAGCTTTAACGACCTGATATACGAGGGGAATTTTTAAGAATGGTGCCGGCAGAGAGATTTGAACTCCCGACCTTTCGATTACAAATCGACTGCACTACCGCTGTGCTATGCCGGCGCACCAAAAGATAAAGGTGATTAGCAAATAATTTTAGCTTTGAAAAGCCTTAAATTTAACTACCTTGTATTGGCCCTGTCCGGATTATCTGATAAATTATAAGAAGCACTGAATTTTAGGGCGTATTAGGGCAAAAAAGTGGGCGGACAAAACGAAAACACCTCGCACGACAATGCAATCGGCTGGGCCATCATGATAGTGGTGCTGGGGGCGTTCTTGTACCTGATCTGGATACTCCTGGACACTGAAATCCGCGATATTATACGCTGGTGGCGCTATGGCCAGATGTGGATCATTAACTGTATTTTCCAGCTGGGTGAAACGCTGGGGGTTTATGATGGCTCTTATACCATCGAATTTAACGGTCAGAAAGTGCCGTGGGATAAAGGGTTCGCTGACACAGCACGTTTTGAAAAAGATGACCTGACTTACTGGCATCTTTCCTATTTCAGCCAGCTTTCCATGCAGCCGCTGCACTACCTTTATGCGTTTATTTTAGGAATAATGGGAATCTGGGCGCTGCGGTCCGGCCCCAAAACACATTTCCGTCAAAAATTAGGGCTGGAAGGTCTGATCGCTCGTCAATCCGGCAACTTTCCCGTGATTTCGCCTTTTATGCATTTTAACCCACAGAAACAGCCGCCACGCCCGCCAGGTTCCCCCGTGCCGGCGGAGCTGCCTCTGTTTGCTGAGGCCTTAGGGCCGGAAGAATGGCTGGCTTACTATGAAATCCCGGTACCGGATGGAAAGATAGATGAAAATGCGGCCGCCAAAGTGCTCGCCGAACAGCTGGGCCCACGTTGGGGTGGCTGGGAAAGACTGGCACCTTATAAACAAATTCTGCTGGCCGCGTTTTGCCTGAAGGCATCACGCAAACGAAATGAATCAGATGCTATGCTGGGCCGTATCGCTCGCTGCTGGGATTCCAAAAAAGGCCTCATGTTAAAGCGCGACCGCACGCTTCACAAAGACGCCCTTAAAATTTTGCGGAATAAGAAATTATCGTTAGAAGTTCTCACGAATGCCAACCGTCATGCTTATGAAACAACAGCCTTGCTCCGCGCTCTTCTTACCGCCCGCGAAGAAGGCGGGGTTTTGGCACCGGCGCAGTTTGTCTGGCTGCGTGGCTATGATAGAACATTGTGGTACCCACTTAATAATCTGGGGCGTCAGAGCTTTCACATGGAAGCCTTGGGCGCACTTGGTCACTTTAAAATGGAACGCATGACTGACCGCCCCATCCCCGTGCCCAAGGTAAGTGGCGCTGTTCAAACGCTCCGAGAATACATGGCATCCAGGAATGCCCGGCCTATCCCGCAACTGGATTACAGCGGCTCAAAGAAAAAAGCCGTGAAGAAAGCTCTATAAGGAAGGACTAAAATTTATGTTATCAGCCGCCAAGAAACAAAACTCAGCCTATCAATCCAGCGCCAGCGTGGTGGATGGGAAATTGATCCTGTCATTCCCGAACGCCAAAACCCCTGTTGTCTGGCAGCTGGATATGGCAGAAGTCAAAGCATCCGCCCTGGAAGTTAAAGGTGATAAAGACCCTTTCGTCCTGGTACTCCGCACAACAAAAGGTGAGGCCGTTGATGTCGCTCCCTTTACCACTAAAGAAGAAGCTGTCGAAGGGCTGGTTGCTGTCACGACAGCCTGCAAAATGCCCACGGCCTGATTCGTCCGGCTTCGAAAACGGCAGGGCAGGAAAGCTCCCCCCCTCTTATCATCCGGCTCATAACAAGCCCGGCAAGAAACGCTGGGGCCTGTTGCTGGGCGCCGTCATTGTACTGGGTACACTTCTGTTTTTAATTAACAGCGTCACCAGCACCATACCTATGCCTCCGGCATCGGGCGATTATGCCGCTGATGGCAATGCCGCCGCGCCGCAGAATGGCGTACCCATGTCGGCTGAGGATTTTTTAAATAATAACCGCTAACCCCAGAGGAATATTTTTAGCGCCATGGCGTTAAACACCCGCAAATACGGCATAAAACACGCAACATTGATCCGCGATACGCGGTCAATCTGGCAGCGCTTGTCCGATTCTCTGGAAAAACCACAGCCATCATGCACCGTGTTTTTTCTGCTGGCGGGTTCGATGTTTATTTTCGACTGGGCCACAGCATTTTCCGATCTCGTGTTACTGATAGGGATTCTGTTTCTGTTCTGGTTACGCAGTCGTGATCTTGCCATCGCCTTCAAAATGCCGATGGGCGGTAAATTCAAGGACCCACATAACGAAGGCCCCGGTCGCTCTGGAAAAGCCGAAGGCATCATGTATTTTGGGAATGTGAAGGATACGGATGAAGAAATCTGGTTTACGAACTCCGACATCCGAACTCACATTTTATATCTCGGCACGACCGGATCCGGTAAAACCGAAGGCTTGAAAGCCATGGTCACCAATGCACTGGCATGGGGATCGGGCTTTGTGTATGTCGATGGTAAGGCGGATACCGATCTTTGGTCTTCCGTATCCTCCCTCGTACGCCGTTTCGGGCGGGATGACGATCTTCTGGTCCTGAACTACATGACGGGGAACTCGGACGCACGCGCGCCATCCAATACCATGAACCCGTTTTCTTCCGGTTCGGCGTCTTACCTGACCAACATGCTGGTGGAATTGATGCCAGCTTCCGAAGGCGATAACGCAATGTGGAAGGAACGTGCTGTTTCCCTTGCCAGCGCGCTCATGCCCATCATGACCTGGAAGCGGGATAATCAGGATATTCCGCTTTCCGTGCGTATCATCCGTGAAAACCTTAGCTTAAATAACGTTATCAAGCTTTCGCGTGATGAGGCGGTGCCGGCGCATATCCGTGAAGGGGTACATGGTTACCTTGATACTTTGCCGGGTTATGTTGCCGCCGCGTTCGATGATAACGGCCAGCCCAAGCCGCCCGGACCGGATACCCCGCAATATGATACCACCACCTGTAATCAGCAGCACGGCTACCTTGCCATGCAGTTTACCCGCGCGTTGCAATCTCTGGGCGATGACTACGGTTACATCTTCGATACGCAGGCTGCTGATGTTGACATGGTGGACGTGGTTCTGAACCGCCGTATCCTGATCGTGCTTATTCCCGCTCTTGAAAAATCGGGCGATGAAATTGCCAACCTCGGTAAAATCGTATCCGCCACGCTTAAAGGGATGATGGGTTCGGCGCTGGGCTCCACCGTGGAAGGGGCATCTGAAAAGATCATTGAAAACAAACCCACACACTCATCTACTCCGTTCGTGACGGTGTTTGACGAGGTCGGTTACTATACCGCTTCCGGTATGGCCGTGATGGCAGCGCAGGCTCGATCGCTCGGTTTCTGCCTTGTTTTCGCCGGTCAGGATATGCCCGCCCTTAAAAAACGGGTGCGTGAGGAAGCAAACTCCATCACCGCGAACTGTAACATCAAGATTTTCGGGAAGCTGGAAGACCCCACCGAAACCAAGGAATTCTTTGAAAAAACCGTGGGTTCAGCGTTTGTTACCGAGGTATCCGGCTTCCAGATGTCCGGCGGCTCTGAATTTAAAAACTATTTCGATACCCAGCAAGCCAGCGTACAGGAACGCTCCAAAGCCAGTTATGACGGTCTGAAAGCCTTCAAGGAAGGGGAATCCGTTGTCTGCTTCGGGGAATCGGTGTTTGACGCCAAAATGCTCTATACCAACCCCGGCATGGCAAAAGCCATGCGCGTAACACGCTTTATGGCCCTCCCTCCGCCGGATGAAACCATGATCAAAAATGCAGCTGAAATCACCAAGCTGCGCGATCTCATGGTCAGCAAAACATGGACAGCACTGAAGGCTGACGTAGCCCTGCCAACTCCGCCTGAAATTGAAGCCTTAAACGAAGGTTTCAGCGCCGCCGAGGGGGTCGTTGACAACATGGTCGATGCCGGTATCGCCGCGCTGGTGCATGTGCATGGTCTGGCAAAACCCGATGATATTATCATCACCGATGCCGATCGTCAGGCCGCAAAGGCAGCAGCGCAGCGCCTGCACAAGCAAAGTCCACCGCACAGGCGCCTGCCACCACAGATACACCGGCACAACAACAGGCAGCTCCCGCTGACGCCCCTTCCGGCCCCGACTGGAAAGCCATCATGTCACAACCGCTTGATGAGACTAGCAAGGCCGGGGCCGAACCAAAAGCGCCTGTCGGCTTAGAAAAACCTGCTGCTGCGAAACCGAAGAGTTCAAGCTATAAACTGCCGCCTGAAATTGAATCCATCATTCGTGATGCGGCAGAAAAAAACCCGGATCAATTTTTACGAATAAAGATAAAGCCTGATCACAATTTATATCAGGCCATGGCCAGCGCTTGTTGAGGTTCTTGATACACCGGACTGGGAATATGCGCTTTGGATATCGCCATATAACTTTCCGGCGTTAATCCCATCGGCGACAATGCTTGTGAAAGTGTCGGCAGTTGGGCTTCGGAGTATATACCATGCTTCCGGTTTAAATCCTGCAATCGGTCCCACAGATCAGGGCGCATCAAGGGCAGCCGGGTAAACATAGGATCAGGAGCATAATCCCCAAATGTGGATGGGCCAAAAGCCTTACCGATTGAGAAAATATCTTCCGGGGTCAACCTTATATAGGTTACCGAAGAAAAGTTCTCTGAAGCTGAGCGCAAGGCATGGCCATTCTCATATGAGCGCAAAGCCTGCTGTATGTAATGATCCAGCAGGGTCATGCTCTCCTCATCATCCGCATGCTTATGTTTCAAGCGCAAATCCCAACATGTGGCTGCATTTTGTATAGCCTTACGGGTCTCGGAATTTTGAAGGTCTACATCCGCCGGTGCTACCGGCTCTCTTGCGGCCTGCATTTTAAATTCGGAACCCGCCCCCTGCAGAACATCAACCGCATTCAACCATGCCGTTTTGGCATAGGCATCACGTTCGGTCAGTAATGTCATCAAAATCCAGCTTTCCGGAGACAGAATAACACGGCTGGCGGAATTATAGGGGCTGGCATGCAAAACAGGAACGCTGTTCCATTGCACGGCGTGTATAGCTTCATGACGGCGGGAAATGATAACTTTATGCTCGTCCCGCTCCAAGTCCATCAGCATGGTATTCACGAAAGAATTATTACCCTCGCCGGGATTATACATGAAAGGAACATACACAGCCGGACTACCATTCGGCTTCACTTTTCTATCAAGAAGGCAGCCGGTACGATCATAAGCTGCCTCCAAATCCGCTGTCACAGAAGAAACGCCGGACGAAATTTCTCCTGCGTCCGCAAACCCTATCTTGATAGATTCCGTGCCTGAAAAGACCATAAATCTAAGTGAAACTCCTGTTCAAAAGCTTATTATTTTTATTTTAACAAGCCTAGCATGAGTCTTTTATAGATTTGAAGAAAATACAAAGCTGCCATGCACAAAATTTATGGCACTCTTGTATAGCGGGAACCTGACAGGGAATAAACGAAGATATGGTAGCGGAGGAGGATACCGATAATATTCTCTATCCCTATGATATTGAATAATTATCCACCCACCGCGCCAATGCTGTACCACCTCTTGTACCTTTTTAAATTTATCAACAGGAAATGCCCTATCATCGGAGTGTCCAGTCTATATCCAACCCTTCCAGCGCCCTCAGATATTCGCCCAATGTGATAAAGCCCATACACGGGCTGGCTCCGGTTCGTTTAACATCCCCCGCCGCCAGCTTTTTGGCCATCAGGATGGCAGGCATGCAGGGGATATAAGGCCCATCGCCGGAACGGGCGGTGAGTTCAAAGCTAATCACCTTGGGCTGGCCATCATGCCCCGTGCCCGAAAGTTTCATGTGAAAGCCGCTATTGGCCGTTCCCAGCCAGTCAAACAGGTAAGATATTTTCAGCAGCAGCGGCGCGGCTTTCTCCAGATGCCTGATAAGCCCAATCCGAACCAGCCATGATATTCCCCAAAGCGTCAGGTGAATAAAGGGGATTTCCAGCCCGGCATAGAAGCGCACATTCTTTAATTCAGGATAGCGTTTCGAGAATAAGGCCAGATCGGGCACATCGCAATTTCCCAAAAGCCGCCAGCCCAGCGCCGGATATTTCCGCGCCCGCAAACCCTGCCAGCCATAAACGGTTTCCATCTTGCCATCCACCAGCGTGGGAAACGGCTTGCCCGTATAACTGAGAATAGCGGCGGTGGTCGCCAGCCCCCGGTTGGTTTTCTGTGCCGTGGTGATGCCGTAATCAAGGCTTTCCAGCGTTTTGAATTCAGCCCGATAATGATCAACCAGCGCCGATGTGAGGCACGGCACGGAGCTGGCCCCGCTAATGACCATCACGCCCTTTGCCTTCGCCTGTTCATCCAGCGCCGTAATGCCTTCAACAAATCCCCGCCCATCGGCAAGATCAATGTAATGGCACCCTTGCGCGATGCAGGCTTCCGCCACATCATAATCCTGCCCCTGAAACGGGCCGGAGGTATGAATAACAATATCGGGCTTAATGCGCGCCAATGCCTCCGTCAGGCTGTTGTTAATATCAACAAAGGCGGCTTCTGGTTTATGCGCGGCTTCCAGCGCACCCGCCAGAAACTCCGCCTTCTTTACATCCCGCCCGGCGAGGATGAGCTGGATAGTCTCCTCCCGCGCCAGCATCCGGGCAATAAACCGCCCGAAATTCCCATACCCGCCGATGATGAGGATGCGTTTCATTTCTTTATCGCCTTTGTATCGGGAGCGCTTTTCAAAGTAGCTTGATACCAGTACGGGTTTTTAAAGGCGTATTCAGGATATGTTTTGCCGATTTCGGCACACAACTGGGATGTTAATTTGCTCTTATCCATGGAAATTTTTGCGCGCATATTTAAAAACTTTCCCCTTAAAGCAACAAGGTCTTGTAGCAGGCCATTCATATCCTGCAAATTTACTTTGGGCATCCACGAATTGATCATTTCTTCATAGGTCATTGATCCATCATATTTACTATGATTTTTCTCATGTATTTGTGACACCTCTGCCGTGTCCGGGTTAAAAGCATATGCTGCCTTCACAGCTTCATTTCTCTTTTCACTTAGCGCCCAGAATTCATCCCGTAGATATTCATATTCTTTTAAAAAATCCTCTGGGATCATTGAATTCTTCAATAACTCAATGAATACCTCTCTTAGCTTTCTGCCGTATATGTTATCCATATTCTGCGGTTTACCATCAAAATTGAACTTTTCCTTTACTCCCCAATCTATGAGCAGCGTATTCTTGAGGTCTTGTTCTATTGCCGCATGCGTTAAGGCGATTTGTCCCATCAGGGAGTAAAATTGGTTTTTCTTTCGTTTAAGGCGCTGATCTTTGTAAAGTGCAACTGATCGCCTTATCGGAGAATATTTATCCAAAAATTTATTGAGGTGATGACTGAGGTTTCTTTCAAAAAATTCACGGCGTTCTGGGGTATCTAAGGCAATACGTTCACCATTTATTAGCTTGGTACCCGTGGGCAAAAACATTGCTGGCGTTATTGCAGCGATAAATTTGGTAAAGTGAAAACCCATTTTTTCACCCTACACCGAAAATGCGCTCTTGTAGCCACAGAATAGACGGATACGCTGCCAGCCATGTCCACACAAAGCGGTTGAGGCCGAAGAAATAGGCATTGGCCAGATGGAAGCTGAATGCGATCACCAGCGCGATGAGGAGCGTTACTTTCGTTAAAAACAACAGCGGAAAGGCTAGTTCAAACAGCATCACCGCCCATGCGGCAAGGCGCAGGGTTTGAGGGCGCTGCGCCCACCCCCGCAAATCCTCACTGGCCGGATAGACGGAAAACAGGAACACATCTTGCAGCGCGCGGCCTGATCGCCAATCCGGGTTCACAATCTTCACCAGCCCAGAAATGAAATAGGAAAGGATAAGCTGGAGCGCGAGATAGCCAAATATAACCTCCTGCCAGTGCGCAGCGGGCATAAACTGCACAAGGCAAAGGCAGCATAAAATCAAAAGCCCCATGCGGTCACTGCCGCCATTATACGGCCCCTGAAAGCGGTGCAGGATAAACAGCGCACCCACAAAAAGCGCGAGCATCACAAGCGGCGGATAAACCCCGGCAAGCAGCAAAAGGCATAACCCCGCACGGGGCAGGAATAATAATCGCTCATCTTTAGCGCCGCCTAAATGCTCGGCGCTTTGTTGCAGAAACGCCAGCGCCAGTAAGATGCCTGTGGCATGAATGGCGAGTTCCAGCGTCATGCGGCCCCCGCTTTCTCGCAAGCCCGCACGGGGGATGTATAGACGATATGTTTTTGCACGGCATCCCCTTCCCGCGCCTGAAAGACCAGCCGGAACTGGATAAAGCCGCCATCGGCCTCTTCACGCTGTATACGCCGGAAAATTTCTTCCCGCGCGAAATCTTCCTCCCCGTTCATCAGCCGCTCGGCGCAGCTCACCAGAAAGAGGCTTTCATTCCAGCGCGGGTTCCAGAACAGGCTTTTCAGATGGTGAGAGGTGATCTGCGTTCCGGCCTTGGGTGAAATTCTCGCCAATGTGCAGCCTCCGCTTTTTCATCCGGTAATAAGGCAATTTCAATGCGCGGCGAAGGCGCAATCGTATCAAAAAACGCCATGACGGGATAAGCGCCGGGAGGAGGAGTTGAAGGGCGTTCTTCATCGCGTTTTGGGAATCTCAGGGATTTCAGAAATGATGGCTGATTGTTTCGGCGGGTCAGGAAACTTCTGCCCCAAAAACTCCCACACATATCCCGATAAAATAGCGAAAAGAAAGATCAGGATCGGCAGCTTCCAGCGTAGATAAAATATGTTCACCCCGCCCCAGAATATGATTTTAGAAATGTCCTTGGATGAGGCGTGAATACCCTGCTGCAATAATGAAAATATAACGATGGCCCAGAACAACGCGAGCGCAATGACGATCCAGAGCATAAACAGCGCAACTTTCATTCCCCCATAGGAATACCCCAGCACCATCACCAGTGCGATAAAAACGCCAGCGCAAGGCCGATCAGTTTGTAGAGGGTTTTATCGATTGAAAATATTCATTCTTTATCTATCACCTCAAACCGCCCCTTATACTCATAAACTTTGCCCCACCACGGGTGCGTAATATGAGTCACCATATCGAATGTGTTCTCATCCACCGCCGTTTCTTCGGCATAGCCTTTACCGATGAACAGCGCCAGCGGGATCGGGATGAAATTCCCGCACAGGCGCAGCACATAGCCGCGATGTTCCAGCACCACTTTCGATCCATCCCAACCATAGCGCATTTTCCAGCCAAGGCCGAAGCGCATAATCTCTACCACCTCATCCCCTTTGATCTGCACCATGCGGGAGCGGAATTCATAAGGGGCAGCATTCTTGAAATGAAAACGGCGCTGGAAATGGAAGGCGCGGCTGTTTTCATCACTCCTGAAATGCACGGTCACGGGCACGCCCGTTTCATTATGCGCGGGGATTTGCCCCATGGCTTTTAATAGCGGGGCCATAAGCCGTATCGACCCCCGGCACATCACATCCAGCGCCCCCTTCACCGTTACCGTATCGGCAGTATAGGGCCGTATGGTGTAATGTTTGCGCATCACGGGCGGCAGCTTGGCCCAATCATCCCCGAATATGGATTTAAATATAGGCTCGGCTTTCAGGTTCAGATTATCAATGCGGCCCACCCCACGGCGGCGCAGCAGCCAGTTCCGCATCCCTCGCATCCACGGATATGTAAGGGTGGAGAAAGCATCTGACCAAAACAGAGCCTTGCAAACCGCCATGAAGATATTCCGTGTATCGCCATAGCGCGCCATGAATGTCAGTGCATCCTTGCCGTGATAAAAACGACCATCCGCATAAATGGCCATGCCTTCATCCAGATCGAGGCCGCGCTGGTTAACCTCCCGCACCAGCGGGTCATCCTGCGCTTCCCGCGCGTTTATCAGGTGCAACGCGCCATAGTCTTTCCTGATCCGCAGGGCATGGGCGGCAGAACGGCACAAGGGACATTCCCCATCGTAGATGAACCAGATGCCGTCTGTATCGGTGGTCATATAAGTCTCACTATTAAGCAGGCAGTCATCTAGCTCCGCTCTGGGGATGGATCATTTATTATAAGAATTATATGCAATCTCGAGAACAAAGCTTCGAGCGAGCGGAAGCGCATAACCAAAAATTGCTATGACCAAAATTATATAGATCGCAATCGGATCAAATTTTTCTGTCTGAGTTGACAAGATCATTACAGGGCAAGCAAATATAAATGCTGTAAAAAATTGCAAATATCGGTTTTTAAGATTGTACCTTTGAAATATGTATATGCTGAGTACATAGATCGGGAGTGTAAACGGTGCAGTTATAATAAGAGCACCTGCTGGCACATACAAAAATCGTCGCTGCATAAAAAAAGACCAAGGTCTTCTGATCCTAAAATTTCCATCAAAACAGATATTGCTGTGGCCAAAGCCATAGAGAACATCAGAAAAAAGAAATAAAAGCCCTGCTATTGATAAAAAACAGAACCCAAAAATGCTTCCAAAAAAAAATATAGCTTTTCTCTCATTCACAACCCCACAGGCTTCGCCACCATCAAATAAAACACAATCACCAGCCCGATAAAGGCGGGCCAGCCCAGCAGGAACCATATTTTGAAAAGCCTATGATAGCGCTCCGGCAGAGGTTCACCCGTTTCCACAGCCTGCCGAGCCATTTCCTTGAGCTGGATTTGTATCCAGACCACCGGAAGCCAGCACAGCCCGGCGATAATATAAATCACATACGTGGCCATCAGCCAGAAATCCGTCCAGTCATACCCCACCATGTGAATAAGCGCGATGCCGGATAGCGGCTGGATCACCACCGCCGGGAAGGTGAAAATAGTATCCGCCAGCACCGTGTTCCGCGCGGCGTAGAATTTCTCCTGCACATTATCGGTGAAGAGCGAGCGGAACATAAAAAACGCAATCCCGACCCCCGTCCCAAACAGGATGGCGGAGCTGAGGATGTGCAGCGTTTTGATAAGCAAATAGAGGGTCACAATCATCTGGCCACGGTTAATACCCTAAGGGTGTGCAAATAATAAAACAAACCACTGGAACTTGTAAGACATTCCGAAATAGGGGGGAGCTTTATAAAGATCAGGAGGGATAAATGGTAGCGGAGGAGGGATTTGAACCCCCGACACAAGGATTATGATTCCTCTGCTCTAACCCCTGAGCTACTCCGCCTTGTATCGATTGCGATGGCTGTTATCGCTTTTTCAATAGGGGTTTGTCAAGGGAAAGCTGGCTTCAAAATGCGATAAGCGGAAAATAAATTGACATATTAACTAACCTCTGTATACAGCTAGCAGTAACCGCCCTAATCGATATCAATAAAGGACCAAAATCATGAGCAGTCTCTCACGCAGCCAGAAACAAGCCGCACTCGGCTTGCAGGTCGTTAAACCAAATTCTTCAGAATGGAAAGCTATATTGGACGAGCCTGAGGCTGTGTTTGAAATCTTTTCGTTTGCCCTTGAAAAGAACGCAGCGCTGGAGTTCCCGCTAAACTTTGACAGCCTGTCCGAAGCCATGCTGACATTATACCGCCGCGTGCCGGAAGGTTTTGAGACGCAGAAAGACAATATCTTTCATATTCTGGAGGTTCTTGCCGGCGCCCCCGAACAAGCAAATGCGGCACGTCAGGGTATCATGGCTTTGGCCGAACAGAACGACCGGCGCGCAGTTGAAAAAACAGAACGTATAATACAGCGCTTTCATAGCCGCTCTAACCCGGAGCACGCAAAACCACCCGCCATGGACACAGCTAGCTTAAAGGCTGACAATATCCGCCGGACACGCGAAATTTTGCTTTCTTTTGGTTTGGAATAAAGGCGAACGGTTTTCGATCTTTCATGCCGCATCTGGCTGAGATATACTCAGAGCATGAAACACACATCTTATTCATCCGAAAGCGGCAACGTCTTTGTTTTCATCTTGTTGGGGGTAGTGCTGTTTGTCGCGCTGGCCTTCACAGTTTCGCGCGGTTTTCGAGGCGAGACCACGAACCGCATGAGCGAACGGGAAATTACGCTGGCAGCCTCAGACATCCTTTCCTATGTACAACGGCTGGAACGCGCGGTCAGTGTTGTGCGCGGAAAGAACGTATCCGAAAGCGATCTCAGCTTCGATAACCCTATGGTGGCAGGATATACTCATTCCACACCGCAAGCCGATAAGCATAAGATATTCAGCAGCGCTGGGGGTGGTGCCCGCTGGCAAACCCCGCCGGACGGATCAAACGATGGCAGCCCCTGGGTAATTACCGGGGAAACCTGTGTCGTTGGTCTGGGAACGGATACCGCGGGCTGTTCCGTTGGAACAGACAGCACAGCCAATGAAGATTTGATCGTTATGCTGGCCAACGTTGATGCCGGGCTCTGCGTGGAGCTTAACAAACGCCTTAACATTGCAGGTGGTATTCCGGCTGACGCCGGCACAGGCATTTCCACAACACCATTCAGAGGCACATTTGATAACGGCACGGAATTAACACTGACCCCGGCGTATTCTTCCGCCTGCTTTTCCAATGGCGGTATGAATTACTTCTATTCGGTCCTGCTGCAACGACCCTAACAACCTATTTTATGGCTTCATAGACCTTGAACCCGCTGCCTTCATACAGCTTTGAAACATGCGTAAACAGCGTTCCCATCAGTTGTTCATAGGGCAGATGTGTATTGGCCACCATCACCAACCGCCCACCGGGCTTGAGAGATAACGCAGCTGTGACTATGAACTTCTGACCGATCACGGCATCCTCTGTTTTGCCTTCGTGGAAAGGCGGATTCATAACGATAAAGTCGAGACTATCCAACTGGCTTTGCTCAGTGGTCAAATCCGCCCAAAGAAAATCCGCGCGGCCTTTATATTTCTTCATATTCGTACGGCAGCAAGCAACAGCCCGCGCATCGGCATCTACACAGGTGAGGGTTTCTACGGATGGTATCTCCAGCACTGCGCGGGAGATGGCCCCATAGCCGCAACCAAAGTCTGCGCCTTTACCGGATAAATCTTGCGGCAAGACGGGCAGCAAACAGGCAGTGCCTTTATCAAGACCATCCCAGCTAAATAGACCGGGGCGAGAATGGAACGCCCCTTCCATAATTTTTTTGGACCTGCCCCTGATCCACCCAGCTTTGTAGCGTTTTTGCATGGCCCGCACTGGTTTTGCCAACCCAACCCACACGCGCCTTGTTCTTGGAAAGGCTTTGCACCTTTTTACCAGAGAGGGTTTCCAGCATCTTGGCGATGCGTGTGCCACCCGCTTTATTATCGGCGGCGGCGATTAACACGCCCCCTTTCTCTAAACTTTCCCAGGCACGAGCCAGATCATATTCTGCCTCACGCGCGTTTTTTTGGCAGTAACACAAGCGCGGTCCGCACCATTTGCGCCTTCATTTCCGGCTGTACGGCTAACCCGGCGCGTTCCAGTTCCTCGGCGTGAGGCTTAAACGGCTGGACCGGAGATATATCCTGCCAGCTCTCCAACTGCGGGTGAAACCGCGCATTCAGGAACAGCAGTTTCCCGCCCGGCGCCACGGACAGGATATCGTTTTCAAAGGGCAGAAAAAGTGTTTCAAGGGCGGGGTTTGTATTCATAGATCTTTATAGGGTGCCATGAAAACCCGCTATGGGCAACAAAGCATACGATAAATGCAGATACGCCCTAGTCAAGCTGCACCAAAAGGAGTAAACGGAAAGACAGCATGAGTTCCGAAACCATCCAGCCTGAGACACCGCCTCTGCCCTACGCCAATAAAGGCGACCTGACAACCGGCCCCGTAGGACGGCATCTTGTCCGCCTGTCTGTGCCCATGATCTGGGGCATTCTGGCGATTATAAGTTTTCAGCTGGTAGATACGTATTATATCAGTCTGCTGGGCACAGAAGCCTTGGCGGCCATCAGCTTCACCTTTCCCCTTAACTACGCTATTTTCAGCGTCACCATGGGCTTTGGCATTGCCATGTCATCGGTACTGTCGCGCCTGATCGGCAGCGGAAATAAGGAAGATGTCAAACGTATCACCACGCATGGCCTGCTGCTGGTGTTCATGATCGGCCTTGCGGTGACTTTATTGGGTATGGCGTTCCACGACCCGTTATTTCGCGCTATGGGCGCCCATGATGACATATTGCCGCTAGTGCGAGATTACATGATGACATGGTTCGCCGGAGCCGTCTTTATTACGCTGCCGCTGGTCGGAAACTCAGCCATCCGCGCCGGGGGGGGACAGCTTCACGCCATCCATCATCATGACGGTGGTGGCTGTTGTGAACCTTGTTCTGGACCCGCTTTTGATTTTCGGGCTATGGGGTTTCCCACGGATGGAGATTGTCGGCGCCGCGCTTGCCACCGTAATTGCCAATGCTGCCGCCATGCTGGCGGGGCTGTATGTGATTGGCGTGCGCAAGAAAATGCTGCTGTCGCTGTGGGATCTGCATCTGTCCCTGTTTGGAGATTCCACCAAGCGGCTGCTGTTCATCGCCCTGCCGGCGGGCCTGACCAATGCGATTCAACCGATTGTAAATGCTTTTATCATTCGCTGCTGGCGGTATACGGACCGGAAGCCGTTGCGGCCTTTGGCGTGGTAAACCGGATTGAAGCCTTTGCCTTTGTCATCCTGATGGCTGTTGCGGTCGGCATGGCCCCCATCATCGGTCAAAACTGGGGTGCGCAAAATTACGGGCGCGTGCACGAAACCTTGAAGCTAGCAATCGGTTTTAACGCCCTGTGGTCGCTGCTGATCGCCATTCTTCTGGGCGTCTTTGCCGGACCAATTGCCCGTATATTCTCTGACGACCCGGCGGTTCTGGATGCCACCATCATGTTCTTTCATATCGTGCCGCTGTCATACATCTTCGGCAACCTTATTCAAGGATGGGCCTCGGCTTTTAACGCCATGGGCAAACCGGAACGATCCTTTATTATGATCGCCGTAAAAATGATCGTCCTGCTGCTGCCTGCCGTTTATATAGGTGCAAAATTCGGCGGCATGGAAGGCATTTTCTGGGCGATGGCCATAGTAAATACGATCTCCGGGATCGGTTTTCATTTTTTTAAGCGCCCACGCCTGCAAGCAGGCAGAACATTAGATTCCGGCAACTCATCCCAAGACAGAAGCCGTCTTTTCTGATAGTATAAAGTAATGCATGGCCTCGATTTAATCGCTCCTGCCGTTCTTTTACTCGGGATGGGTTTTTTAATCCTCTGGCTGTGCCGTTTCGTGCAGATCAGCCCTATTATCGGTTTCCTGATAGGCGGCATCATTGCAGGCCCCCATGGCCTTGGTATTATCCCGGATAACGACACCACCGCCATACTGGCTGAACTGGGTGTTGTATTCCTGCTCTTTGATATCGGGCTGCAATTCTCGCTCAAATCCGCCTGGTCGAAACGCACCGATCTTCTGGGCCTTGCCCCGCTACAGATGCTTATTACAGGCGGTATTCTGGCTGGTATTCTGATCTTTGTTTTCGGTGTATCCAGCGACTTTGCCCTGCTGGCAGGGGTCGCGCTGGCGCTATCATCTACCGCCGTTGCCATGCGCCTGCTGGCGGATATGAAACAATCCGAAGCACCCACCGGCAAAACCGGGAAAGCCGTGCTGATTTTTCAGGATATTGTTGCCATTTTCCTGCTTATCTTTGTGGATAGTGCCGGCGGCGAAGGTGCGCTGGCTGCAGCTGTAGCAGGCGCTATCGGAAAAACGGCGATTGCGTTCGGGGCGGCGCTAATACTGGGGCGCTACGTCCTGACCCCCATCATGCGGACGCTGACCCGCTATGACGACCCGGAGCTATATACAATTTTCAGCCTGTTCATGGTGATGATCATGGCGCTGGCAACGGCGGAGGCTGGCCTGTCCCTCACGCTCGGCGCCTTTTTTGGCCGGGATGGTGCTGGCGGAAACCCCCTTCCGCGCACTATTACAGACGGAGCTGCGCCCGTTCCGCAACCTGCTTCTGGCTTTCTTTTTCCTGAAAGTCGGCATGTTATTGCAACCCGCCGCGATGATGGCGCAAGCCGGGCTGATTATAGCCCTCACCTTGGGGCTTGTCTTGCTGAAGGCCGGAATTATTGCGGGCCTCATGCACGCCTTCAAACGTCCGAAACCTCAAATAATTGAGCTATCGACGCTGCTGTCTCAAGGATCAGAATTCGCCTTCGTTATCTTCAGTATGGGCAGTGTGCAGGCGGGGCTAGGCGGTGAGCTGGCAGGGCCGCTGATTACCGCCGTGGCGCTTAGTATGCTTCTGACCCCGCTGATCAACATCTTTACCTATCGCTGGAGCCTTTGGACCTGCGAGCAAACCAAAGGCATTGCCAACTGCCCCTACAGCGGCAGTATGAACCCGTTTGAAAACACGCCTGTGTTTATCGTTGGCATGAACGATGTCGGACAAACGCTGGCCCGCGGGTTTCAGGCCCATAACGTGCCTTATGTGGCGATTGCCCGCGACCGCCAACGTTTCATGGAAGCCACCGCAGCCGGCTATACCGTGGCTTACGGCCAGCCGGAAGATTTACGTTTCTGGGGTACACTGGGTGTGGGGGCCGGGCGCGCGATCTGTGTGGCGGCACCGCATTACGAAACCGCCAAGGCACTGTCGCCTATTATTCAAAAACTCTACCCGCGCCTGCGGCGCTATGTCGCGGTGCAGGATTCAGCCGAAGGCGTTATGTTCGCGGCGCTCGGCATGACACCGTTCCACAATCGCGGCGCGCCGCCGGGGCTGGAAATGGCTTGTTTTGTCTTGCGGGAACTTGGCATTGATGATGATAAAGTCAGCGCATGGAGCGAACTGGAACAAAGCGTGTTCCTGCAAAACCATGACCATACCGAAGGGCTGGCAGGCCAAAATGCGCCCCCTGAAAATGACGATGTGGAAAGCCACTATCCGCTGCCACAGAACGACAGCGGCGTTTCGGGCTCAGACAACACTACTCGAACAGGCTCTTGACCTTATCGCCCAGCGCACCGGCTTCGTCTTTGATAGTTTCTTTGATCTGCTCAACACGGCCCACACCCACCTCTTTCAAGGCATCAGCATTCAGGCCTTCCAGCAAGCCTTGCTGATGCGCGGCGCGGATAGAACTATCCGCCACGGCCTTGAATATCTGCGATACGGCTTCGCCTGCCAGAACGCCGTTTTCCTTCTCACCGATACCGCTCAAATGGATCGGCGGAACATCAATCGGTTTAGGCTGCGTGTTTAGCATGCTGATCGAAGGCGTAATCGTACCGCCTTCCGCGGCAAATTCCCGCAAGATGACTTTTGTTACAGTCTTGCGGTCTTCCTCAGCTTTATCTTCACGGCCCGGCACTTTGATGTTGTTACGAATATCAGTCAAATTCGTGCCGGATGGCGTAACTTCCAGATTCACATGCATATCCTGCATGCGGGCGTTGGAGAAATTAAGCAACTCCTGCGAAAGCGTGTCCGCCTGAATGCTCATCAAACCAATCGTCAGGGCATCTGAATTTTTATAGCCTGACGGATTAGCCACGCGGATATTGGTAACTTCGACCTTCTTGTCCTGCAGCGATACATTCACGGCGCCGATATCAACCTCAACGCCCAGCGTTTTCGTTGCCACATTTTCGGCAAGACGCTTGGCGATATTGCCGAAATTCATATACAAATAAACCCCGCCGCCAAACAAAAGCGCCGTTGCCAGAGAACCTACAGTCAATACCGTTTTACTGCCGATCATGATTTAATTCCTTATTATGTTACGGGGACTATTGTATGCCAGATCGCGCAGAAGGCAAGATAGAAGCTGGATAATTGGGCGCTTCATAACATAACGGGCTTTTCCCTGTTCCCCGAAGAACGATTATATGGTTTCCTGACCCAATGACTGAAATACTCTCCCTACAGATTGTCGTTATTGCCATTGCCGGCGTGGCCGCCCAGTGGACAGCCTGGCGGCTTCATATCCCTGCAATTATTTTTCTTCTGGGTCTGGGGTTTGTGCTGGGGCCGGTAACGGGGATTGTAAAACCCGATCTTCTGATGGGGGATCTGCTGAAACCTGCCATTGCCGCAGCAGTTGCCATTATCCTGTTTGAAGGCAGCTTGCAGCTGCATTTCAAAGAACTGCGTGAAACCCGCCGGGCTGTCAGGCGGGTTATCTTTCTGGGCGCCCGGTGGGCTGGTTTTTGATCAGCCTTGCCGCGCACTACATTGCCGGACTGGAATGGCCGGTTGCCGTGACGCTGGGCGGCATGCTGGTGGTCACAGGTCCCACGGTCATCATGCCTATGTTGCGCCAGGCACGCCTTAACCAGCGTGTGGGGTCTATCCTGAAATGGGAAGGTATCGTCAACGACCCCTTGGGCGTTATTTTTGCCATTTTATCCTATGAATATTTTGTAGCCGTAGATGCCGGCGTTACCAACACCCGCTTTTTCCTTGAAAACGGGATGGAACTGGCAGGGATTACGGTTATGAGCTTCCTGCTGGCGCATACCGTCAAACGCGTTTTTGAGCGCGGTCATATGCCGGAATACCTGAAAGCACCCTTCCTGCTGGCCACCGTCTTGACCTGTTTTTCGGTTGTAACGCCGTATTGCATGAATCCGGCCTGATTGCCGTTACGGTGCTGGGGCTGACGCTTAGCAACATCCACACCGCCAGCCTTGAGGAAATAAAACGGTTTAAAGAAACCATCACACTGCTTTTGGTATCAGGCGTATTTATCCTGCTGACGGCCGATCTGGATGCCCGCACATTGTTAAGCCTTAACTGGCAGAGCATTTTGTTTATCGCAGCGCTCTTATTCGTGATCCGTCCGCTGACTTTTCTTCTATGTTCCATCGGCACACAGATGAGCCGCCAAGAGATTATACTATCCGGCCTGATCGCCCCGCGCGGTATTGTCTGCGCCGCCATGGCGGGGGTTATCGGCCCGCTGCTGACCGAAGCCGGATTCCTGGACGGTGATAAAATTCTTCCCATCGCCTTTGCCGTTGTAATCACCAGCGTGGTCCTGCACAGCCTGATGATTAAACCGCTGGCAAGGCGCTTAAAGCTGACATCCGATGAAACCGGCGGTGTTATCATTGCCGGGGCCTATGCCTGGTCAATCCAGCTGGCCGAAACCTTAAAAGCACGCGATGTACCGGTTATGCTGGTCGACAGCGACTGGAGTTCGCTCAGCAAGGCCCGGCTGGCTGACCTGCCCGTTTACTACGGCGAATTATTATCGGAAGAAACTGAATTTGCACTGGAATTCACGCGCTATAACACGTTGCTGGCGGCAACACCCAATCCGGCCTATAACGCGCTCTTATGCGAAAAATTCGGCTATGAATACGGCAGCGAACGCATGTTCCGCATCAGCCCCGATGATACGGATATGCCGGAACGCAAACGCATATCAGGCACCGTGCAAGGACGCCCGTTTGTGGCAAAGTCACTGACCCTACCTGATTTATGGTCGAAATATCACGATGGCTGGCGCTTCCGGACAACGCGGGTCGGCAAGCCCGATAACGGGGATAGCCTGATCATTCCGGAAGAAACGGATTCGCTGATATTAATCGGGGTTATCACACGCGCCGGGCTTGTGCAGTTCTACTCACAAACCGCAGCAAGCCGCATAGCGCCCAAGGAAAACGACATCGTGATTTTTATCGAGAAAGAACAAGCGCCAGAAGCCCATAAAGCTTCCTGACGCTTTTATTTTATCAGGCGGGATGTATATCTGCCGGCTCCGCAGCCGGAACAGACAAGCTACGGCCCGGCAGCAATGTCGATTGTCTACGAAGGGCTTCTTTCTGGCTGCGCAACGCGGCAACAGCACCCACCGCCTTATCGGGGCCGGCTTCTGCTGCGGTTGTCGCTTCTTCCCCGGTCAGGGATTCGTATTCCATCAAAGCATTTGTAACGCCCATTAGCTGTTCTTTATGCTCTTCCAGAATTTGCTTTGCATCCTTATAGGCTTCGTCAACAAGCTGCTGTGCCTCAAGCTCGATCAAGCGTTTTGTTTCTTCTGAAATGGCAAAAGCACCACCCTGCTGATCTTCATATCCCATGAAACGCAGACCATCCTTATCAGAAAAACCTGCTTTCATGACCATAGCACGCACAATACTTGTCACCTGCTGAATATCACCTGAAGCACCGATACTGACATCATTTTCATTCAGCATGACCTGCTCGGCGATACGCCCGCCCACAGCCACAACAATATCGGCCTTGAGCATACCCAAACTCTGCATTCTGTCTTCATTAAACAGGCGAGCCATATAACCCCCCGCCGGGCCACGCCCGATATTGGTAACCTTATGGACGGGGGAAGAATACCCTTCTTATGCATATGCATGGCTGTTACCACGTGTCCGGCTTCGTGTATGGATACCTGACGTTTAACATCCTCACTCACAACGGCTGATTTACGCTCCGCCCCCATAATGATCTTCTCGCGGGCATCCTCAAATTCCTGCATGCCCACGACCTTTTTATTGCGGCGGGCCGCCAGCAATGCCGCCTCATTAACCAGACCGGCGAGCTGTGCCCCGGAAAATCCAGGCGTACCCTTCGCAAGAATATGCACGCTTACATCCATTTCCAGCGGACATTTTTTCATGTGAACGCGCAGGATTTTCTCCCGCCCGCCAATATCCGGGTTTGGCACTTCAATCTTACGATCAAAACGGCCCGGACGCAGCAATGCCGGGTCCAGCGTATCCACGCGGTTCGTTGCCGCCAGAATGATAATCCCCTCATTGCCTTCAAAACCGTCCATCTCCACAAGCATCTGGTTAAGCGTTTGTTCGCGTTCATCGTTACCGTTCATACCGGAACCACGCTTTTTACCAACGGCATCAATCTCATCAATAAAGATAATGCAAGGCGCGTTTTTCTTAGCTTGTTCAAACATGTCACGCACGCGGGACGCCCCCACCCCGACAAACATTTCCACAAAATCGGAACCGGAAATGCTGAAGAACGGCACATTTGCCTCCCCTGCCACCGCGCGGGAAATAAGAGTTTTACCTGTACCGGGCGGCCCCACCAATAAAGCGCCCTTGGGAATTTTACCGCCAAGACGCGTAAATTTCTGAGGATTTTTGAGAAATTCGACGATTTCCTGCAGATCTTCTTTAGCTTCCTCAATGCCCGCAACATCTTCGAACGTTACACGGCTCAGATTACTATCCTGTAGCTGTTTCGCCTTGGATTTACCAAACCCCATGGCATTACGCCCATTCGCAGCCTGTCGGCGCGCCATCCATGTCAGGAAGAAAATAAACACCCCTGCCATCAAAAGCGTAGGCCCCCAGTTATTCAGAAAACTAGTCAGCCCGTCTGGCTGTGGCGGGGGATATGAAATAATGTCAACCTTGCCGGTCGAACGCAATTCACTGATAGCCGTTGCATCGCCCGCAGGCATATAGGTTTTAAGCTCATGCCCGTTGGCATGGCGCCCCCCCCATATAGGATTCACGGATGGATACTTGAGGAATCTCACCCTTTTTGGCCATATCCATAAAGCTTGAATAGGAAATAAAACCGGGGGGCGGAGGTGCTTGCGTAGCGGGAGCCGTCACCAGATTATAAGCCACAACGGCGCCGGCACCGCCCAAGGCCCCGAAAAAGACCTTTTTCAGCGTATCTCTCTTATTGTTTTGTGAATCGCCCATTCATACTCTCCCTGTTATCCTGCAATAGGAATTTATTATTCTTGTGTTATAGCAAAGAAAAACCAAAGCACTCAGGCTCACAGGTGTCAAGCTCTTTTGCGCTGCAACGCAATTCCTGCTGTGAAAGACACAAAAAAGCCAGAGATATCAATCTCTGGCTTCAGTTTTTCGAGGCTTTTGAGGGGAAAAGCCTCACCTGGGTTGGGAAAATGAATTAATGGGTTTTGATGTCAATCCGGTCAATATGACCGACCTTTCTTTCAGCCTGCTCCTTCAAATCTTCCAGATCAGGCAATAACGCAGCCAGATAGTCTTCAAATCTGCCGACGCCACTATCGTTGGCTGGCGTTCTACGGGTCTCAATCACAAGAACATCCTCATGATGTGGGCCGCGGCCAAAATCTTTTTTCAAATACATGTCACTGATAAGGGGGTGTGTAATCCCGCTCACGTGTTGAGGAATGTTAAGCATGGTTAGCTCCTTTCTCGTTCCTATAACTCCAGATTAAGCCCGCTCTGTATCCTGAAAACGACTCTTCTGTTTCCAATCTGAAAAACTTTGTTTCTGTTTTGTAACAGTGCGTTCCGTGTTTCTTACGGAACCATGCCGAGCTTTCATCGTTGGCGGCACACAACCACTCACCTGAAAAGGAGATAAATCATGGAAAATTCCAAAAAAATCATCGAACATGAAAATAACGAGCTGTGTAAGCTGATTAACATCAACGAAGATGCATGCGAATTTTATTCATCCGCACAGGAAAGCTGATGATCCACAAATCCGTAAAACATTCCAGAATCTGGAAAAACTGCACCGCGGCGTTATTGTGAATTTGCAGCAACATGTTCGCGCCAATGGCGGTGATGCCAAAGCCCGTGAAACCATGACCGGGCAAGCCGCTCAATTCTGGGGCAGCCTGATGACATCCATCAGCAATGACGTTGATGAAACGCTGGTTAATAATCTGGAGGAAGCGGAAGACCGTTGCCTGCATTCCATCGAAGATGCTTTGAAAGAACCAGACTTCAGGTCTGCTACAAAGGATATCCTGATTCATGAAAAATCAACACTGCAGCGCAGTCATGACTATATGAAGACACTAAAAGATACTCTGCGCGCCGCATAACATCATACTATTAATCCTCCGAAAAACCGCTTTCTGAAACATGGAAAGCGGTTTTTTTATGGAACTGCCGACAAATGCTGCTTGTTTGTGGGTTATCATAAAAAAATAGAGGACTTTGAATATCATGAAAAAACTTGCTCTTACTTTAGCTCTTATTGCTTGTACAGGTCTGGCGGCCTGCGGAAGCTCCAAATCTGACCGCGCTTTGAGCGCGCCGGGATCGGTGCCGGTATAGGTGCGCTGGGCGGCGCTGTTACGGGCGGTAGCATGGCTACAGGTGCTATTGTCGGGGGTGCTGCCGGCGCTGCCACGGGTGTCCTGACCGATAAGGATGATATTGATCTGGGTGATTAAACCTCACCCGGAACAACAAAAACCGCCCCCGGCTCATACCATGGGGCGGTTTTTATATGTGTTGGATATTTTTAACGCAATCTTGATCCCGCCAACACGCCCACCAGCACAGAAGCCAATAGAGCCGTCTTGGGGTTTTCTTTAATGGGTTCGCTCAATTCATCGGCAGCACTTTCTATGACACCCTGAATGATGCCTGATACCTCTTCACGCATCCGCGTCAGGCGCCGATGTGTATACCAGTCGATAAGCCACAGGATCAAGAGAGATGCCCCGGCGAAGACCAGACAAGCCAGCCCCGTGATCATGGCTGCGATGTCGGAACTGTAATTATGTAACAGCCACAGGTAAAACCCGTACAGGATAAAACCGCCCCCCAGAACAAAAGAGACCCCGGCCAGCACGGAAAGCGCCGTCCGGAGCTTCTTTTGCCCCGTAAGATGATCCGGTGCCAGAACGGCATCCATCAGGTGATCCATCAAGATCTTACCCGTAAGAGGCATCAGGGGGTTCATGATTAACGACGCCCTAACAGTACGCTGGCTAATAAACCGGCACCAAAGGCAATCGCAACGGACTGCATAGGCTTGGCCTTAACGCGCTCTTCCAGAGAATGGATTTGCGTTTCTCCTGCCGCTTTCAGGCTGGATATCTGCTCTTTGGCAGACTGGCTCATCTCCTGAAGGCGCTCCTTACCGTCAGCAGCCACATGGTTGCCCAGCTTGATGGCGTCTTTTTTCAAAGCGTTAAGATCGCCTCTTATATCTTCCACCTCAGGATATGAGGATTTTTTTAATGATTTTGCAGGCATAAGAAATCTCCTTTCTTGTTACGGGAATTCCAACTGAGAAAGGAAAGAAAAGTTCCGGAAATAAAAACTAGGTGTCTATCGTACCGCAGAACATATACCCCACACCGCGCACGGTTTTTATGGTTTTGGGGGATTTTGTATCATCGCCGATTTTTTTACGGATACGAGCAATCTGGATATCAATCGCGCGGTCATAGGAATCATAACTGCCATCGCGGGTCAGGTCGAAAAGATGTTCGCGACTGAGAGCGCGGTGCGCCGCCACAACCAGGGCTTCCATCATCTTGAACTCCCCGGTTGTTAAATCGACCGATTTACCCTCCGGGTTATAAAGCTGATATTGCGTGCGGTCCAAGACCCAGCCCCCATCAAAACGAATTTTTTCGGCTTTTTTCAGGGGTGAGGATTTGTCTTCTTCGTTAGCCGCCGGCGCCATGCGGCGCTGCACCGCACGGATGCGAGCCGACAATTCACGCATTTCAAACGGCTTGGTAATATAGTCATCCGCCCCCATTTCGAGGCAGACGATCTTTTCCGTGGTTTCGCTCTTGCCGGAAACGACAATGATAGCCGCTGAGGATTTGCTGCGGAATTGCGGGATCAAACTAAGCCCTTCGCCATCCGGCAAAACAAGGTCCAGTAATATGACATCCAGAGCCGATGAATCTGTTTTTTCAAGCGCGGTTTTAACATCGCCCGCTTTTAGAACGGTATAGCCGTCATCCTCCAGATATTGTTCAATAACAATCTGAAGGTTTTCATCATCATCAACGCTGAGAACTGTGCCTTTATGCATGGTTCGCCACATTACCCTGTTTGTTACACACTTGAAACAAACTTTTTCTCAATCGAAACAAAAGCGACAAAACAAGGTTACGAAGCAGGCCTAAATTGGAAACATAAGCAATGTGAAAGGAGCTTAAAATGTTTGCCAACACAGCCTTAATTGAAGAAATCGACAGCTTGAGAAAGTTTGCCCTTCGGCTGACAAGCAACGTGTGCGATGCAGAGGACCTCCTCCAATCAACGATCCTGCGCGCTATTGAGAAAAAGCACTTGTTCGAAGACGGCACTAATCTGTTCAGCTGGACTTCTAAAATCATGTTTAACCTTTTTGTTTCCAACTACCGGAGAAAGAAAAAGTTCGAGACACAATATGACCCCGAGTCATACATAGAAAACCGCGGTGTTGAGCCTGATCAGAAACTAAAACTGAGCTTCTGTATGTGGAAGACGCCATGGAGCGTATCTCTCCTGAGCATAAGGAAATCCTGATTATGGTCTGCGCTCACGGCATGCAATACGCCGAGGTATCGGAAACACTGGGCATTCCCGTGGGGACCGTACGTTCGCGCCTGTCCCGTGCTCGTGAAAGCCTGCAAAACGAGATGGGTAGAACATCCGTCAGAGCATACAATATGCCGCCTGTGCCTGCGTCTCACGCAATCTCTCATCTGGCGGCCTAAAAAACCTAACCAAGTTTTCCCCTGCCCAACTAAGAAACCCGGCTCTTCACAGAGCCGGGTTTTTCTTCGGGTTAGAATGTTTAATTACACAAGCACAGCCTAAACGGGCGGCGTCTTACCACGAACAACGCCTATAGCCGCCGCTACAATAAACAGTACTAAAAAGACCACAAACAAGATTTGTGCAATCTCGACAGACACAGCTGCCACGCCGCCAAAACCAAGAACACCGGCGATCAGCGCTATGACCAGAAATGTTAAAGCCCATCCTAGCATTTTTGTATCTCCTTATTTATTTGGTGATGGTTACATATGCTCTGCCAATGCCCGGCCTCTTGAATACGTTCCATAATATTATTCTGGAACTTATTGAATCTCCGTCCGTTGTTTAAACATGCACTCATTATGGATTATCAAGGAAAGGACAGTCCCATGTATCGTTTCAAAATTCTGACTCTGGCCGCCGTTACAACGGGCATCGTTATGCTGGCGCCCCAAGTGCAAGCTAATGATAAGCACGGTTATACGCCGCACCATCTAGTGGCTTACAAGGATTACCTGCGTTATTTAACGCCGGAACAAAAAGTCGAGCTTCATAATTACCTTAACTATGAATTCCGCGAACCCTGCCAGAACTATAAAAAGGTCCCCGATGGGTTTATACGCGAAGGCTGTGACTTGAAGTACGTCTATCCGAAAAAAATGGCAGCCAAGCCTGTTCAGGAAGCTAAGCCTGTCAGGGAAAGCACAGTCATTACAAACGTGCTGAATTCCTATGAAATCAATTTTGCATTCGATAGCGCTGAAATCGACAGCCCCGCCGTAGCAACGCTGGATAAGATTGCCAGTGATATCAAGCGCTACAAACCACGCGAAGTCGTTGTGGCAGGCCATGCCGATACGGCAGGCCCGGCTGACTATAACGTTGAGCTTTCAGAGCGCCGTGCCGATGCGGTATCACGATCACTAACCGCACGTAACATCCCCAACCGTATACTGGATAAGGAAGCGCACGGGGAAACACACCCTGCTGTTGATACGGCTGATGGCGTGCCTTTGAGAGAGAACCGGCGCGTGGTTGTCGAGTTCCGCAAGTAGTATAGTCAACAAGCTGCGGGAAGGCTTTGCAGCCTTCCCCGTCTTGCCATAGGGGGACAAATCGTATGAATTCGCGGCATTTCGTCAACGACTACACGCTGCAGGCCTTTATCGATAACGAACTAGGCCCGGCTGAACGCCATCAGGTGTCTGAATACATCAAAAGCAACGAAGACGTGAACAACCGTTACCAGCAGATATTGGCGCAAAAACGCCTGCTGCAACAATGGTGGCAGCGCAAAATGCGTCAATCCTGCTAGGAACCGCTCAGCCTATCAACCAGGCCCGCCCGGCTGCATCGCGGGGGCGGCGTGTTGCTCACTGCCCTCGTTAACATCCGGCTTGTTAATATTAGCCGGGATAAAGCCCAGAGGTATTTTCTCCGGCGTCAGAACCTTATCAAGCCCCGGCGTTTTTACCAAAGCATGCTCCATAGCTTCGAACACGGTCTTGACCGGTACAATGCTTACGCCCTTCTGGGCCAGATAGTCTTTTAGATCCTGCGGAAATTTTTCGACATCATGACGATTGGGCCATGGCAGAAGAACCTTTGTACAGCCGGCATCAACGGCAGCCATCACCTTCTCACGAATTCCCCCCACGGATGTTACATTCCCACGGATATCAATTTCGCCCGTCATGGCAATATCATGGCGTACTTTGGTATTAGTCAGAACAGAAATCCCGGCGATAGCCATAGTCACCCCGGCGGAGGGCCCATCCTTGGGAATCCCCACTTCCGTAAAGAAAAGGTGGAGGTGCTGGTTTCTCATGACTTTAGGATCAATACCCAGTTTTTCCGCATGCCCGCGCAGGAATATATCAACAGCCTGAACGGATTCCTTCATCACATTCATGATATTTCCATTCGCCGTCAGCCTGAAACCACCAGCACCTTCCTCTTCCCACATTGTTGCCTGGGTACGCATCAGCACCCCGCCTGAGCTTGTCCAAGCCAAACCGGTCACATCACCCACCTGCGGTTCGTCATGGCATTTATCCGGCTCGGATGTAGGCTTACCAAGATATTTCTCAATATCAGCGGCATTATGTGCTTTAAAAGGCGCTTCTGCCGTTGTATCCGGAACATCTTTATCCAGGATAGCCCGCGCTACCTTGGCGCAGAATCTATCCAGCTTTTGCTTCAGCTTTCTAACACCGGCTTCCTGCGTGTGGCTGATAAGCTCTGCCATCGCCTCATCGGAAATTTCAACATGCACACCGGCCTCTTTGGCGGCTTTTGGCAGCATATAGTTTTTGCCAATGATAAGCTTTTCCTGCGGCAGATAGCTTGGCACCTGAATAATTTCCATACGGCTCAGCAGCGCTGGATGCACCTGACTAAGGTCATTGGCGGACGCCACAAACATAACCTTTGAAAGGTCATAAGGTTGCCCCAGATAATGATCGCGGAATTCCTTATTCTGTTCAGGGTCCAGAATCTCCAGCATCACAGGTACAATCTTGTCAGGATCACATTTGTCAATTTCATCCAAACACATGAGCGGATTGCTTGTGCCGCATTTCATCATGGATTCAATAATGAAACCCGGTTTGGAATCAACGTAAGTCCGGCTGTGACCACGCAGCAGGCTTTCATCCTTAACCCCGCCCAAGGCAAGCTTAATGAATTTCCGGCCGGAAGCCTCAGCAATTGCCTCATACAAACCAGTTTTACCAACACCGGGCGCACCCACAAGACAGATAATCTTGCCGTTTGCCACGCCGCTTTTAATCTGGGCTGCCAGTGAATCCAAAATGGCTTCCTTGGCTTCATACTGACCGTAATGGTGGTCATCCAGACTTTTCTTGGCGGCAGCCAGATCATTTATAATCGGGCTCATATCCTTCTCACCGAACGGAATGCGGCTGATGCGCTTCAGATATTCCTCAAGCTTCGGTGTCTCCGGTGAATATGGGTTTTTGGCGATTGTCTTGAAAGCATCGTCAACAGCTTCGCGCATTTCGGGCGACAGATCTTTTGCTTCCAATTTCGCTTTCAGCTTGGCAAGCGCCGGATCAAGATTGGAATCTTCTCCTTTGCCCTTGCCCTTGGGCATACGCTCCATATGCGCTTCCAGAACATCGTGATAGTTGTTTTCCTGAATGACCTGAAGAAGTTCACCCAGTTCTTGCGATACGCGGGCTTTCTTGGCTGCCATATTACGGTAACGCTCAATATCATTCCCGATATCATTATCAGCCGTTGTGCGCATTTGTATGGTGAAAGTTACCATATCCATAAGCTTCAGCAGACGGTCATGGATGTTATCCTTTTCCAGCAATTCCTGACGGTGCTCGGGTGGCGCCCAGATGATATTGCGTTCCTTATCCTTTGCATGCATGGACCCAATCAGAAATTCAATTAACTCTTCAGGGTCTTTAATTCTTTCAATTTCCCCGATCATCTTTATGGCAGATGTCTTCTTGACAGCGGCCAGCTCCTTCAACAGTTCAGGATCAGGCTCCTCCCCGTTGTCCCTAAAGCTTTTGACGTCTTCCTCAAGTTCCATCTTGTATGCGAACTGGTTGAAGTTAACAATTTTAGCAAGGTCAACGGCTTGCTTGCGCAAGCGCCCCATCAGAGCCTCTGTTTCCGCAGGCAACTCTGTCTCCGCCCGCATCACGCGCGGAAAAATATCGGCCTCATACCATTCGCCCCGATCATAAATTTGCTGGAAATAAACACGGTCGATCGGCTCGAATTCCAGCTTATAGGAATTGCCGGATAACGGCACAAACCCTGATACTCTGGCCAAAACGCCCGTGTTATATCTGGCGCTATGTGCCCATGTTTCTTGCAGGCGGATGTTTTCCTGAGATTCCCGGTGCTTTTTTTCCGCTTCGGATTTAGGCGGAGGCAAGGGGCCTTTTTCTTTGGGAATACCTGACAACACAACAAAATCACCCTGATCCTTAGCTTTCTTAAGGATAGACAGCATGGGGTGATTAGGATCCACGCCAATCAGTGTTTCATGATATGTGTGTCCCGGAAAAGCAATCTGGTGCGTGCCGTAGAAAATAAACCTGCTTTGATCAGCAGGGGTGTCATCCCAGTTGGTCATTTTATTTCATTCCCTGTTACTTTAGTTTTTATTTATATTAAAAAACTTACCTATCTTATTCATAATGAATCAAGATAATTTTTCTGCAAAGCGGTAAAAATTTGAAAATCGGCGGTTATTGGGGATTAAACGGCCAGAAATAGGGTATAACGACCATGGCCACGCACCACATTAGCAGGTTCATGGGAATTCCAACCCGGAAAAAGTCCTTAAATTTGTAGCCCCCGGCGGCATAAACAAACGTATTCGTCTGATACCCGATCGGCGTTGCAAAGCTGGCAGACGCCGCAAACATCACCGCTACAATAAAGGGACGCGGATCAACCCCCAGTGATGTCGACAGACCAATGGCAATCGGCGTCATAATAATGGCTACCGCGTTATTGGTCACAAATTCCGTCATTACCATGGATATAAAATACAAGATCGCAAACACGGCAAACGGCCCCAACCATGCGATATGAGTGGACACACCGCCGACCAAAGCTTCCATGGCGCCGCTATTTTCCAGCGCCTGACCGATGCCGAGCATCCCGAAAATAAGCAACAATATCTGCCAGTCGATCGCCTTATAGGCCCGCTCAAAGCCGACACAGCCCGTTAACGTCACCACCATCGCCCCCACAAATGCCAAGCCTGCAATCGGCATAATATTAAAGCTGCTCAGGATCACCACAGCCATCATCACGGCGACCGCCACCGTCGCATGCTTTTTTATCCAGTGGGCGCAAACGTAATTGGGAGGCGCTTAATATCTGCTCGTTTTCAAACAGGCGCGTTAATTCTTCCTCCGGCCCTTCCAAAATAAGCGTGTCAGACTCGCGGATCACAACATTACCCAGATCCCCCGCTACATTCTGGTCCTTGCGGTTAAGCCCCATCACAAAACAGTTATAACGGCGGCGCAGCCTTAGATCACGGATACGGCGCCCGATCATATCCGAACCCGCAGGAACATAACCTTCGGTCATAACAACAGTCCGTACCGGCAGGGCTTCGGAAAAGTGTGCGCGCTCCGGATCAAATTCCACACCGATATGCTGTTTCATTTCAACAAGCTCATCGTGTTCCAGCTTGAACACCAAACGGTCCCCGCCCTGCAATGGAATATCGCGCAAGGGAGAAACTTTGCGGGGTTTATCAACCTCAGCTTCCAGCTGCTTGCCCTGCAGGGACGAGATCAGAGCCGAAAATGCCCCGGCAACATCAAGGCGGCTACCGCGTTCCTGACGGATCAGATCGATGATTTCGTATTCTTCGGCTTCGGTAAATTTAACTTCATTTAATGTCTTACCTATCAGGGGGGAATCCCAGGGGATAATCGCCTCTGCCACGAAACGTTTGCGCTGGGCCGGATCCTCAATCGTATCTTTCGGCGGCAGACGCTCCGGCAAAAGCTTACGCCCAAAGAGCCCCATAAATATGACGCCGGTAACAGCGTAGGCTAATCCGGCGCCGCTGATCTCAAACATGCTAAACGGAGCCTGCCCGTATTTTTGTGCTACACCATCTACCAGGATATTTGTGGATGTCCCGATCAGCGTACATGTCCCACCCAATATGGACGCGTAAGACAGCGGGATCAGGTATTTTGAAGGATAACGCTTTAGCTGTTCCGCCAGCCTGATCACAACCGGCGTCAAAATAATAACCAACGGCGTATTATTCATGAAAGCCGAAAATACAATGACAATAAATGCCATGGCAATAACGCTTAGAATCTCACTTTTATTGGATATTTTCAGTAAGACCTGACCCAACGCATCGACAATACCGGCACGGTCCAGCGCAGCACTGATTACAAACATACAGGCAATGGTAATCGGCGCGCTGTTCGAAAAAACACCTAAAACATCATCTGTGCTGAGCGCCCCGGCGACAAGCAGGGTTGTCATCCCGGTCAGGGCTACAACATAGGGCGCCATTTTTTCGCGCGTAAAAGCCACAAACACTGCGATCAGAACAACACAGGTAAAAATCGCCAGAAAATCTTCGTACATTGGTATAAGACCTCACCCCTTGAAGGGTTCACACTAACATAGTTTTAGTTGCTCTATAAGAGGAGACAATCCCCGTATTTATATCCAACGTAAAAGTCTAAAAATAAGATATTCCAGTATCAGGCAGATAGCACAAATACCGCAGACAATCCAGAAAGCACCGTCATCAGCTGATCCCGGCATACCCCCCACATTGATGCCTAAAAGTCCCGTTAAAAAACCCAGCGGCAGAAAAAGAGCTGCAATCAGGGAGAGAACATATAAATTTTTGTTCATCCGGTCAGCCAGCACACTCGCAAGTTCGTCCTTTATAATCTGACCGCGGTCACGGATAGCATCCAGATCTTCGATATAGCGGGTCAACCTATCCAGCCCCTCCTGAAGTTTTCTCTTATGATTTTTTTCCAGCCACTTAACCTCGCAGTTGCGTAAAGCCATCATCGCATCTTTCTGCGGGGCCAGATGGCGGCGTATGACAATCGCCATTTTCCGGATATCATTAATTTCCTGACGCTCGCTGGTGTCAGGATCATTCAAAATCCGTTCCTCCAGCGTATCCGTACGCTCATCAAGCTCAGTCAATACCGGCTCCATTCGCTCAATCAAACGCGTAGCAAGCTCTACCAGAAAATCAGCAGCATTCGTGGGGCCATTCCCTGCTTCCAGACGCTCACGGATATCTTCCACCGCGCGCACACGGCGGCGAATGGTGGTGATAATCCGGTGTTCATCAATCCACATCCGAACCGAAACCATATCCTCCGGTTCAGCATTCTCACTTAAGTTAACCCCTCGCAGGATCATTAAAATACCATCGTCATGCTCCGCAATACGGGGGCGTGTTTCCTCTGCCAGTAAGGCTTCCAGAATAATCTGATCCAGGTATGGAACTTCCCGCTCCAGCCATTCCCGCGTACTGGGATGCGCGGCATTTAAATGAACCCAGGCGGGGCTGGGATCGCGGATCATATCGGACACGGCCGCCCCGGCAAGAGGCTGCCCCTTACCCGTACCATCCAGCGCATAGGCGCATATCATGTAGTCATCACTCATTCGAAGATTATGGCGCAATTATTCTATAAACGGTAGAATGAATATGCGGAAGGAAGTCTGAGCATTAGAACATCACTGGTGTAGGTCTTCGCCAACGCAAAATTACGATTGGCCATCTCAAATTGAACGGAAAAATCCTCAATCATTGTTTTCATGAGGCCAGCCAGCGTTTTAAAATCGCCGGGCCTGTGCTGCCATTCGTGGGGAACAAGCTCGGAAATCCCGCCCGCTGTGGAGCCGATAAACGGGCATCCACGGCTCATCGCCTCAATGCTGCACGCGGCACACCCTCCTGATAAGAGGGCTGGATATAAAGATCGACCCCGTCCAACCACCTGAGAACAGCATCGCCACTGGGCACCATGCCGTCAAAATGTACAATATCTTGTAAACTCAGCTTCTGAGCCTGCTCCCTGTACTCTGCCGGATCACCCGGCCCCAGATGCCGGAATATAAACTGTCTGTTAGTCGATTTTTTTAGTAAAGCGAGAGCCTCCAAAGCATCGCGCACCCCTTTTATTTTGTGATTAAGCGTACCGATAAGCCCGATAACAAAGGGCCGATCTCCGGAATTAGAAGTTTTCAAACGCGAAAGCCGCTGTTCCATAACCTCCTGCGGGGGCGCATGAATTCGTACATTCGAGGCAAACTCCGTCTGGCCGTTTGTGGGGTAGCGGCGCGGCAAGAACTCACGGCTCACATACATAACAAAATCAGCGTCCTTGGTAATCGCCTGATCATGCCACATGCGCAAAGGTGCGTAGACCTTGCCCTTCAAATTGCCGTGATTCCAGGTGCTATCCCACGCGCAAGCCGCCATTTCCATCGCAAAAGGCTTATTCTGCTTTTGTGCCTCCTTATAAGCCAGCCAACCGATCTCGCTCACAGCGCGAATAATTAATGCATTATGACTGGTAACCATTTCTTTTATGCGCTTTGCATTTTCTGCTTTGTGCTTTAAAAGCCCCGCAATTGAATTCATGTTGGGCATCAAGCAAAATTCAACACCCGGCCCGCTACTGACATTCATTTTGGAAGAATCAAATGTGGGTGAGAGAGTTTCTCCGCGCGCCGCAACTGTAATATTGCCGAATACCTCAAGAAATGGTTTCCAGTATTCATAAGGAAATTGACCTTGTGACAAGACCCGCCCATCGGACGTTCGGTAATAGACGTTGTCATGACAATAAAGGATTTTCATGGATTGACTGAAAATATGGAGAGCCCGCAAAATTTATGCGCTCTACTTTTTTATCAGCGTTTTAATTATTTGTCCCCGTCTTATTTATTTTATGATAAAGTTTTTTTAGGTTAAACACCTTTCATCCTGCTGATTTCGGCGCCTTACCACATAATTTAAACAAAAAAATGCTTAAAAAAACATTGGCCTTTACACTGATTTTGGCGCTTTTTTGCGTTTATCTGGCACCCTCCGCATGGGCTCAAAGTGTGAGTGACAGGGATGCTTTAGATACCAGCGCCTCTGTAAAAGGTTTGGGCCCCACTGACCGCCTGCCCGCAGAATTGCGCCCTCAGGGCATGATATATAAGGGCATTGCTTTTCTGCCGAGTTTGGGACTTGAGACCGTATATAACGACAATATCTACGCCACAAAAGACGATACAGTCAGTGATTTCATCACGCGATTTAAACCCTCCCTTGTGCTCAAAAAACTGTATGACGGACATTCTGTGGGCGCAGGCATTTCAGGAAATATCGAACGCTTCGCTTCAGAACGTTCTGAAAACAAGGAAGATATGAACGCTTTTGTACAAGGAGAACTCATCGCCAACACCCGCTGGAGCTTTCCCTTTGAGCTAAACTATGATCAAAAAGCCCGCCCGCGCATTGATCCCACACGCAACCAGTCGCCGGAAGAGCCTGCAACAATAAGTACAACATCGGCAAATTTGGGCGTAACGCACACCTTCAACCGCTTGATTGTAAAACTTTTAGGGCGCTACAAGGATAAATCCTTCGATGATGGAATTTCTGCACAAACCGGAAACCCTATTCTCTACAGCGCACAGGATTATTCCACGGCCGGCGGTCTTCTGGGGCTGGAATATGTGTTCCTGAGGGGCCGCAATTCACAGCGCCCCGAACATTCCATCTACCTGAATATCGCACAGGATAAACAAACCTATGACACAGCCAACACCACGCTTTCAGACGGCAGCGTTGTGAAATCCAACAGTATTAATCAAAGCATCCTCGCAGGATTTAAGACCTCCTATAAAGGCATTATTTTTGCCAATATCGGTGCAGGTATTATCCGGCGCGATTTTGATGAAAGTGAATTGGATACACTCCAGAATCTTGATCTGGAGGCCGACATCGCCTACAGCATGACCCCGAAAACCACATGGCGTTTCAATGCCCAACGCGAGATGGATCAGGATAGCGATTTCGCGCGTGGTTTCCTGCGCTCCACATACACTCTGGGTCTGGATTACGAGCTGTACCATAACCTTTATCTACAAAATGAACTCGAATATATGACGCTCAATTTTGAAGATCAGGACTCGTTTGATCGCGAAGATTATACGGCACGCATGAACCTGCAATATTTCTTGAATCCCTCATGGCAAGCCGGTGCCGGGGTTGATTATAAAACCCGGAAAAGCGACAACGAACTCAGCGAATTCGATCGTCTGATGATTATGCTGCGCCTGACAAAATTCTTCTAAAAAAAATCCCTAAAATCCAATCTAAAATTAAGCCCCTGTAAGATTTTCTTCCTTATCCTAAGGAAAGTAGGGACATAAAAAAATAATTGAGGGATCGGATAATGAGTGAGGGAAACTCAGAGGGTACTGTTAACACATCCATGAACACTGATTTGCCGCCGGGTTGCGGCTGTTCTGCCTGTTTAGAGGCACGGAACAACCCCGGCTATAATTTTCAATCCGCAGACACTCAGGATGCTGCTTATGTGGATACGCCGCAATATATCAATAATATAACCGAAGAAAATTCACGCCACGATGATCTATTATCTGGTTCAGCGTGGAATCAGACTACTCTTTACTATAACTTTGTATCCAGCTACCAGCTATTACATCGGCTCGCAAGAAGCAACCAACTTCCAGGCTTTCACAGCTTCCATGCAAACGGCAACCCGCGAGATCATGACCGAGATCGGGAAGCTGGTGAATATCAGCTTTATTGAAACAACAAATATCAACCAAACCGATATGGTCTTCGGCCAGGCTCAACTTGATCCCGATGCCGGAGCTTGGGCCTATTATCCCGGCAGCTATGCACAGGCTGGGGATGTCTGGACGAATATTCAATACGCATCCAGCACACAGGATATGACCAAAGGCGGCTACGGTTACTACGTTCTTTGGCATGAAATCGGTCATGCATTAGGTCTGCAACACACATTCGAGGCTTTCAATCTGGCATATGACAACAACGCCATTGAAAATACCGAACAATATTCCGTGATGGCCTATAACTGGTCGACATGGGGCAACACGTTTGCCGAAAGCTACATGCTCTATGACATTGCCGCCTTGCAGGAAATGTACGGCGCCAACACAACGCATGCATCCCATTCCGGCAATAACACCTATGTTCTGCGCTCCGGCGATGCCTATGCCATCTGGGATGGCGGCGGGACGGACACGCTAGACGGCTCAGCCATCTCGAGCGCAATGACATTGCGTCTGGAAGAAGGGCAATTCAGTTCCGTTGGATTGACCGATAACATCACCATTGCCTGGAACACCATTATCGAGAACGCGACCGGCGGGTCGGGGAATGACCAAATTTACGGCAATAGTGCCAATAATATACTCCTCGGCAATGCCGGGGCTGATACCTTGTACGCCAGCACCGGAAGCGACACGCTGAACGGCGGCGATGGTACGGATACGGCAAATTACACCAGCTACAGCCTGATGGATTTCTTCTTTAATTTCGTGAATGCCACAACGGTAACATTGAACCACCTGGTCGATGGCTGGACGGATACGCTGATTGCGATTGAAAATTATGTTTTCGGCGGCACGACCTATACGCGGGCTGAGCTGGAAGATGTGGCGCCCAGCGATCTGGATATCATCCATGTCGGGTTTTCGAACGGCAGCGGCGGCTACGAGTATTACAGCAAAAATGAGATTGGCGTAGAAACCGTCACGGCGGCACAGATCGGACTTTCGGGCATCAGCGGGAATGTTGTTACCTATAACCGCAGCTATTCTGATCTAGCCATCAGCATCCTGCATGCCGATACGCCTGATATGTACATCAAGGGCATGGCGGGAGATGACAATATTACCGTCAGTGGCTCCGGTATTAATATAAACATCATCTTCCAAGGCAATGCCGGGGACGATTCCATCGTGATCAGCGTTGCGGGCGATGATAATCTGAAAGGCCATGATGGCAATGACACGATCTCGGCCGGTGTCGGCGATGATTATATCGATGGCGGAAACGGCAACGATACCTTAAGCGGCGGCGCTGATAACGATACAATATACGGACGTGCTGATAATGACATCATTAACGGTGATGCCGGGGACGATAATCTTTTCGGCAATGAAGGAGATGACGAGCTTTATGGCGGCACCGGCAATGATATCATGCGCGCTGGAGCCGGAGCAGACTATATGGATGGCGGCGGTAACGATGACACCATGTATGGCGATGAAGGCGATGATGAAATGTACGGCAATAGCGGCGCCGACTTCATGAATGGCGGCGCGGGCGCTGACCTGATGTATGGCGGCACGGCCAACGACACTATGTATGGCGACATCGGCAACGACATCATGCACGGTGAAAACGGTAATGATTTCATGAACGGCGATGCCGGCGACGATGAAATGTATGGCGAGGCCAATGACGATACGCTGAATGGCGGCGCGGGTGCCGATTATATGGACGGCGGCAGCGGCAATGACGTACTGAACGGCGGTGATGACAATGATGAAATGTATGGCGGGCTTGGCAACGACATCCTGCGCGGTGAAGACGGCGATGATGAAATCCACGGCGGCGATGGCACCGATCAGCTGTACGGCGGCATAGGCATCGACACGCTGTATGGCGATGCCGGGATCGACAACGCTGTTCGGCGGCACCGGGAACGACATTCTCAATGGC
>JAJOJU010000020.1 GCA_021208265.1 Alphaproteobacteria bacterium | reverse complement strand
CAACCAGCCGAAATTCACATCGCGCATGATGCGCTCAAACAGAATCAAAAAGCGATATGGGTATTGCCGCAATACTGCATCGCCAGAACGATACCGGTCACGATCATCGTCACCAGCATGAACCCGGCAATCGCGCCAAAATTCCAGAAATAGTTGAAGTTCTTGGGAACGGGGGAATACGCCGTATTCCTTGTTCATCAATGTGAAAACGGGAAGGCGGGAGTCGATCCACTCCACCACCGGATTATCAAATGATTCTCTTTTTCCTGATGCCATGACTCTTAACCGATCTTTACCAATGTATCGCTGACAAATTCATAAGGCGGAATCGCCAGATTCTTAGGGGCCGGGCCCTTACGGATACGGCCTGATGTATCGTAGTGCGACCCGTGGCATGGACAGAACCAGCCATTGTAATCACCGCGCGCTTCTGTGGGCTTTTGCCCCACAGGCACACACCCCAAATGGGTACAGATACCGACTGTTACCAGCCACTGCGCTTTTTGTACACGGGCAGAATCGGCTTGTTTATCACGAAGCTCCGCCACATTGACGTCCTCAGCCGCTTTGATTTCTTCTGCCGTGCGGTGGCGAATAAATACGGGCTTGCCCCGCCACATAACGGTGATGGACTGGCCTTCCTGTATGGGGGATAGGTCAACTTCCGTTGACGCCATCGCCAGTGTGTCCTTGGCCGGGTTTAAGCTGTCAACGAACGGCCAGGCAACAACGCCCACACCGACCGCGCCAAAAGCGGCAGCTGTTAATTGCAGGAAATCCCTGCGGGTTTCGCCTTGTGGCCCGGCGGAAGGCGTAGAAGCTTTGGATGCCATCGGTGCTATACGTTCTTATTGAATATTATTTTTAGCTGTTGTTACTGACATGAAACAGGTTTTTCAAGTCTGTTCTGTGAAAAATACAGTGTAATGATTATTTAGGCAACTGAGCAAAGTCAAAACATATAGGAAAAAATGCATTTAGCTCTCTATCAACCCGATATCCCCCAGAATGTAGGCGCTGCCATAAGACTGGCAGCCTGTCTGGGCATGAGGCTTGATGTCATTGACCCCTGCGGCTTTCCCTGGGATGAGCGCAAAATCCGCCAGAGCGCCCTTGATTACCGGGATCATCTGGACCTGATGCGTCACAGTTCATGGGATAATTTTAAAATCGTCTCCGCCGGACGGCGCATTATCCTGCTCAGCACCAAAGCGGCCCTGCCCTATCTCGATTTTGAATTTCAGGCGGATGACATCCTGCTGGCAGGCCGCGAAAGCGCTGGCGTACCGGAGCATGTTCATGAAGCCGCCGATGCAAGAGTGTTTATCCCCATGCGCGCGGGCTTCGTTCCCTCAACGTTATCAATGCCTGCGCCATGGTTGCAGGTGAAGCCTTGCGGCAAACCGCCCGAAAAACTTGACTTATGTCATGGCGCAAGGCTTATGAAGGAATAGAATTCCCGGCAGCATAACAGGAACCTTGGTTACAGGAGATAACATCATGGACGCCGCCCGCAAAACCGCCCCAACAGAGAATATTGATTGGAAAGCCCGTAAAACCGAAGCATCCGGGTGGTTCAAGACGCTGCGTGATCAGATATGTCAGGAATTTGAAAAGCTGGAAGATGAGCTTTCCGGTACAATCCATGCCGATAAAACTGCCGGGCGTTTTGAAAGAAAACCTTGGAGCCGCCCGGAAACGAGCGAACCCAACGAATCCGGCTCTATCCTGAATGGCGGCGGGGAAATCTCGCTTATGCGGGGCCGTGTTTTTGAAAAGGTAGGCGTCAATTTTTCCGAAGTCCACGGCATTTTCTCCCCTCAATTTGCCACGCAAATTCCGGGCGCGGCGGAGAGCATGGGCCAATTCTGGGCCTCCGGCATATCACTTGTGGCTCACATGCAAAACCCGTTGGTGCCTGCCGTTCACATGAATACGCGCATGATTGTTACATCCAAACACTGGTTTGGCGGCGGGGCCGATTTAACACCAATGTTTGAAAATGAAAAGGATACCGAAGCCTTCCATAAGGCTTTCAAAACATGCTGTGATCGGCATGATCCTGAATATTACCCGGAATTCAAGGAATGGTGCGACCGTTACTTCTTCCTGCCGCACCGGAATGAGCCACGCGGTATCGGCGGTATTTTCTATGATTATCTGGATAGCGGTGACTGGAGCGCCGATTTTTCCTTCACGCGCGATGTTGGAGAAACCTTCCGCGACATTTATCCCGAAATCGTCCGCCGCCACATGAATGAAAGCTGGAGCGATGAACAGCGTGAACATCAGCTGGTCAAGCGCGGCCGTTACGTGGAATATAATCTGCTGTATGACCGCGGCACGCAATTCGGCCTGAAAACCGGAGGGAACACAGAAGCCATTCTGATGTCTATGCCGCCGGAAGCCAGGTGGCCCTAGCCATGAGGAAGTTCCTGAAGGGTCGCATCGTCGAAACCCGACGCCACCCATTGATCCTCAAGCCTCGCTAGCATGGCACCGAGATCAGGGCCTTCTGACAGCCCCTTCCTGATCAGATCTTTTCCGCTTAACGGAAAACCGGGATATCCCAGTTTTCGGTGATGTCCCGGTAGGCTGCCAGAGCTGATTTATCCAGCGCCCCCTGCCCGGCTTTTATCACCAGCACCGCTTTAACAGCCGCCCTGCCGTACCGGTAAAGCGCCGTTTTTACACCCGCTTCCGTATCGAATAACGCTTTCATGTATGCTCGCTCTATCGCTTCCAGTTCCCGTACCAACGCTTTGGGGATAATCAGCATTTTATCCTGCGTTTTAATATTATCCACAGACTGGGCAAAGAAGATAAACAGCCGCCCGGCCAGACTAAATTCAAAAGCATGATCACAAAAAAATGAAAGTAAATCAGGGTTGTAATCCGGATAATGAAATTCTTTCAAAATGCCGTTTTTAAAAATTATCCCCAAGTTATCCACAGGGTGGGTGACTGATAAAATCTTAAAAAATTCCTGTGTAATGCGCTCGCGCGACAGGGTGGAAATCTTGTCCGCCTGATCGCAGCACGCCGCCAATGCCGCTTCATCCGGCGCACCCTTACCGTATAAAGCATGAAACCGAAAAAAGCGCAGAATACGCAAGACATCTTCGGCGATACGCTCCGCCGCATCGCCCACAAATACAACGCGCCCGGCTTTCAAATCGGAAACACCCTGCCCGGTAGGGTCGTAGACGTTTCCGGCATCATCAGCCAGCAACGTATTCATTGTAAAATCACGGCGATATGCATCTTCCTCCCAGCTATCGGAAAACGCCACAACAGCGCGCCGGCCATCCGTTTTCACATCGCGGCGCAGCGTAGTTATCTCATACGGTTTGTGATTTGACACGGCCGTCACCGTGCCGTGTTCAATGCCGGTCGGAACGGTTTTTATACCGCTTTTCCCCATTATATCCACAACCTGCTGCGGCGTGAATTTCGTGGCAATATCAATATCACCGACATCTATCCCCAACAGGGCATTGCGAATACAACCACCCACAAAAAGCGCCATGGGTTCGTCTGAATTTTTGTTCAGCGGGCCCATCACGGCCTTGGTTTCAGGCATCTTCATCCAGTCTTGTACGGGAATGGTGGTAACGGGTTTCATCGACTCAAGGCTAACACAATGTACCTTCGCTTCTAGCCTTTTTCTCGTATCAGGCGTGCTTTGTCACGACTCCAGTCGCGTGCTTTTTCGCTCTCACGCTTGTCGTGCAGCTTCTTACCCTTGGCAAGGCCTATCTCTAACTTCGCAAGCCCCTTGGCGTTGAAGTAAAGACGTAGAGGGACAATCGTATAACCTTCACGCTGTACGCCGCCCATCAGCTTGTCCATTTCCTTTTGTTTGACCAGAAGTTTACGCCAGCGCTTGGGGTCGTGCTGTAAATGCGGCCCGGCCTGATTGTATTCAGGGATGTGAGAATTCATAAGCCATAGTTCACCCTTATGCGGGCCGACATGCGATTCTTTTAGCGAACATTGCCCCATGCGCAGCGATTTTACTTCCGTGCCGGTCAGCATGATTCCGGCCTCCACCTTTTCCTCGATGTAAAAATCAAAGAAGGCCTTACGGTTATCAGCTACTGTCACATTGACGGACAGCAGCCCCGATTTTTTGTCCTTTTTCTTAGCCATGAGCGATTTTAGGAGAAGAACCCTGCGTCAGCCCCGCATGTGCCATAGCAGAGTCAATTAACGCCCGCGCGTTTTCAGAAGCAGGAAGCAACGGCAAACGCACTTCTTCTGAACAAATACCCAGAATGCTGGCAGCATATTTCACAGGGGCCGGGCTACTTTCACAAAACAGGTTTTTAGCCAAGGGCGCCAGTTGATCACGAATAACAGCCACCGCCTTAACATCGCCCCTGAACCAAGCTTCGTGCATTTCTGAGAACAGGCGAGGCGCAATGTTGGAAAGAACAGAAATGCACCCCACACCGCCTTGCGCCAAAAAAGCGGCTGTTGTGGCGTCTTCACCAGAAAGCTGGCAGAAATCGTAGCCTATTTTCTGGATCACCTCTGCCGGGCGGGCCAAATCACCCGTTGCATCCTTAACGCCGACAATATTCGGCAACTTGGCAAGACGCGCCATCGTATCCACATTCATATCAACAACTGAACGACCGGGGATATTGTAAATCAGGATCGGCAGACTTGCCGCATCGTGTATAGCCTTGTAATGCGCATAAAGCCCTTCTTGTGTCGGTTTATTATAATAAGGCGTAACCACAAGCGCGGCATCAGCTCCATCGGCCTTGGCATGAGTAATCAGGGCAATAGCTTCCTTGGTTGAATTAGAACCAGTACCAGCAATCACGGGGATACGCTTGTTTGCGATTTCCACACAACGCTTAACAATTGCATTATGCTCTTCATGCGACAAGGTCGGTGATTCACCAGTCGTACCACAAGGCACAAGCGCATGAGTTCCCTCCTGAATCTGCCATTCCACAAAGTCGTCAAATGCCTTCCAATCCACCTCGCCGTTTTTAAACGGTGTGATCAATGCGGTAATGGAGCCTCTAAACATTTATATTTCTCGCTTTATTTTTGAATTTCGCTGTGTACCATCTATACTCTTTTGCGCTATAAAATCAAGAATTCTAGGGATTTTGAAGGTTTCAAACATGATGCTACGCCGCATTTTCGTACTATTGCTGTTATGGGGGGTTCTGGAACCCACCCAAAGCGCCCGTGCGGAGATGTCACGCGCCATTCAGGACCAGACTGTCAAAGCCCTGAAAATGGCAAAACAGGATAGATGGACCGATGCTCGTAATGCCGTGGCCACCACACGCGACCCCCTCGCCGCCAAGATTTACCATTGGTATCTGTTTAAAAATAACGACCGCCAGACGGAATTCACCCGCATCAGCCAATTCATCCGCCAGAACCCTGACTGGCCCGGCATCCGTAAAATGCGTGAAAAGGCAGAAGAAAATTATGCCGGAGAGCTAAGCCCCCGCGACCTCGCCGCCTGGTTCGATGATTTCGAACGCTTACGACATCCGGCGCGCATATGTATTCCCAAGCGTTAATCGCCACCGGGCAAACCCAAAAACTCAAGATTTTTCTCGAAGACTGGTGGGCCAATAAAACCCTGCCACGCGATGACCAGAAATTTATTTACAAAACCTATGGTCAGTATCTGACGCGTGATGCCCATCTGAAACGCCTTGACCGCCTGCTGTTTGCTGGTCAATACACCAATGCCCGCGCCATTGCCCGCCTGCTGGGAAATGGCTATCCCGAACTGGCGGAAGCGCGGATTGCCCTTGCGGAAGGGTCCCCCGGCGTCAATGGTGCTATTCAAAAAGTGCCCCGCCGCTTACTTAGTGATCCCGGCCTGCTATATGAACGCCTGCACTGGCGCCGCGAAAACGATGAAACGGACGGGGCGATTGAGATCCTGCGTCAAGCCCGCAAAGTAACCACAGCCATCAGCAACCCCGAAGACTGGTGGAAGGAGCGACATATCATCATCCGCCGGTTGCTGGAGCAAAAGAAATACCGCTCAGCTTATGATCTGGCTGCCGATCACGGTCAAACCGATGGGCTGTCACTGGCGCAAGCCGAGTTTATGGCCGGATGGCTGGCCTTGCGTTACCTGCACAAACCGGATGCCGCGTACCGCCATTTTGTAAATCTTTATAAAAACGTTGAAACCCCCATCAGTAAAACACGCGGATCATACTGGGCCGGGCGCGCGCTCGCCGCCATGGGCAATACGGAAGATGCCGCCAAATGGTACCGAGATGCCGCGCAATACCAAACAACGTATTACGGACAAATTGCGGCGGCAGAGTTAAAGGTTCAAGGGGAATTGCCGAATATGGCCCCACCCCGCCTTTCCAGCGAACAGCAAACAGCACTCAAGAATAATGAGCTGGTACAAACGGCACAGATTTTTCTAAAAGCCGGCATGAAATACGATGCCGGAGCCTTTATGGACGCCTTTCTTGATAAGAACGATTCACCGGAAGCCTACCGTTTTGCTGCCGACCTTGCCCTCGAAAACGGTGATTACCGGGATGCCGTGCGCATCGCCAAGGATGCGACGAAAAAGGGCTTGTTCCTGACCGCACAATCATACCCCGTGATTACTGATTCTATGCGCAATATCGATCTGGAATGGGCGCTGGTCCATGCGATTATCCGGCAGGAAAGCCTGTTCGACCCGGAAGCCCGCAGCTCTGCCGGGGCGCTGGGCCTCATGCAGCTTCTCCCCTCTACCGCGCAGGAAACCGCCCGTAAAATCGGGGCGCGGCACAGCACAAACATGCTGACATCCAGCCCCGCCCACAATATTCTGATCGGCAGTGCTTTCCTGAAAAGCCTTGTGAACCGTTATGACGGATCATACGCCATGGCTGCCGCCGCTTATAACGCCGGGCCGGGCCGGGTCAGTAAATGGATTGAAATATTCGGTGACCCGCGCAAAGGGGAGATTGATATCATAGACTGGATTGAGTTGATCCCGATTTACGAGACCCGCAACTATGTGCAGCGCGTGGTTGAAAACACGTATGTCTATCGCCTGCGCCTGCGCGGCGTACAAAAAGACCCGCAAGTCAGCGTCAATATGGCAACCCCGCAAAATCTCCAAAAGCTCTGATATCATACAATTGCAGGTAGGCATATTTGTGATTTTTTAAACTATATAGACTAAAGTATAGTTGAGTAGTCTTAAAAAAAAGCCATTTGGTACCGGAGATATATTGCCATGCGACTTCTTCTCGCTGATGATCATACCTTGTTTCGTGACGCCCTGGTGCAGTACATAGAACGAACGAAACCCGAAAGCATCATCATCACAGCCAAAAGTTTTGACGAAGCCCGCAATTTTATTGATTCTGCCCCCCCATTACGACCTTGTTTTACTTGATTTACGCATGCCCGGCATGCACGGGCTGGAAGGCCTGAAAAAACTGCGGGCGGATTATCCTCACCTGCCCGTGGCCATCATGTCGGGGCTGGCGGAGCCGGAGGATGTCAAGGAAGCCATTAATCTGGGGGCCGCTGGATATTTTCCTAAAACGCTCTCAGGGCAAGCCCTTATGAAAGCGATTGAGCTTGTATTGACCGGTGAACGTTTTGTGCCTATTGACCGGAATACAAACGCCATCATGCCAGCCTATCAGAATGACCCCGGTTATATGCCAAGCGATGCACCGACAATCAACAGCAATATTGAAGCCGTTAAACTGACACCGCGGGAACGCGAAGTGTTGCAACATCTGGCACGCGGGGAATCGAATAAAGAAATCGCCCGCGCTCTCGACCTTCAGGTGGTAACGGTAAAACTTCACGTGCGCGGCATCTGTAAAAAACTGGATGCCTCCAACCGGACGCAAGCGGCCCTAAGGGCCAGAGAGATGGGTTTGACACAAACATCCCAAAGCCATCATGGATAGATAATGAGTCTGATCAAACTCAGAAAAAACGGACTTCTGTCTAAAGGGCTCTATTTTTTACCCAGTATCGTTATTCTGGTCCTGGCCATGGTGGCGCTGCACGCCTCACTTGACTTGATGGAGGATAGCGAGAAAATCCTGAATCACTATGTGAACATTGATGACGCCCACCCCCATAACAACAATTCTCATTCCCATACGATTATCGATATCGAACATCTCAGGCTAGAACATTCCAAATTTTATGTAGCTGTCCTGGCTTTGGGCCTCATGGCTTTTCTTCTTTATCTGCTGGCGGTCAACAAAATGGCTGATTTCCGCGTGTTAATGAAAGAAAACAAAAAATACATGGATGTACTGCAAAACCAGTTGGCAGCGATTGAAGCCGCCGGTGACGGTATCGGTATTGTTGATCCAAACGGTAATCTGACCTTTATGAATCAAGCATTGATGGAGCTTCATGGTATAGCGCCGGAAAAACTTAATCAGTTTATCGGTCATTCCTGGATTAATCTCTATAATCAAAAAGGGCGTGAGATGATCAGTCAGAATGTCCTGCCTGCCCTTGAAAAGAACAGAATGTGGCAGGGTACATCGCCTGTTGTTCGTCAGAATGGCGATGTTATCATGGTTGAATTATCGCTGCGTATGCTCGAAGACGGCAGCATGATAGGTACAGCGCGCGATATCAGCGAACGGCAAAAATCGGAAACACAGCGTAAGGAATTGGAACAGCAATTCTATCAGGCACAAAAAATGGAAGCGATTGGCAGGCTCGCCGGTGGGATTGCCCATGATTTCAACAACGTTCTGGCTGCCATTAACGGTTACGCTGAATTTTTAACCGAAGATCTGGATGCCAGCACTCCCCAAAGAGGTTATGCCGAAAGCATACTGAAAGCCGGGCAACAGGCCCGTAAGGTTGTTGATCAAATTCTAGCCTTCTCACGTCAAAAACAAAGCGGCAAAGAAGCCTTCGATGTACTGTCCCCTATTCAGGAAACCATATCAATGCTGAAGGCCAGCCTACCTAAGACCGTAGAATTACAGCAAAGCCTTAATGCCGAACAAACGATGATTGACGGAAACGCCACCCAGATTGCGCAAGTGATTATGAATCTGTGCGTGAACGCCAAGGATGCGATTGACGATGTTTCCGAAGAACACGGGACCATCACCATCAGCCTCGAAAACACGCAAGCCGAGGATATCAAGCCCGAAATCATGCTCAACAACGAACTTTTGGGCCCCAGCATAACCCCACCGATCAGTATTGAAGATATCGATGCCGGGCATGTCCGCCTGACATTGGGTGTCGTTGCGCGTAAAACCGAGTATGTATGTTTGCGTGTTGAGGATACGGGCTCCGGCATGAGCCGGGCCATCATGGAACATATCTTCGAACCGTTCTTTACCACCAAGGCCGTGGACAAAGGAACCGGTCTGGGACTTGCAACCGTACACGGCGTATTATCCAGCCATCAAGGCGCAATGGTTGTCGACAGCATATTGGGGCAAGGCACCGTATTTAACCTGTATTTCCCCCTCTCCCGCGCTCATGAACTATCACAGGATCAGGATATATTCGATGAAAATGATGACTATAGAGGAAGCGGCAATATTCTGGTTGTCGATGACCAGGATAGTGTGCGTGCGATATTGATTGAGATGCTGGAGCGGATGGGATACACAGCGCATCCCTGTGAAAACGGCGTGGAAGCTTTGACACTTTTGCGCGAAGAGCCTGAATATTTTGATCTGGTTGTGACGGACCAGAATATGCCGGTTATGACAGGTATGGAACTGGTTCAGCAGACGCATTTTACCCTGCCGGGCATGCCGTTTATTCTGGTTTCGGGATATTCCCAAGAACGGCTGCAGGACATTATGAACGAACATCCGTCCATCAAAGCCATATTACGAAAGCCGATATCCGGCGATCAACTGGCGCAAAAAGTACGCACAGTTTTATCCGGTAATAAAAAAGAAGCAGCCTGATATCAGGCCTTACCTTCTCGCCACCAGACAAATACCGATAACCCCACCAACAACGCCAGCCAGCCCCAGGATGGCAATAACGGCGCCGTCTTGACACCTGCCACCGTGTATTCATGGTTGCGGCGTAAACCCAGCCAACCCATCCCGGCAAAATTTTCTCGCCCGGCACTTAAAGATCGAATTTTGGGTACGGGATTATCCGCCAGCCATATATGCCCGCCGCCGGATACTTTTTCGATGGGCTGTAAAATATCAGGCGTGGTTAAAATATTTTGCAGTTCCGGCGAGTTTAGATCCCCCACTACCGTAAAGCGCCGCTCACCTTGCGCCGTCTCAAAACCGTAAATGCCAAGCTGATCAGCTTCCACACGTGCCTCCAACCAACCTTCCCGGCCTGATTTAAGTGTCAGCTTTTTCTGAGCGCCATCAGGCTGCGTCATAGTAACGCTCTGTTCACCCTGCCCTTGATCCCACGTCCGCACGCGCAAGGATTGCCCCAGCACGGTGATATCAAGCGCGCGCTCATCCAGTTCCGGCTCCTTCATAAGCCAATGAACGACCCGGCGCAGAAGATCATTATACGGCCCGCCGCCATCATACCCGCGTGACCAGAGCCAGATATGATCACTGGCAAATTGTGCCACACGCCCTTCGCCCGTGCGTTTTAAAATCAGAAGCGGTTTATGGTCGTTTCCTTCCATCAGAACATCCGTACCGGGTTTGGGCGTAATATCGATCTGGCGCATCCACGGACCCCATGCCCCTTGCATATCCGACAGCCCCCGCGTAACCGGGTGATAAAGCCCCGCCTTGCTAACTTCCGGCTTGAACGGCCCTTCAAATACTCGCCCGGTAGGGGCGGAGGGCAGGACAGGTTCCAGCGAGGTATAAACAATCGAACGCTTGGTCGCATCATCGGCCCGCTGGCCGCCAGCAGCGCCCCGCCCTGTTCCACAAAGCGTGCGATATTGGCAAAGTAGCGATCCGGCACCACATCGTTCAGGCGGTAACGGTCGAAAATAATCAGATCGAAATCATAGAGCTTGATTTCAAACAGTTCCCGGAACGGGAAGGCAATCAGCGACATTTCATTCTGCGGCGTATTATCCAGCTTGCTGGGTTCCCGCAAAATCGTAAAATGAACCAAATCCACGCCGGGATCGGACGTCAGCAAATCGCGCCATGTCCGCCCGCCTGCATGCGGCTGGCCGGACACCAACAGCACGCGAAGCCGATCACGCACACCGTTTACCAGCACAACAACCCGGTTATTGGCAACTGTCATCTCACCCGTAAGCTCAGGCACCTGCAATTCAAAAACATTCTGCCCGGCATGCTCCAGCGGTACGGGCACAATCTGCTCTTCCCCCGGCAGGCTGGGAATGGTTATGACCTGACCATTTTCCAGACGCAATTCAACATCTACAGACGCCGCACTGTTAACCGCAGCACCGCTTTCTTCTATTTTAAAAGCCAGTTCAACATCCTGCCCGGCAATGCCAAAAGCGGGGGATTTTGTGATCACTATACGGCGGTCTTTTTCACGATGCTCCCCCGTCAGTAGAGTATGAACGGGGCCGTACTCTTTTCCGCGCGCATCGGATGACGGCACATCATGCACCTGTCCGTCCGTGATGATAAACACCCCGGCACGGCGGTTTTGTGGCACATCAGATAACGCCCGGTCAATCGATTCAAACAGCCGGGTTTCGCTGACGATTCCATCACGTGAGGTGGGTGCTTCGATCACGCGCAGATCCACGCCCTCCAGCGCGCCAATTTCTTTTTCAAGATAGGTCCTTGCTGCCTGCGTGCGATCCGGGCGTTTCATCATGTCTTGCGAAGGGGATTGATCAACCACAACCACAGCCACATCAGGAACGCTCTTGCGATCTTCCTCCAGCATCACCGGGCCCGCCAGCGCCGTCAACAAAGCCATTAACAGCACAGCACGACCCAAGGGAAAACGCTTTGTTGCCAGCATGGACATCACCAGCAGCAGCATTCCCGCCACAGCCATAAGCGCCAGAAACGCATCCGGGATCAAGGGGGCAAACCGTATCGCGAAAGACTCCATCATCGCCGCTTACCTCTCCAGCCGTTCCAGAATGTACGGCACATGCACCTGATCGGCTTTGTAATTACCCGTCAGCGCGTACATGGTGACGTTGATGCCAAAACGCATCGCCATTTCGCCCTGACGAGATCCGCCCGGCAAGCTGCCGGCACTGCCTTCCGCCGCCCAAGCCGCCGCCCAGTCGTTGGAACCTATGAGGACGGATGACACGCCATCGCGCCCCTTTACGGCGCCCTTTTCCACCCATAGCTCGCCCGTTGTATGCAACCCCGGGAAAATATCCAGCAGATAAAAAGTGCGGCCAAGAACATGGTCTTTGGGGATGGCTGAAGCGGCGGGATATTCAAGGCCCCGGTAATTTTTTGCAAATTCTGGCTGGCGGCAATGTTCTGCCCCGCCCCGTAACGAAGATCAAAAAGGATCGTCCCGCCGTGATCCAAATAAAACTGAATTTTCTGCAATGCTGCCGGACTGGGCGGTTTTTGTGTTTCCGTCACGGGCCAGAAAATCCACGGGAAAAACGCCAGCGCGTCACTTTCGATATCAATCCCTGCCACGCCTGCAGGCTCCGCCGATGTACGGCTGGAGAGCGCTTTTGCCAAATTACCAAGCCCCCGGCCGCTTTGGGAATCCACCGTGCCGTCACCTGTCTTTATATAAGCGAGATACAGCGCCCCGGCATGCTTTAGATCATCCTCCGGCGTAGCGTGAACGGGTGTTGACAGGCTCATCAGAAACACACCAATCACCATAACCGTTATTTTACGCCCCCGTGCAGGCCAACGCAGCGTGAGCGCCAGAACGCTCATCACTAGCCAGTCAAGCAAAGCCAATACCGCCGCCAGCGTCAGAATAAACGGCATCAGCGAAAATTCATACGACTGCCCGTAAGATGTTTTCCGCACACCTGCGGGCACGTCTGTAAGAATTTTAAGGCTTAGTTTCTGCGTGCCCAGATTAAGGGCCACTTGCAAGCCTGATCTGCCATACAGCCCCGGCGGATGATCCGGCCCGGTTTTAATGCCGCCTGCAATTTCCGATACTGTGATCGGCTTCACGCCGGCATCGGGCTTGCGCGGGACACCAAAGCCATCCAGCACCATAATCGGGTCGAGCGATACCGCCGCCTGCCCCGTTTCATGACCTGTCGGCGCATGAGATAACGCCGCCAGACGGCGCAGCATCTCAACAAATAAGCCGGATAACGGCAAATCGGACCAGTCCGGCCCGGCGCTGGTATGGACCATGACAAGCAAACCCTTGCCATACGGCTTGGCGGTGATCAGCGGTGTGCCGTCCTCTAACGCCGCCCAGACCTTGCCCGTCATATCTTCGGCTGGGTCCGCCAGAACCTGCTGACGGATAACGATATCCTTGGGAATTTCTAATCCCGCCAGCGGAGATTCTGGTGAAAACTCTTGAATTTTAAGGGCCTCGCCCCCGGTGAGCGATCCTTCCAGAGCCCGCCCGCCTTGACGTAGAGGCACGGGCACAAGCGGCAGATTATTCACATTATCTGCCATGACCGGCCCGGCAAAACGCAACAGCAAGCCGCCTTTATCCACCCAGCTTTCCAGCGCGTTAAGTTCGGAAAGCGGCATGGCAGCGACATCCGGCAGAATGATCATGGAACGGTTCTGTGCGGTTAATGCCTCCACCGTATCAAATGCCAGATCGGCATAGGGCTCCAGCGCTCGCCGTAAATAATAGCTGGCCTCGACCAGCGGGGCACGGTCGCTTTTTTCACCCGGCGCGGCAATACCCACCGAGCGGCGTTTGAAACTCTCATCCAGCAAAAATACACCGCCTGCCCCCGGCGTCCCGGCAAGGCGGTACTGCGTCACATTCCCGCGTAAGGCTTCCGGCATTTCAAAGAAAAGCGGCGCTTTATTATCTTCACTGATGTTGTATGTCTGGAATCCCAGCACGCGGCCATCTTCACCCACAGCCTGCACCGTGACGGGGCGAGGAAGGCTGCCGGACTCATCCGCATCTTGCAAAATCACTTCCACCCCGGATAAGGAGTGCCGAATGTTTAGCGCCAGCGCCAAAGCTTCCGGCGCTGGATGGAATAAAGAAACTGACCTCTTTGCTGCCAGCGCTTTTGCCAGCCCGTCAAAGCCACGGTGAGCTATACCATCGCTCAGCCATACGCTCTGAAATTCCTGATCACTCATGGCTTCGATACGCGGAATCAATGACAGATAATCAGTATCCCACGGGCGCGGGGCGATTCCTTTTATGGTCGAGCGCGCTTCTGCCGCCGCCATCAAACGCGGCGGGTCTTGTGCTTCTGGTGCGCTTACGGCAGCAGTTGTCAGCAAAAGTACGGGAATGTTCGCACGCTCTGCCTGCGCGATCAGATTATCCGCCTCACGCAGCTGGGCATCCCATACCGGCGCGGCGCTCCACCCGTTATCAATAACAAGCCGCAGGGGTTTATCACTTTCCAGCCCGGCGGACGGGTTCATCACCGGGCCTGAAAGCGCCAGAATCACCAGCGCCAGAATCAAAAGGCGCAGCAATAAAATCCACCACGGCGTATGGCTGGGAGATGTTTTTTCCGGTAGCAGCCCCTCCAGAAACCGCAAACTGGGCAGTACGATCACGCGCGGGCGCGGCGGCATTACGCGCAGCAAAAACCACAGAACAGGCAACCCCGCCAATGCAAATAGCAGCAGCGGCTGGGTGAATATGAGCCCGTTCAAAAGCGATCCCATCATGCCACGCCCTTCCCGGTATGCTGGGCGGCGCTATCCCAGATCGCCGCTGTCAGCTCCGCCAGATCGTGATCGGTACGGTGAAAGAAATAAAGCCAGCCATACTGGCGGCATAATTCTTCCAGCGCCCGGCAGTGTTCTGTTATGCGCTCCTGATACTGACGGCGAATTTCACCGATATGATCAATTTTAACCGGATCATGTTCCCCCAAACCCGGCGCGCGGAACAGTGCCCGCCCTTCGAACGGCAGATCAATCTCAGCCGGGTCTAGAATCTGGATGATGATGCCCTGCCGCGTCCGCCCGTCCATGACATCAAAACAGGCACGGATATAATCAAGGTTTGATAAAAAATCACCCGCCATCACCAACCCGGCATTCATGGAAAGCGCGGCAGGATCAGGCAAATCATGTGCCTCGCCCTCCTCCACGATATGCTCCGCCAGCGCACGTATGGCCAACTCACTGCGCCCCGATCGTTTGGCCCCCAGCGCCGCCACCTGCTCCCCCGCGCGGGTCATCAGGATGGCAAGCGCGAGGCTCATCACCAGCGCCGTTTCATGTTTTGTGGGGGTGGCGGGATCAGACGAATAATCCATCCCCGCAGCGCCGGCGCACCAGAACATGACCTTCTGCGGGTTTTGCCATTCTTTCTCACGCACAAACACATGCTGCGTCTTGGCGGATTGTTTCCAGTCGATATCCTGCGGACGATCGGACGGGTCATAGGCCCGGAACTGCCAGAATTTTTCCCCCGCCCCGGCACGGCGTTTGCTGTGTTCGCCATGGGTGATACTGGCGGCGATTTTCTCCGCCCGCATGACAAGGCCCGGCAAGCCCGCCGCCGCGCGCTCGGCCCGCCCCCTTATCATGTCCAGCAGAGCCGGCATATCCTTTATCCCTTACAGTTTATCAGCGTGATTACGGATCAGTTCGGAAACACTAAGCCCCGCACTCCGCGCCTTGAAGTTAAGTGCCATACGGTGTTTCAGAACCGGCACGGCCAGTGCCGCCACATCATCCAGCGATGGCGCCGCGCGTCCATCCAGAAGCGCCCGCGCCCGGCAGGCCAGCATAAGCCCTTGCGCCCCCCCGTGGCCCGGGTGCCCAGGCCACGTAAGTATTTACATCCGCATGAGCCTCATCGCCGGGGCGAAGGCCGCGCACCAGCGCTAAAATAGCATCCACCACCTTTTCACCGATCGGCATTTCACGCACCAGCGCCTGAATATCAAGTAAGTCCTTATCCTTCAGGACAGCCTTTACAGAAGCCTCCCCACCCGTTGTCGTGGCAAGCAATACCTGCCGTTCGGATTGTTCGTCCGGGTAATCGACATCAATCTGCATCAGGAAACGGTCAAGCTGCGCTTCGGGCAGCGGGTACGTCCCCTCCTGCTCGATCGGGTTTTGTGTCGCCAGCACGTGGAAAGGTTCCGGCAGCTTGTATGTTTTACCGCCCACACTGACATGCTTTTCCTGCATCGCTTGCAGCAAGGCCGATTGCGTGCGCGGGCTGGCGCGGTTGATTTCATCCGCCATTAGAAATTGCGAGAATACAGGTCCCTTGATGAAGCGGAACGACCGCTTGCCCTTCGCGTCTTCTTCCAGAACTTCGGAGCCGATAATATCCGCCGGCATCAGATCAGGCGTACATTGCACCCGTCCCGGTGCGAGTCCAAGCACCTGCGCGGTTGTTTCCACCAGCAGGGTTTTCGCCAGCCCCGGCACACCGATCAGAAGCACATGCCCGCCGCTGATCAGCGTTGCCAATGTTTGATCGACAATCGTATCCTGCCCGAAGATAACGGTGCCTATTTCCTTGCGCGCTTTTTTTAGCAAATCGCCGGCACGGTCAAAACGGTCATTGATATCGGGTTTTTTAGCGGTTGTGGTCATGAAGCGGTTTCCTTTTATATTTGTATTATCATAGAATTTTTTGCAGAAGAGTCACGAAAGAACCCGTCATTTTCCAAGGATATTCACCGTATGAATGCAAACGCCCCCGACTTCATGATCGATTTTAACGCTAATTGGTTCCATAACGGCGAACCGATAAAGCGTGAAGCGCTGGTGAAATTATTCGCCGAACGGGCTTTAAAAATCATGATGAGGGACATTACTGGCTTTCCACGCCGTTTGAGAAGTACAAGGTGGCTGTGGAAGACGTGCCGTTCCTGATTGTGGATATGTCAGAAAAAGACGGCGGGTTTACCTTCACCACCAATATCGGCGAGACAGTCGATTTTGTCCCTGACGACCGCTTTGAAATGCGCTTCCAATCAAGGGAAAATATGGAACTTCCGTACCTGCATATTCGCGATGGGCTCTACGCAAGGCTATCCCGATCTGTATTCTTTGAGATTGTGGATAAGTATGGGGATAAGCTTTTCAGTTAGCCTAAGCCTACCATTCTATCAGCTAGCTCTTCCATAAAGATGATAAGTGTTTTCATCATGCCCGGCAGGAAAAAAGCAAAAGCCAGAAAGATGGCTATGATCTTGGGAACGAACACCAGCGTCATTTCCTGAATTTGTGTCAGGGCTTGGAACAGTGCGATTGTTACACCGACAAACAGGCCGATCAGCAGAATCGGCGCCCCCATCTGGATGGCGATAAACAAAGCCCTTTGGGCGACTTCAATGATCTCGGTATCATTCATGAGTATATTAAATCACTGAATGTGATTTCCCGCAAATTCGAAAGCCTTAGATAGGCATACGCATAATTTCTTGGTAGGCGCTCACGAGTTTATCACGGATGCTTACCACTGTTTGCAGGGGTAATCTCTGCAGCGCTTACGGCTTGTACGACATCCGTCAGGTCAGCTTCTTCCGTGACGGCCTTGGCGGACATCTGTTCGCCGGCTTTCATCGTATCCAGCGAATCGCGCGCGGTTTTTTCAAGGAAGTCGGAAAAGGTTTCCTGCCCGGCAGTTTTTGCCGCACCACTAGAGCCGGAACCGATTTTCGCCATCGATCCATACAGGTTAGCAGCAGCAGCGGGGTTCATTTGGTCGACCATCTTCTCATCCTTTTATCTTACCTAATACTAACATACATCAGTTGCGCAGCACATCAATCGTGCGGTTTACCATACCGCGCGCCTGTTCGATCATGGTCAAATTCGCTTCATAGCTGCGCTGGGCTTCACGTACATCCATCATTTCCACCAGCGGGTTGATATTGGGCATTTTCACGTATCCATCAGCATCCGCGCCCGGGTGATCCGGCAGATATTTCAGGATAAACGGTGTTTTTTCGTCTTCGCTGATTTCATCCACCTTCACGGTTTTCAGGTCCATCTGGCGATCCATCACGTTTTTAAAGCTGATCAGCTGGCGGCGATACGCATCCCCGCCGGGCGTTGTTGCTGCCGTGTCGGCATTGGCGATATTCTCGGAAATAACGCGGATACGCGTCCCTTGCGCCCGCATACCGCTGGCTGAAATCACCATTGAATCAAGAAGTTCAGATCCCATTTTTACGCTCCTTCTCTTATCCCTTAATTACCGCGCCCCAGTGCCGTGCGCAGCATGCCTATATTCTTCTGATAAAGACTGGTCATCAGGTTGTAATCCATTGTGGTCCGGTTCGCCTTGATCATCTGTTCCTCCATGATCACGGCGTTACCGTCAGGCGCTACTTCGTAAACCTTGCGCTGCTTGCCTTCTTTTGGATCAGGCGCTTCGTTGGGCGGCGGCATATGAAGTCTGGCGGTTGTATCAAGCTTGATATTATTGCTTTCCGTGACCTTACGCAGCAAACGGCTAAAATCCGCATCTTTCAGATCCTGCGGACGGTATCCGTTTGTATCGGCATTGGCGATATTCTGCGCAATCACGCGCTGACGCTGGTTCAGATAATGCATCTTGGCGCCCATGGCTTTAAAAAGTGCGATATTTTCTGTCGTCATTGCTTGCGGTTCCCTGATTTTCCCATCAAAATTGACCTGCAAACAACAATGCAGGAAGCGTGCCAAATGGGTGAATTCGGCGAAAAAGACGATGAAACGGCCTTAAATATCGGGAAAATTCCGGGCAAAAAGGTCGCCATCGCCTTAAAAGAGCAAGAAAACAAACGTCGAGCGCCGCGTATTGCTGCCTCCGGCCGCGGCGTTCTAGCTGAAAAAATTCTGCAACTAGCTTATGAAAACGGAATCAAGGTCCGGCAAGATAGTGATCTCGCCGAATTACTGGCGAAAATTGAGATCGATAGCCCCATTCCTACCGAAGCCTTTGCTGCCGTGGCGGAAATTCTGGCTTATCTTTACCGGGCCAATGGACAAGCAAACCCCTTTGACGCCGTCTTCGAAGATGCTAAGGATGAAGAATGAATGATGCATCCCATCTCGAATCCCGGTTTCAGGCTTTGCTGCATGTAATTGATGAAGCGCAGGCACAAGCGGCAGCGGGCCGGGTTATGGACTTATCAGCCTTAAAAACCGATGCTGAGCGCCTGTGCGCTGAAATTTTAAAGGCCCCGCCGGAGGTTGCCCGTAATTTCCAGCCATTAATCGGCGATATGATCAGCCGCCTGGATTCGCTGGAGCAAACCCTCAATACACTCCGCACGCAAGGGGACAGCTAATGGAATTAATAAGCCTTACTGAAATCCTGAAACTTGCGGCAGCACTGGCTTTTGTTGTGGCGCTGATGGGCGGCCTATCCCTTGCTATCCGAAAATTAGGGCTGGCAGAAAACATGTCCGTGAAAAGCGGCAATGTAAAACGGCTTAAAATCGTGGAGGCCATACCGCTCGACCCACGCCGCCGGGCCGTGCTTTTACGTTGCGATGATAAAGATCATCTTGTCATCTTGGGCCCCAACGGGGAAACTGTCATCAAGACCGACCTGAAACCGGCAAAGGATGAAGCATGACAAAACAGCATTACAGAATCGGGGTAGCTTCACTGGCGCTTATCGCAGCTTGTTTGGTTTTCTATGCTTCCCCCGCGCTGGCACAAAGCATTTCACTGGATTTCGGATCGGAACAAAGTGGCACGGTCACAGGCCGCGTGGTACAGATGGTGGCTCTGCTCACCGTTCTATCGCTCGCCCCCTCGATTCTCATCATGATGACATCCTTCACGCGAATCGTGGTGGCGCTGTCATTCCTGCGGACCGCGATCGGGATTCAGCAGACACCGCCCAACACGGTGATGATTTCACTCGCGCTGTTCCTGACATTTTTTATCATGGCCCCCACGCTGCAATCAGCCTATGACAACGGTATCGCCCCGCTGATCAATGAGGAAATTGATGAATTTGAAGCCTTTGACCGTTCGGTAGAGCCCTTCAAAACCTTCATGCTGAAACATGTGCGGGACAAAGATCTGGAACTGTTTATGGAGATCAGCAAAACCGAACCGCCGGATGAACCCATGGCTACGCCGCTTCAGGTGCTGATCCCGTCCTTCATGATATCGGAGTTGCGCCGCGCATTTGAAATCGGATTTATGCTGTTCCTGCCCTTCCTAATTATCGACCTTGTTACCGCCGCCATATTGATGTCGATGGGGATGATGATGCTGCCGCCCGTGACGATATCACTGCCGTTCAAGATCATCTTCTTCGTGATGGTGGATGGCTGGTACCTGATCGCCGGATCACTGATCAAGGGGTTTGAAACCGTGCCCGTCCCGCCGGGTTAATCATATTCAGACACAGGCCGCGGATAGTAGCAGTAGATGGTCGAATGTTCAGGGCGGGCTGCCTGCTTCCCTTCAGCACCCGTATCATCATAGGCCCATAGCACATTAAAAGGCGGGGGTTTGCACGGCTCCAAAGGCAACTCCAGTTGATGCTCCGCCGATGTGGCAGCAGCAGCCTCATAAGCCCATATCAAGTTGAGTGGCGGCGGCATGCATGTGGGTTTTTTATGAGTATCAAACATGATGATCTCCCGTTTTTTCCGGTTTTAGCAGTCAACTCATATTACGTCAATAGACTGCTAGTTCGAAGCCGGGGCTTCTTTCTTGTAGCTTTCAAGGAAGCCTTTAAACAGGTCCACTTCCGACACGGCGGACATAAGAGTCTCACGGTCCGCGAGGCCCGCTGACTGCCGCGCACGAGTGACGACCTCGAACAACTTGGCTTTCGATGTCTGGGTCATGGCTTCTGTGTATTGTTCACGCATATTAGCTAGGCCAATCCGATCCCCTGACAGGTTAAGTGCCAACGCCCGCTGCAAAATGATATCGGCTTGGGGATCTGTCAGAGGGCGTGTCAGCTTAATATCTTCATCGTTAATCACATCCTGCAAAGCGTAAGAGGCATCATCCCAATACCCGGCCTGCCAGGCGATATCAGCGCGCAGACGGTTTACATCCGCCCCCTGCTGCTTCATCGCCGCCAGCACGCCGAGCGCCTGATCAGGGCGTTTTCCTTGCGATAACGCACGGGCGCGCAGCAGTTCAATCTCCCGGAAACGTTCATCCGTAGCAATCTCCGCCGAAGGGACCGTAAAACCGATACGGATTTTTCCAATGCCCGCAAGGCCTTGTCCGGGTTTTTATCAAGCAGGTAAATAGCCGCCAACCGCACGGATGTGCGCGCCGCTTCATCCCCCTTCAAACGGTGATCAATCTGATACTGCAAAAGCCCGGCAGCACGGGCCAGCATATCGGCATCTACCAGCCGTTCTGCCAGCGCCTTCATAACCTGATTACCGGGATCACCTGCGGGAAGCAGTTCCCGAAATTCCTCATACAGCGCCATGGCATCCATCGGGTTTTCTTTGGCAAGCCCCGGCCCGGTGAAATAATTCGTATAAAGCTGAGTCATATCCTGTGCCACGCGGGGGGCCAGCGGCGTTCCCGCGGCGATCGGAATGGCATCCCGCAGGATTTTAAGCCCTTTAATTGTTTCCCCTGCTTCGAAATATGTACGGCCCAGCCAGTAATTGACTTGGGCTTCCAACTCATCACCGCGCCAGGCATAACGAAGGCGTTCCAGCCGGTCAATCGCCTGCTTGGGATTAAGTTTTTTGTCCTGAATTAACAGGCGCGTTAAGGACAACCCTGTTTTCACGCGGTATAAATCATCAACCCCGCTTGTAAGCGGTTCCCAGAGTTTAATCGTTTCTTCCGCCTTGCCTTGCTGGCGGGCAGCTTCCCCTTTCAGATATTGCAGCTGGGCATCAATCGCTTTGTTCAAATCATCCTCGGCCTTATCCCGCTCCACCAGCTTGAATAATTCCTGCGCCATTTCAATATTGCCATCGCGCAAAGCAATCTCCGCCAACACCAGTGACAGCCTGTTCAGGATCTCCGGTGTATAATTATCCAGAATAGATAAATCCGATGGCAGTGTTTCAGTTGCCTGCGCCCAGTCACCCAGCCCCGCCAGCACATAAGCTTTCCAGATTTTAGTTTCGTTAAATTCCTCCAGAATGGGGGACGACAAATCCTTTAGCGCCGTTTCCAATTTACCGTCAAACGCCTTTGACACCGCCCGCAAGGCAAGGAAAGACGGGTTTTGCTGCAATTCAGGCTGCTCCTGAGAGGCGAAACGAAGGAAACCCAACGCCTCCGCCCCACGCCCGTTGGCAATATGCATCTGTGCAAGCTGGATCAAATCCGCAATCTGTTCATCATGCGGCTTTTCATGCATGCCTGTGAACATGATGTTCCGGTTCTGATTGAGCGTTTCCAGCCCCCCCCATGCGCCATTCTTTAAAATCAAACAGCACCTGCCCGGTTTCCTGTTTGCTTTTCTCATCACGGCTTGCCATTTCCTGACGCCGTTTTTCGGCCTGGGATGCAATATCGATATGATCCGGCGGGGTCATGACAAGACCGCCCGGCTTGGTAATTTCCACCCCATCCGGCACGATTTTCACCTCCACCCCATCGGCTTTGGGGCGCACCGCAAGACCGGCGGCAGAGGCCAAAATATCAAAATCCACGAACGACCGGGCATCCCCCACCCGGCTTTCACTATCGGACACTGTAATGACGGTCAAATCACTCCCGGTATAGGGATCAACCATATTCAATGTTTTACGGATATTTTTAAGTGGCACAAACAAGCTGCCGTCACGGCGTTCGATGGGCGCATTTTCCAGCCCCTCCACCTCCGGCGTAATCACCAAATTCCAAAGCAGACCCCCGCCTTCCGCGCGGATTTTCGTTCCCTTGAGGGCTTTGGCCATAAACCCGCGTCCCTCATCAATCTCAAAATTACTGATCGGCGCAATCAAACTGGTATTATCACCGCTGACCTGCGGCTTCAAAAGAATGCCGGGAACGTCCACCGCCATCACAATTTTATCACCGGTTTCAAACGCCGCCAAACCGTATGACTGCGTCCCCGATATACTGATCAGATTAGGTTTGGGTACGAAGGCCGGGGATTCCAATCTGGTTTCCGGCGGCGGCGGCATTTCAACAACCTGCGATGTCTTTTTTTCTGCAGGTTCATTATGTGCTGGCGCCTCTACTTTTTTCTCCTCCATCGCAGGCGGCTCATCTTCCGGCTTTTTAGAAGGAGGACGAACAGGAACGCTATCGGGCTTGATGATTTTGCCCAGCTCCGGCTCATCAGACGGTTTTTTCTGCTCAGCCCCATGATCGGCTTCAACGGGATTGCCATGCGCATCCTTGGCCGGCGGTTCCGGCGGCGGACGGTCACGGCCCGGCGCGTCATAAATATCAACCACAACTCGGTCACCCACAGCAAAATAACGAAATTCAGCATGCGGCGGCGTTGTAATTTGTGCCTTAAAAGGGCTGGAAGATAGAACTTTGAAGCCCACAACATTAAAGGCCTCGATAGTTTCGGAAGGTGCTGTTCCGGGCTCGTTAAATGTTACGACAATATTCTGGATGTCCTGCTTGTCAACGCGATAACCTTCCAGTTTTTTCCAGTCGAAAACAATACGGGAATATATATCATGATCACCCGTGCGTACACTGACCGGCCCTTCCGCCCATGCCGGAAAGCCGAAAGAGCAACATAATGCTGTTAAAACAAAGAATCGGGCCGAAACGATCATGATCTATAAATTAGCATAGTTAGGCTGCCGGATTGATTCAAATCACTCAAAAATCAAAACTATACCGCTGAACTTGCGCCCCGGTCGTCCGTAAGATAACGATGTCAACGCGGCGGGCCAGATCAAGCCGTTTATCTTCTGGAAGGTCCTGTGGCAATTCATCATACCGCGCGCTGGACATGCCGCGTACGGTCATGGGGCGGGAATACCCCGTGCTTTCGATAAGCGCTGCCACATTGGTAGCCCGCGCCAGAGAAAGCTCCCAGTTATTACCATACGCCGCAGACGGGTTTACCCCTACCGGACGCGGGTCGGCATGCCCTACAATTTCAATGGCATTTCGCATTTTAGCCAGTGCTTCCCCCATGGCAAAAAGCGTTTTACGCCCGCTATCCAGAACATCGGCCTGCCCGGCATCGAATAACAAGGAATCGGGCATGGATACGATCAAACGGTCCCCCCGGTTGATCATCATAATACCTTCAGCCTGCGGGTTGTTTTTCAGCGTTTCTTTCAGCAACACCCCCAGATAACTTAAATCCAGCGCTTTGGAAAAATCGACTTTATCGATATTAATCGTATCTTGCGTGCCGCGATTGGCAGGCGGTGCAAATTGACGCCCCAGATCACGCCCCAGTGCCGCTGTCATTTGCGTCCATTCCTGCTCTTTGGGGCTGGACATGGTATAAAGCAACACAAAAAACGTGAGCATCAGCGCCATAATATCCGTAAACGTCACGAGCCAGAGCGCGACCTTTTTTATCTTGCTCTTCCTTGCTGACAACCCGAAACGGCTTATCAATTTTGTTATGCACCTGCGCTGCCAGAACTTCGGCTTCAGTGCTGGGAGTCTCTTCAGGGGTTGTCGTCTGATCCGTCATGGCGTGCTTACCTTATCGCCTGCCAAGGGATCAAAAGCCGTATAGCGGCGAAAATATAATTCCACATAGGGTTCAAACTGTTCGTCCGATATAACCTTATACGCGTTTTCAGCATGCCCCTGCGCGAACCCGGAACTCATAAATTTACGCGGCATGCCCGCACGCTCCAACGCGCTGGAAAAAAAACGCTGCCTGCTTAAGAAGAGAATGCGACTGCTCCGCACCATATTTTGTCATGATTGCCGGGTTTTCAGGAATGTTGAGTAAAATATCCATCCGGTAAGGGATTTTGCTTTCCGCCGTTTCTATCAACGAAACAAGCGTTGGCAGAAAGGCCCCGCCCTCGCGCTCAAATGCCCTCTCGGCACTAACGCCGCTGGCCGACACTTGCCGCAGGCTGTCTTCAAACTCAGCCAGGGGCAGACGTACCATCATCTCGGTCCCCAGACGGTTCTTGCTGGCTTTGAACGTCTTGATTTGCGCGCTGAACAATGCGTTGATTTTTATCCAGCGTATCGCCTTTTTCAAAAGTTTCCGTTGTCGATGCCTGAACGGACGGCAAAACATCATCACCTTCCAGTTTACCGGCAAACGCAAACTGAAGGCTTTGAAGAACATCTTGCGTTTTTATTTGCTCAAATGTCGACAGGCTGTTTATCACGATAAAAAAGCACAGCAGGATAATAAAAAGCGATAATCCGAGATATTGCTGGCCCATAAGATATCAAAAACTTCCTTAATCAAACTCGCTCAAGAGTCTGTCAATTTCTTCTTGTGAAACGCCCTGCCCGGCCAGTTGCGGGCCGTTCAAAAGCGCAGCATCCCCCTCGCGCTGATCGCCATCATCACCGCCGCCGTGCGATGTAGCACCGCCATGATGATCATCCCCTAGAATACGGATCAGGGAATCAACTTTTTCCTCAATCGTTTTCAATGTACTCACGACCTTGGTAATCCGTTGCCCGGTAATATCCTGAAAAGAACAGGCTTCGTATATTTTTGTTACTTCCGCACTGACCTGATCAGCACAGTCACCCGGCATGGTGGCAGCCTTTTCCTCGATTGCTTCGCAAGCATCCATAATGGAGCCGGTTGCCGTTGCCGTTGCCTCAATAATGGCATCCAGCTCATCCGTGGCCGTAGGTATATGCTTATCCTTGATGTCTGCAGGGCGCGCCAAACCAATTTCCGATCGGGCCTGCTCTATAATGGCTTGCAGTTCCTTCAGCTGATGATACACAGCCACATGTTCCTGTTCTTTCGACAGGCTTACTTTTTCAATAACGGAATTAATAATACGGACGACTTTGTCCTTCTGATAGGAAGGTGATGACATGTTTCATCCTCTCTCTGTTTTTTCTCAGTGATTAAAGCGGTTTAGAAATCGCCCAGAACACTGGCTATTTTCATTTTCAGAGTTTCAGCGTTAAACGGCTTAACAATATAGTTATTCACGCCGGCTTGCTTAGCGGCCACAACGTTTTCCGTTTTACTTTCAGCTGTCACCATGATGAAAGGCACGTTTTTAAAGTTGTCGTTAGAACCGCGTACCTGCTTCAGAAGTTCAAGCCCCGTCATAGGTTCCATATTCCAGTCGGAAATCACAAGGCCATAGGTCTTGTTCTTGATTTTCTCCAGCGCCATAGAGCCATCGGTTGCCTCATCAACGTTGTTAAATTCCAATTGCTTAAGCAGGTTTTTAATAATTCTGAGCATGGTCGTATAATCGTCCACGATCAGGATATTCATATTCTTGTCAACGGCCAAAGGAGCCTCCTTTAAATGGGTAAAAAAATGATCTCGAAGAAAATTATGGACATGAAAAGATTAATTCTTCTCTAAGAGAGAATACCGCAGAATCAAGAACACGAAAAGAATTCGTTAGTTGGAGTCAGGTAATTCCGGTAATTTCTTCTGCTCTGCCATAATAATGGTAACAGTGCGGGCGCGCTCCGGGTCCATAGCTGCCAGAATTGGCGATAGTTTCCGTTCCGACATCTGGGTCATGACATCCACCAGCACATCCAGATCCAGCGTATCAAAAATACCCGCGGCATCTTTGGGCTTCATACCTTCGTATATTTTAACAAGTGACTTGATGCGGGCTTTTTCTTCTTCTGATTGCTCAACAAGCAAGTCCTTGATTTCCGTGCGGATAGTCTCAAGCTCCTGATATTTACGGTCCAGCTCCTGCTCTGCCGCCTTCAGTAAAGCTTCACGGGTTGTCAGGTCTTTTTCGCGCCCATCCAGCATTTCACGGCGTTTGGTCAGATCCTCAAACATTTCCGCCTTCACGGCCTGCGCGGCATCAACATCCGAATCGGCAGCATCCTTCCAGATGATCTCTTCCCCTTTTTTAGCAGACATAGCAGGTTTGGCAGGCTCATGCCCAGCTTCTGCCTCAGCAACTTTATCTTCACCCTCGTGCCCTTTTTCAGGCGTAGCCTCCTCGGCATGATCACCAGCCGGTTTTTCGAGCATCGACTCATCCGGATGCTGAGCCGGAGCATCTTCCGCAAACGCCGTGCCTGACGTCAGGGCTGAAACACCGCTGGCGACCTCGACAAGGCGTACACTGAACGCCATCAAGGCAACCAGTATCAATAGCGGAAATATCTTCAGTTTTTCAGCAATCATGCTTGTCACATTTTAATGTTTCTTATTGAGGGCCATATAAAGCTCGCGCTCCGCCTGGCTTTGCAATTCTTCAGGGATACCCGCTTCATCCATCAAATCATCTCCGAAATCGCGGTCTTGTATAAAAAAGGCCTTTTCCTCATCGGTAATACTATCCGCGCGCGCAGCCTTGGTAGAACCGTTTTTGTGGCCGTTACGCGGCTTCTTCTCGTAATCGGGAGAATCGTTAGCGATATCTTGTCCCTCACAATTTTGCGGTTTTTCTCAGCCAGATTTTCCAGACGCCCGGCAAGGCTATCCCCCGCCTGATTGATCAAGTTCAGCTCATCCGTCAGCAGGCGCGCCTGATCGATAAGTTCCTGCAAGTGTTCGCCGGAGCTGCGCGATGCTTCCTTCATACCCAATATCGCGGCATTGGCCTGATCGATATTTTTTGGAGAGCTGCGCCAGAACATTTGAAAATTCATGGCGGTATTGACGAAATACACTGAGGCTGCGCGAACAGGCGCACAGCGTAATAGATCGTGACGGCCAGCGCCGCCAGAACGATTACATCCATAATTAGTGAAAGAGAGATGTCCATATACTCCAGTTTACTCCCTGTAACGTTTAATTGTCATCTTTCTCGGGCGGAATGTAATTTTCAATCCGCACGGCAATGCGCCCCTGCTTCTGCCCCACCGGCCCCTTAAACATCGGGAAGTGACCGCAACGCAGTTCCAGATCTTCATCCACGCGTGTATTAAACACAAGCTGCGTTCCCTTTTTCCAGCGCAGCATCTGCCCCAGGGGTAAGGTCAGTTCCCCCAGAATGGCCTGTATCTGGATGTCTGTTTTGTAAAGTTCAAGCGTCAGGTGGTTTTCCCATATCGAGTCACGACCGAATTTTTCCCCCATGAACATCTGGAGAAGAAGTTCCCGGATCGGCTCCAGCGTGGCGTAAGGAATCAAAATTTCTATCCGCCCGCCGCGGTCGCCCATATCCACCCGCAAACGAGCAAGAACACAGGCGTTACCGGATTGCGTAATTGTAGCAAAGCGCGGGTTGGTTTCCATACGGTCAAGCGCAAAGCTGACCGGGGAGAGCGGATCAAAGGCCGATGAAAGATCACCCAGCCCCACCTCAACCATCTTTTCCACCAGCTTGGTTTCGATAGTGGTGTAGGGGCGCCCTTCGACACGAATAGCCGGCGTACCCTTACGCCCGCCCAATAGTACATCCACGATGGAATAGATAAGCGCGGAATCGGTGACCAGCAGGCCGTTATTGTCCCACTCCTCGGCCTTGAAAACCGAGAGCATGGCAGGCAGCGGGATGGAGTTCATATAATCCCCAAACCGCACCGTTGATACCTGATCGAGCGATACCTCCACGTTATCAGACGTCAAATTCCGCAAGGATGTCGACATCAAACGCACCAGACGGTCGAACACGATATCCAGCATCGGCAGGCGTTCATAGTTCACCATCGCCGAATTGATAAGCGCCATCACGCCCGATGTTTCGCTGCCGCCCATAGCGTCATCATCAAAGCCCAGCAGACTATCGATTTCTTCCTGGTTCAGGATGCGCGTGCCGCCATCACCGTCGTCACCGCCATCTCCGCCCATGGCAGCAGCAAATTCGGCGGCGCCGTTGTCTTCGTCGCCTCCGTCTTCGGCCATGGACTCCCATTGTTCCATCATGGCCTTTTCTTCGTCGCTCATTTGTTCGAGCTCTTCAGTGCCTGCTTCACTCATGGATTTTTATATAAGCAAAAAGAATGCCGATTTATATTCCTCGCACTATTATAGCATTATTGGATGAGAATTTCTTGAAACAGAACGTCTTTGATCTCATTCGGCGCCGCCGCCTGATTGACGCGCCATAAAAGCTCCATCTGCAACCTGTAGATTCCGGCCGATCCGCGCAAATCCTGTACGCGCAGCTCGCGCAGATATGTCTGGAACTGATCCACCACGCGCGGGATAATCGCTTCCACTTCCGCTTTCTTGGACGGATCTTTCAGCTCCAGTTGAACTGTTAACCGCAAATAACGGGGATCATCGCCATCTTCCGAGCTTAAATTCACAATCATCGGCGGGATTTCGATAAAAGAACCGCCAGAGCCACCGTGCCCGTCCCCATGGCCACCACCATGATCATCCGCCGGGGCTTCATGATGTTCCTCCGCAGCGGCATGCTCATCGCCATGTTCCCCCCTCTTCCGCCGGGGGCGGATTTAAATATGGGTCCAGAAAACCTGTAAAATACAAACCGCCGCCAATCCCCAGAAGCACAAGCAGCGGCAGAACAACAAGCAGCACAATTTTCCGGGCATCCATGCCCTTCTTGCCGCCGCCTTCTTCGCCATCACCACTATCATGCCCGGCATCAGCCCCGGACTCTTCAGCAGCACCACCGGCATCTTCATCCATCTCATCTTCGGCCATATTATGAATCCCTTATGCACAAATAATATATTCAATCATATAGAGTTAGCGGCAGAAATAAAGAAGAGCTTCATGCCAAAGGCAAAAATTGCCGCCCCACCCGCAGCTTTTGCCGCCTGTCCGGATATCCCTGCCTGTGGAAAACTATAGGCGCCTGCCGCAACAAGCTGGAATCCCTAAAGAAATTTTCTGGCACGCCCCCTGCAACCTCTTTCCGTGGAGGCATAGGCCTTTCGCAAACCAAACGGGTAAAGGAGCCCTGTTCAAAATGGAAAACAGTATGTATCTGGGCCTGTCACGGCAGATGGTACTCCGGACCAATATGAACATCATCGCCAACAACGTGGCGAATATGAACACGCCTGGCTATCGCGGGCAAAACACGTTGTTCGAAGAATATGTGTCCGATCCGCGCGGCGCGGATGACCCGCTGTCTTTCGTATATGATTACGGCCAGTATCAGGATTCCAAGCAAGGCCCCTTAAGCCCCACCAGCAACCCGCTGGATGTCGCCCTGAATGGCCCCGGCTATATGAAGATACAGGCCCCCGGCGGGCAAACAGCCTATACCCGCGCCGGTAACTTCCAGATCCGTCAGGATGGCACATTGGTAACATCCCGTGATCATCCGGTGCTTAGCAACGGCGGCGCCCCCATTGTTATCCCTCAAAATGCAGGCGAAATCAGCATTGATGATACGGGCCGTATCGTGACGGCCACACAAGGCGAAGTCGGGCAAATCGGGATTGCTGAGTTCGAGAACATCCAGAACCTGACACCCCAGGGCGATAATCTCTATACCACCGATGCCGCCCCCCCTGCCCCCCTACAAAGACCAAGATGAAGCAAGGCTATATTGAAGGCTCAAACGTGGAAGGCGTTCTGGAGATGACCCGCATGATTGAGACCCTGCGTGATTACCAATCCGTACAGCGCTGATGGATAGCGAAAACGAAAGGCTTCGCAGTGCCATCCGCAAGCTGAGCGGCTCACAGTCATAACAAGAATGAAACAGATTTAAAGAAGGAGAAAACAACATGAGATCCCTCGATATCGGCGCCACCGGCATGATCGCCCAACAGCTTAATGTGGACGTGATTTCCAACAACATCGCCAACCAGACCACCAGCGGTTTCAAGCGCCAGCGCGCTGCGTTTTCCGATCTGATTTATCAAACGGTCGACGCCCCCGGCTCAACCTCCAGCGATGCAGGCACAACCGTTCCCTCCGGCATTCAGTTTGGCCTTGGCGTGCGTACGGGCTCCGTTTACCGTCAGCATGAACAGGGTTCGCTGCAAATCACCGATAACGACCTAGATCTTGCCATCACCGGTGAAGGGTTCTTCCAGATAGAAATGCCGGACGGCACAACTGCCTATACCCGCGATGGTACATTTCAGGTGAATGAAAACGGCGAAATCGTGACTGTTCAGGGCTACCGCGTTATGCCGGGCATTACCATTCCGCAGGATGCCACGCAGATTGATATCAATCTGTCGGGCGAGGTATTTGCCACCATACAAGGGCAAATTGATCAATCAAATGTCGGTCAGCTGGAACTTTCCAGCTTCATCAACCCGGCAGGCCTTGCCGCCATCGGCGACAATCTGCTGATTGAGACAACGGCCTCCGGCACGCCTGTGAACGGTAATCCGTCCGAAGACCAGTTCGGCGGCATTCGTCAGGGGGCGCTGGAACAATCCAACGTGAATATTGTGGAAGAAATCACACGTTTGATCGCCGCGCAGCGGGCTTATGAAATGAACTCAAACGTTATCAGCACATCGGATGAAATGCTGCAAACGGTATCTAACCTCCGTTAATAGCCTCTTCACAAGCTAACAACTCAACTCGCGTAATAAAGATAAGGAGACACAAAATGAAACTGAGATACAAAGGATTGCCGCTCAAGGTTCTGGCTTTTGGTGCGATCATTCAAATGCTTACTATCATCAGTGTTTTCTGGATCATTTTTGTTGTCAGCTCTCAGGCCTTCGCCATGGGTTTAAAGTCCAACAGCATTGTAAAAAGCGATGTGATTACGCTGGGCGATCTGTTCTATGATCTGCCCCGCGATGCCGAAAAGGTACTCGGCCCCGCCCCCCGCCCCGGCAGTGAAATGGTGCTGGACGCCCGCACGCTGACCAAAGTGGCGCTGGCGCTTAACCTGCCGTGGCGCCCAACAACGGCAATGGAAAGCGTATCGCTGCGCCGTGCCGCGACCTTGATCGAAGAGGAAACCGTTAAATCTGTCCTTAAAAAAGCAATTGCCGACAAGGGCATGCCAGGTAAGTTTGATCTGATTATCTCCGGCGGGTCAGGCGATATGATCCTGCCGGAAGATCAACCGGGCAGCTTCGATATCACCGATTTAAGCTTCGATCTGGAAAAGGGTATTTTCAAGGCAGCTCTTGCAGCGCCAACAGCCCAAAACCCAATTGTAAGAAACGAAATTTCCGGCTCCATCGAACAAATCGTTTCCGTACCCGTATTGAAGGAAAGCCTGAATTATGGCGCCATCATCCGCGCGCGCGACATTGAAGTGGTTGATGTACCGGGCCGTCAGATTTCGTCCAAAATGATTTTGGATACGCAAAACATCATCGGCATGACCCCACGCCGCACAATCGTCGCGGGCACACCCTTAAGCGATGATCAGCTTGCCGCACCGCAAATTATCGAACGCGGCAAAAGTGTCATCATGGTTTACCGCAGCGGACCGCTGGTACTGACGGCGCAGGGTAAAGCTCTTGATAACGGCGCGAAAGGGGATGTCGTGCGCGTTGTTAATGTCTCCACCAACCGCTCGCTTGAGGCTATCGCCACAGGGGAAGGTGAAGTGGAAATCAGAACTTTTTAAAAGCTAACGGAGTAACAAAACAGGGTAGAACATCATGAAACAGAACACGGTTTATAAAAGACTTCTCATCAGCATCGCTGCCACCTTGCTTCTTACAGGATGCGGTGCAGCTGACCGGATCGCCAATATCGGCGCGGCGCCGGAGATGACAAAAATCAACAACCCGGTCACACAGGAAGGCTATAAGCCCGTCAGCCTGCCCATGCCGATGCCCAAGCAAAGTATCGCGCAGAACAATTCTCTCTGGGCGTCTGACCGCCAAACCTTCTTCAAGGATCAGCGCGCCAGCGATGTCGGCGATATCATCACCGTCGTCATCGAAATCGCCGACAAGGCCGAGCTGGATAACGAAAGCGAACGTACCCGCTCCAGCAGCGAAGGCGCTAATCTGGCAGCGGCTCTTGGTTATGAACAAAGCCTGAACCGCATCCTGCCGGAAGCCGTTGACCCGACAAACCTGATTGAAGGCGGGGCCGATTCATCGCATGTGGGTTCCGGCACTATCGATCGTGAGGAAAAGATTGAGGTACAACTGGCGGCCCTTATTTCCCAGATCCTGCCCAACGGCAACATGGTGATTTTTGGCCGTCAGGAAGTTCTGGTAAATTTCGAAAAGCGTGTACTGCAAATCGATGGCGTGATCCGTCCGCAGGATATCTCGGTCGAAAACACGATTTCTTATGAGAAAATTGCCGAAGCCCGCATCACATATGGCGGTGAAGGACAGATTACCGATGTCCAGCAACCCCGCTATGGGCAGCAGCTTTACGATATCATCTTCCCGTTCTGATTATTCAGACAGAGCCCTTATAAAATCAGGCTTAAGCCGCATGGTAGTTTGACGCTCCATGTGGCTTTTGTCTGCGTAGTAAGTTTGATCATCTTCAGCGGCATAACAAAACCCATCATGGCATAGCGCGGTGAGCGGGTCGATGAATGAAATCTGATTTTCTGCAACAATATCTCTCATCGGAATTTTAACAAGTGCTGTCTTTACCATGAACAACATCTCACTTATTCCGATAGCTTTATTATTACCATACAACAGCACGTGGCCAAGGCGCTGCGGCACGTTGAAATCATAGGTCGGAATGGGGCCAATCAGCACCACATGTTTTCCGACATCCTGAAGGGTTTGTATGGTAAGGGAAAGCGCTTCAAAAAACTGTTCTACCCTCTCCTTATCGGTATCAGCAGCTTCTTTCTCCAAAATGTAATCCGGCTTGATAGTCGGATATCTAACCCCCGGATCAGGATAAATCCGCCGTAGCCAGAACCCGCCCAGCACCACCGTTTTTACCTCCGGCGTATTCACCAGATAATCCATAACGGCCTTGTTATGCGCCGGGCAGTTGGCACGGCTTTTCTGCCCCGTTTGCTCATGAAACACCAGCCCCGGTATGGGCGGGCAATTGGAATACCCGGCAACCAGAATAGTGCGTCCCTCTTCCCGCGCGATATCTTCCAGCACCGGCATATACATCAGCGCATGGGAATCACCCCAGAGCATGATATCCGGCGCGGCTTTTTCATCGCCAATGCGACACAAGTTATCCGGATAGCCCGCGACATCCAGATCCATACATTCCGCATGACGCGGATGAAGATGCGCATAAACACCGTCCAGCAATCCATCCGGCAGCTGTTCGAAGCGGCCCTTTATCCCCTTGCTGGTATAGGCGTAAGCCCCAAAGCCTGACAGAACGACAACCGCCAGTAGCCCCGCAAACCCCATTTTTTTGACGAAGCCTGCGTCTTTGGAATTACGTATGGGGCGTTCGATAAAGCTGTAGGATAAAACAGATAAAATAAATGTCAGCGCAATAACCGCCAGCTTTTCCAGCAAGGTCATATCCCGCTGCAAGACGTAAAGCGAAAACACAATCAGCGGATAATGAAACAAATAAAGGTGGTAGGAAATACGGCCTGTATAGGCGAGCGCATCGCCCACCCGCTTAAATTTCGTGAACAGCTTCGCATTAAATTCCGGTGCGGCAATCACCAGATACACCGCCAAACAGCTTAGCAATGCCCACGCCCCGGATGCGGCGTGTCGTTATCAAACGCCACAAAGCTGACCAGCATAATCAGCAGACCGCCTAACGAGGCCACACCCTGCCATTTTCCCGGAATTTTCACCCCGCCCGGCCGCGCTGCCAGCGCACCGAAGGCAAATTCCCACAAACGGGTCGGCATCAGATAAAAATTCAGCTCCGGGTTATAATGACCAATTATCAACGCCGCGATAAAGGAAAGCCCCGCCAACATCCCCAGCGCCGGGATAAGCGGCATAAACCGCCGCGCGATAAAGATAAAAAGCGGGAAGAACAGGTAAAACTGCATCTCCACCCCCAGCGACCAGGTGTGCAAAAGCGGTTTCATGTCGTGACCGATATCGAAATACCCGGCTTCCCGTGCAAAGATGAGGTTGCTGACAAATAACAACGCTGCCGCTACGCTTTTGCCGAAGCTGGCCATGACATCCGGCAGCAGGATGAAATACGCCGCCGCGCAGGATAGCCCTACAATGGTAACCATCCCCGGCAACAGGCGCCTCAACCGCCGCAAGATAAACACTGTGTAACTTGTGAGCGTTAAAGACGGCAGCCCCAGACATAATTTAGTAATCAAAAAGCCGGAGATAACAAGAAAGACATCAACCCCAACAAACCCGCCTTTGATAAAAGAAAAGTCGAGGTGATAAAGAATGACGGCCAGCACAGCCAAAGCGCGCAAGCCGTCTATATCCGGACGGTAGGAAAGTTTATCACTCACGGGCTTATAAAACACAAAATGCAAAGAACAAACGTGTTTTTAATCCTCGCGCTGCGTCTTCTCCATCCGCTCATGACGCTCCTGCGCCTCAAGGCTTAAGGTCGCAATTGGGCGGGCCTTCAGGCGGGCCACGGAAATCGGCTCGCCGGTTTCCTCGCAATAGCCGTATTCATCATCATTGATGCGCTGAATGGCTTCGTTGATCTTGGAGATCAGCTTGCGTTCACGGTCGCGAGTACGTAATTCCAGCGCATGGTCTGTCTCTGCAGAAGCGCGGTCAGCCAGATCCGGCTTTTGCAATTCCGTTGTCTGGAGCGTATTGGCGATTGTTTCCTGCGATTCGCGGAGAAGTTCGCCGCGCCAGGCGATTAACTGCTGGCGGAAATATTCCTTCATGACCGGGTTCATGAAATCCCCCGGTATCGTTTTCCGGGTCATAATCGGGAGAAACTATTACTGAGCTGGCTATCGACATGGGTGCCTGATTCCCTTCCATCACACAAAATTCAAGATGAGAGACTATACGTAAGGGTTAAAATGATGACAAGCAAAAATATATGGCATCTGGGCGCACTACTCTCTATTGTTGAAAGAAGAATATAAAACAAAAAAATAAAAAAGAACAGGGATAACGATGAAACATTTGCCGATTATATCGGGTGAAAATGTATCGCGTAACTTCAAGAAATATATCAGATCGGCCCTGCACAGGGTCCCTGCCCCTATCATATCAGCGCTGGCTGAGGACGGATGGCAGATACAGCTATCCCCCAAAGCTGAAACCCTGTTTGCGCCATCATCCAGGGTGGCGGCCTCTTTTGCCTCCGCCAGCGGCACCAGTCATAAAAGACTGCGCGGCGCCACCTGCATGAGCGGCGAACATGTTGTTGCCTTTTTTGAAAGCTACATTGATGACAGCGGCATTATCCAGCAAGGCCCCGGTTCCTGGATCACGGAAGACCAGATCGTGCATGAAATCGGTCATGCCATAGACCGGAAAACCGGAGAGGATACCGGTACAAGTCTATCGGATTCACCCGATTTTATAGCGGCCTACCATCGTGATCTCGCCGGCCTTAATAACCGCGAACGTATTCATTTCAACTATTTCATAGCAAAAGAAAAAGGCAACATCACACAGGATCAATATGCCCGCCGGGAAGTTGTGGCTGAAGGATTCTCACAACTGTTGCTGGGCGGGCAGAAAAATGAGCCCACAGATAATAACGGCACGCTTTTATTGTCATGGCTGGCGGGAACGCCGCAAAATAGTGTCAGACCCTTTCGGGAAGCGTTTTCGCATAGCCTGGCAGCGCTGGAAAATGAACTATCGCCCCGCTGGCTTACCCCGGCGACACAGAGCCAGAAAACATTGCTTGAGCCTACTTAACGGAGTCCAGCGCGACGCGCATTTTGGCAAGTTCAACCTGCGCGCGCAGATCAATCTCATCCATCACGGCCGTAAGGCGCGGATCGGAAATACGGTCGCGGTGCGATGCCACAACATCGGCAATATCAATCATATGCCCCACCGTTAAATTACCGGCTAGCATCGCCATACGGACTTTCTCCAATTCATCGAGAATAGTTGTCGAGCGCTGACGGGCACGCTTGCGCGTAGCGCGCGCTGTCGGGTCTTCCGCCGCCTGCACGGCCAAAAGACCGTCCACCTTGGCAATAGATTGCGTTGTGGTCGGAGCAGCAGCCTGTCCGGCAGAGTCCGCCATAAAATCGCCGAAGGCTTCATCCCCGCCTTTGGCTTTATCGGTTTTTTTCACCCCGGACGAGCCTTGAGTGCGTCCTGGTCCTTGTACTTTCATGAGTGATTCCGGTTTATATGTGACTTTTCTTTTCATTATAGCACGTTCTACCGCCAAGGCAGAGAGGAAAGATTTGCCGGGTCAGCGGCCCTCAATGCCCGGTTTCCACATAAACACCTTCCAAATTCTGGCATGAATTTCGCAAGGTGTATCACGCAAGGGCCTTTGCGCCCCTACAAAAAAGGGTAAAGCGATGATACGCACGATGAAACAAAACGGCAGATTTAAAAAGAACGGACTCTATGAATTCCGCCCGTTTTATCACGGTTTTTTAGGAGTCCGGTCACCTTCCTCCGACATGGCTTTTTTCTCTCCAAAGCCTACCTATGCGCAAAGACCAAAATGGGTGACCGGAACTTTTTTCCTCATTGCGATAATGTTTACAATGTGTTTTGCCGCCATCGCGCATGCCAAAACATCACGTATTAAAGACATTGTTGAAATTGAAAGCGTTCGCGACAACCAGTTAATCGGTTACGGTCTGGTGGTTGGTTTGAACGGCACGGGAGATTCTATCCAGAACTCCCCCTTCACGCAGCAATCTTTGATCGCGATGTTAGAGCGCCTCGGCGTTAATGTGCGCGGTCAGAACCTCAAAACCGGTAACGTAGCCGCCGTGATGGTAACTGCCACACTGCCCCCCTTTACCAATCAGGGTTCCCGGATTGATGTAAAGGTTTCCACGCTCGGCACCGCAACCAGCCTGCAAGGCGGTACGCTGTTAGTCACCCCGCTGATGGCAGCTGATGGCGGCGTATATGCTGTGGCGCAAGGGGAAGTCTTAATCTCCGGCTTCACCACAGAAGGACAAGCCGCCACTGTCACGCAAAACATCCCCACATCCGGGCGCATTCCGGGCGGTGGTATTGTTGAGCGCGAGATTGAATTCAAGCTTTCTGATCTGCAGCAGGTGCGTCTGGCGCTGCGCAATCCTGACTTCACAACAGCCCGCCGCATTGCGCTTGCCATTAACGGCTTCCTGTCAGGCGATGTTGCCAGTGCCGATAATTCCGCCAGCGTCACAGTAAAGCGCCCCCAAAATTATCCGGGCTCCATCGTGGAGCTCATTACCGATATCGAACAGCTGCCTGTGCAACCTGATCAACCCGCCAAGATTGTTATCAGCGAAACATCCGGCGTGATCGTCATGGGCGCCGATGTCCGGATCAGCGATGTGGCGATTGCGCAGAGCAATCTGACCATCAAAATCACGGAAACCCCGCAGGTATCGCAAGCCAATCCGTTCGCAGAAGGTGGCGAGACCGTGGTGGTGCCACGAACAGATGTATCGGTTAACCAAGGCGGCGATGTCCGGTTGGCACCGCTGGAAACCGGCGTGACACTGCAAGATCTTGTCACCGGGCTTAACAGCCTTGGCATGCAGCCGCGCGATATCATAACCATCCTGCAAGCCATCAAGGCCTCCGGCGCTCTGCAGGCTGAGATTGAGGTGATCTGATGACCGGCACACTCACCACCCCCGACACCACTCTCGCTTTACTGAAGGCCACAGAAAGCCAAAGCACGGATAACGTGAAGAAGCTAAAGGCTTCACGGCAGTTGGAAAAAATTGCCGATGCCTCGCAGGAATTCGAAGCCGTCTTCATCGCCGAAATGATGAAGCCGATGTTTGAAGAATTGAAAACCGATGGGTTGTTCGGCGGCGGCAAGGGTGAGGAGGTCTTCCGCAGCCTGCTTTTACAGGAATACGGCAAGCTGACTGCCAGCACAGGAAAAATTGGCATAGCAGATGCAGTGAAAAACGAACTGATCAAAATGCAAGAGGAGCAAAAAGCATGAGCCAGACCACAGAGACCAACGTAACCGCCGCCCCGCTGCTTTCCGACAAGCCGGAGGCCGCCATGCAGGACCTGATCAAAATTACCCGCCGCCTGGTAAATCTTGCCCATCGCGAGGCCCAGTCGCTGGCGACAAACGACCTGATGAACTTTGCCATCATGCAGGATGAAAAAAAACCAGCTGGCGGAACGTTATGTTGAAATGTCGCGCGAATTCCGCAAGCGCATGGAAGATTTCCGCGGCATCGACGGCGCCCTGCTCGACCGCCTCGACATGCTGCAAAAGGAACTGGCCGATGTTTTTCACGACAATAACAAAGCCGTAAAACGCGTGCAGGGTTATGCCTATCAGGCGACTAAATCCACGCTGTTTACCGCGCAGGAACTCTCCCAGAAAGCCCCCGTAGAATTTCAAGGGTAGAACACCATGACAACAGATACGCACATAACCGAACAGCAAATACCCTCTTTCACCCTGCCCGCCGACCCGGACAAGGCGCTGGAACAAATGGTCCTGACCATTCGTCACCTGAAGGATGTTTATGACCGCGAAACAGCCGCGCTGGAAAATGCCGATGGCACAGCCTTCATGGCGATGCAGGAAGAAAAGTTTACAGTCGCCCAGAATTATCAGGACGGTATCGAACAGCTGATGGCCCGTAAGGATGACCTGAAAACAGCAAGCCCTGCCCTCAAAACCATGCTGCGCGATATCCAGAAAGATTTCTCCGCCCTGTTCGAACGCAATCTGGAAGGGCTTGACCGCATGAATAAAACCATGGGGCGTCTAGGTGAAAAAATCCGTAGCGCCGCTATGACAGAAGCTAACAAATACCGGACACACAGCTACGGCGAAACCGGAAAAGTCACACATGACGATCGCAAAATGGTCTCCACAGGCATGATCGAAACCGCATAAGGGCCACCTAAGATGACAATCGACAGCTTTTTCGCAACGCAAATAACAGGGCAAGCTGCCGCAAGCACGGGCAGTAAATCTGCCATGCTGGGCGGCAAAGTAGCCGGAGGCGTGATCACGCAAGACGGTCTTGCTTTCTTCGACCTGTTTTTAGCGCAAGCTGAAAAAACGATCGATATGAAACTGAATGCCCTGCAAACGCCGCAAACCGACAATAGTCAGCTGACATCTTCCGATGGATTGTGGGATGAACAGACCAATATGAACATCCTGGAAGCCCTTGCCAACAGCGCCTATACCCGCGAAGAGCTGAGCAAGATCGAGAACCCCACCGCGCAGGATGTTCTGGCCCTCAACCAGCTGATCGAAGATGAATTACTGCTGACGGTGGAACCGCCCGGCATGCCGGAAGGCGCAGCATCCCCCTCGCTTCAATCAGCCATTATCACGAGCGAGGCTGATTTTCGCCCGGCTCTGAACAACCTTCAGCGCATTTTGCAAAAGCTGGAAACGCTGGTGGAAAAAGACCCTGCCGCGCTGATCGGCACGAATATCACGCCGGAGCAAATTACATCCCTGCAACAAAAGGTCGATGATCTTCTGAACGGTCTCAAGCCCGACAACGACAAAACCGAAGCTGAAGAGTTTGCCGGGATTTTTGCGGGACTGATCAATATCCTGCCGCCGCAGGCCAAACCTGATGCCACCGTGCGCGGCGCGGGTTCCGTCACAATCACCCCCGCCAAACCCGCGATTGACATCCCAGAAGGGGCGGAGCCGAGTGATGAGCTTGCCTCCAAACTGAATGACCTGATGGTGGGTGGCAGTGAAGATACCGATGCGAATACCGATACCGATCAAACGCCGCAGCAACCGCAAATAACAGCGGCAGCAAATAACAATAATCAACAACCGGCAAGCCAACCGCAGGCACAAACGCAGGCCGCCCAAACAGCGAAATGGGGGGTATTCCAGCATCTCGGCAGCGAAGGCACCGATGAAGCCATGAATATCGAAGGCAGCATCAAAACGGATGGCACAAAGGGCAAAGAAAACGGCATAGAAATAGCCGCCGCCAAACCACAAAATCAGGCCGGGGCCACGCCTAATCTCAGTACACTTAAAGCTTCCCTGCCCTTCCTTTACAGCAGCGATTTTACATCCGGGCTTTATTCCTCGGCATCACCTGTTAGCGGTGCTGAATACGGCCTGTCGCTCTCCAGCTTTTCAGCCGTAACGCAAGGGGCATCTTCTGCCTTGTTAACGCACGCCCCGCAGGCAATCTTTGCCCATCCCGGTACGCAAATGGTCGCAGCCTCTCTGCAAAAAGCAGGAACAGCTGGCGAAACGCGCACGGTGACTCTTCACCTCGACCCGCCGGAGCTGGGCCGCGTGGAAATCAAGATGAGCTTTGAGAAAAACAGCAAAATCAAAGCCGTTTTAACTGTGGAAAAACCGGAAACCCACGCGATGCTGCAACGCGATTCCGGTGTTTTGGAACGCGCCTTGCATGATGCTGGACTGGATAGCAGCGAAGGCGGGCTTTCCTTCGAACTCGCAAAAGAAGGTCACAGCTTCGGACGTGAGGACGGACAGAATAACGGGCAGCACGGCAACAACGGCAATTCAGGCAGTGACGCTGATGATGAAATGATTGTCCAAACCACGGTGAATTGGGCCGTGGACAATGAAACCGGCCATATGCGCTACAACATCATGGCCTAAGGAAAACAGGATTTTAGGAACGGAAACGAAAGTATAAAACGATGGTATCCGACGTAACATTCCAGAGCGCCGCCGCAGGCGCGCAGCAAACCAACACCAGCACGGTGCGGCTGGCGGAGGATTTTGACGACTTTCTGGTTCTGCTGACGACACAGCTGCAAAATCAGGATCCGCTCTCGCCGATGGATACGACCGAATTTACTAACCAGCTTGTGGCCTTCGCCGGTGTGGAACAGCAAATCAATACCAACCAGAAACTTGACGATCTGGTGGCGCTTGAGCTTTCGGGCGCATTCAGCACGGCGCTCGGCTATGTGGGCCTCAATATCAACTATATCAGCAATGAATTCGCCTATGACGGCTCCAGTACCAACCGCATTGCCTATGCCTTTGACGGTGAAGCTGCCAGCTCCAAGATCAGTATCTACAACGAAGCGGGTGATCTGGTTTATCAGACAACTGGTACAACCAGCCCCGGCTCGAACGAATTCTTCTGGGACGGCACCATGACCAACGGCCTGAAAGCCCCTGCCGGAACCTATGACGTCAAGATCGATGCCTTAAGCTCCAACGGCACAGGCGTTGAAAGCACAGTTGTTGTTTCCGGCAAGGTTGGCGGTGTCGAAAGTCAGGGCGGTCAGATTTACCTGATCGTTGGCAAGCGCGCCGTAAATATCGGCAGTATCATTAACGTCAACGATGACGCGAACAGCAAAAACGGAACAGCGCTGACCAACGGCCTTAACTATATCGGCAAGGAAATCACCTATAGCAGCGAACAGTTCAAATATGACGGCGCAACTCCCGTTCAGATGACCCTTGATATCGCTGACGGCGCCAATCAGGGCACATTCCAAATTCTGAACAAACAAGGGCAAGTCATTTTCGAAGATAAAGACATCGCGGATAACAGCGGCACACGCGGCTTTATCTGGAACGGCTATGAAACGGACGGCAGCAAAGCCGCCGCCGGACAGTACATCGTGAAGCTTAATGTGTCCGATCTTGATGGCGAAAAAATCGATGCCAGCGCATCTTTCGTTGGTATCGGCCAGAGCGTTCTGTCGTCCGGCAGTTCGGTCGCCATTGAAGTCAACGATACCAGCGTTCCTCTTAACAAGATCAAGCAGGTCAAAACCATTGAACCTGCCCCGCCGGAGGAGGCCAGCTGATGACCATACAATTTCAATTCAACCAAGAACCTTTAACCGCCACACAACCAACAAAACAGTTCATTAACAAAGGAGACTAACCATGGGACTTTTCGGATCTTTGTTTACAGGCGTGTCGGCTCTGGGAGCACAGTCCCAGGCCACAGCGATGATTTCCAACAACATCGCCAACGTCAACACCACCGGCTTTAAACGCTCGGAAGCCAGCTTTAACTCGCTGGTGACGACAGAAGGCCGCTCTTCCCGCTACTCACCCGGTACCGTTGTTGCCAACCGTATCCAGCGCGTTGACCAGCAGGGCTCGATCTCACAATCCTCATCCTCAACGGATGCCGCGATTTCCGGTAACGGTTTCTTCGCCGTAAAACGTGACGGCGATGACTCGGCGCTGACGGAATTCCTCTACACACGGAACGGTCAGTTCTCGGAAGATGCGCAAGGTTTCTTGAGAAACTCCGCGGGCTTCTATCTCTATGGTTGGCCCATCGATGTGAACGGCGACCTGCCTGCCAACCAGGGGGATTTGACATCTCTGGTACCGGTGGACGTTGCCTTCCTCGGCGGTTTGACACGCCCGACCACGACAGCCGAGCTGGCCATCAACCTTGATGCATCCGAACTTGACCAAACCCTGACAGGCGCGCTTACGGGCACAGTTGACTTCCAGCGGGGTCTGACGGTGTACGATTCATTGGGGAGCGCCCAGCCCATCACGTTTGAATACATCAAAACCTATGGGCCGATGGCAACAGCCGCCTCAGGCACCACCAACTTCTCAGCTACAGATACGCTGGTGGGTGATCTGGCCCTGACCAACGGACATCAGTTCACGGTGGAAAGCGAAAACGCAGGTCCCTTCACCTATGAAGTGTGGGATGGCGTAGGCGTAGCCCCTGCAGGCGCTATCCAAACCATCGGCGAACTGATCAGCGCTATCAACACCGACTTTGCCGCCGCAGTCCCTGCTGATGAAGTGGAGGCCTTTATCGGCAATGCCGGTGAGCTGGTGATCCAGCGCACCGAATTCCGGTCCGGCGCCGCCAATACTCTCATTATATCGGAGGGCGGTGTGGGACAAACAGCTCTTGCCGATCTGGGTTTTGCCGTTTCCGATGAAGACGCCAACGTAGCGACACCCAACACTTTAACAGTCGTGTCCGACGACCTCGACAGCACGACCTACTCCAACGGCGGCCCGGCGGATAACCCGTCCTATAGCGGTGAAGAATTCCCCGCCTTCCAGAACTATTACGGCGATGCCAATTACAACGCCCGCGGCTGGTGGCAGATTGTGATCCGCGATCCGCTGAATAACGAGCTGACCCGCGGTATCGTCAACTTTAATTCCGACGGTACGATCAACGCTCTGGAAGATGCGGAAGGGAATGTCGATATCGAACTCGGCGGCTCCACAGGCGGCGTTGACTGGGGTAACGGCTCATCCCTGCAGACGATCAGCATCGATGTGTCCCGCTTCTCGCAGTTCAACTCAGACTATACCGTGCTGTTCTCTGACCAGAACGGTGCCGAGCTGGGTCTTAGAACCGGGATCGAACTTGACCGTGAAGGCTTCGTGATCGCCCGTTTCTCGAACGGTGCATCATCCCGCCTGTATAAACTTCCCTTGGTAACATTCGCCAACCAGAACGGCCTGCAGGAAGTATCCGGTACGGCCTACACCGAAACCGAAGAATCAGGCGAAGAAAACTTGCGTGAAGCCGGTACCGGCGGTGCGGGTTTCGTGGAACCCTCGACACTGGAAAACTCCAACGTCGACCTGGCGGATGAATTTGCCAAGCTGATCGTATCCCAGCGGGCTTTCTCTGCCGGATCCAAGATCATCAGCACGGTTGACCAGATGACAGAGGAGCTTCTGAGACTGAGGTAATAAGAGTTAAGGGGTGCTGGGTTCTGGGCATAGCGAGCCTACCCTCTCGCTATATATCCCTAACCCCCAGAGCCTAGTACCCTTTTAAGGGGTGATATCCTCGTGGACCCCCCAAACCCAAAAGAGCCGTGAAGGACAGGACGTCTTTCACGGCTCTTATTTATTCGTGTTTTTTTATATATGATTATTTTTTGATTGGCTTGAATACGAAATTATTGAGATAAATACCCTTCATAGGGCCGAAGGGATCTTTCAGATTTTTAGGGTCCTGATGGACCTTAAAATCCAGGTCCTCAACAGGCATAAGGCGGTCTTCCACATCATGCACAATGAAAGCCTCATAGCCCAAATCGCGCACCCAGTTAACAATATCCATAGACTGGCCCGGATGCTGGCGCTCTTCGATTTCAACGACTAAAGCCGGATGGCTCTTCTTGATTGTCTCTAAAGCACCCTTGAGAACACCCCATTCGGCGCCCTCCACATCAATCTTCAGGATCGAAACATTCTCCAGATTATAATCATCCAGCCTTTTAACAGGCACCTGTACCTCAACCTGCTCCAAACCCGGGTTCGCCGTTGCATTGAGTGAGCAACGGGAAAGCACATATTTGCCCATGGATTGCGGCACATAGAATTTCAACACTTCTCCGCTGACATCGCTCAAAGCGCAAGCCTGTACCTCAACCTTGTCACGCAACTTGTTCTTAATCTGCTGCGCCAGCTGTTGAACGGGTTCAAAGACATAAACTTTTTGGGAATGCATAGCAAAAAACGTGGAATACGTGCCCACGTAACCGCCCACATCAACAGCAATTTTTTCAGGATCCAGAAATTCTTTGATATGCTTCAGCGTGGCTTCACTTGCCAAAAGCTGCTTTTCCAGATCCTCATTTATTTGCGGTTGCATATATCTTCCTAAACATTGGACATTTCATATTTAACGAGTTTGAGGTCAGCCTCAACCATCTCTTGAACCAGAGTATCAAGATCCGTC